>PBYV01000001.1 GCA_002729765.1 Acidimicrobiaceae bacterium
ATGGCTTCCACCTGATCATGAGTGACGAGAATAGTCGCAACACCTTCGTGTTTGAGAATATCGCGGATGTCACGTCGCAGTTGTTGTCGTAATTGATAATCCAGATTACTGAACGGTTCATCCATTAAAATCAGTCGTGGCCGTGGAGCAAGCGCACGGGCGACCGCGATTCGCTGCTGTTCGCCGCCGCTGATTTGATGCGGCATTTTTTTTGCGAGATGGGGAAGACTAACCAGTTTAAGCAGTTCCTTAACTCGTTGCTGTTTCGCACTTGCTGATCCGTTTACTCCAAACGCGATATTGTCTTCCACGCTCAGGTGTGGAAACAAAGCAAAATCCTGGAAAATCATGCCGAATTTTCGACGTTCCGGAGGCAGGCTTATTTTCTTTCCTGAAATTTCTTTATCCTGCAGAAATACCTGTCCCGCAGATGGAACTTCAAGACCTGCAATCAAACGCAGCAGGGTTGATTTCCCGCATCCGGATGGTCCTAAAATGGAAATAAATTCTTGTTCACCCAAATGTAAACTGATGTCACTGACTGCGGTTAGTGTGCCGTAGTTTTTNGCGAGGTTGCGGCATTCGATCATGGTCTTTNTCCTGAAGGTTTTNTGGTGTTGATTCACGNAGTTGGTGGTTTAGAAAAACACCCNGAAACAGGCTGAAAACTACAATTGTACTATGTAATTCAAATTTAAATCAAAATGAATTCTTATGTTCGCTCTAAAAAACCACTATCAGCACCAGTGGNACACAGGGAAATTTTTACTAATCATGTCATTATCATAGTATGTCAATAAAAAATAATTTTATTTACTTGACAAAAATAATTAGTANATGCTANTTTTATTGCTTAGTATAATTATAAGGTTGGAGNCNGGATTTAGTCTTATCGATCGGTTTTATCCTTGGTTTCTCCTCAGACCGGGAGCTCGGAAATGTTTCTCGCCGAGCTTCTGGTCACCCATTCACTTTAAGTTTTAATTTGGTTGCCAGGTTTGGTAGCCCTAAAAATAAGGTAAAAAATGAATAAGTTATTTATAAAGAACCCAGCTTTCTTACTGATTACTTTAGTTGCTACCAGCCTAAGTTTTGGAAGTGTCCATGCAAATACTTATGGGAACTTCCCCGTTACAGTAAAGAATTACAGTGGTAGCAAAAAGGATTCTACATCCTACACAGGACAAATGGCGCGGCACGTGCTGCACAATTCATTGAAAAAGCTCACTGGCAAGGGCAATGGAAAACCAAATCCTGAGCTGAAGGCAAAAATGCTTTCTTACTATGTCGGAAAAGACAAAGGGCGCAAGATTATAGATCCAACCACTAAGGNTGATTTCAATATTAAACAGACCATGGTGGATCAGATATCCAAGGGAAAGAATCTTAAGGGAAAGACTTATAAGGGTTTAGTCAACGGCTTTCCCGGACAGATGACCGGGCCGGAGGTTATTGAGTNTATGATCGACAAGGCCTCTTCCACCAAAGGGGGTTTTGATCCGTTGACAGGCTACAACTATCCTCAACTTCTCTCCAAATTTATGATGGGTGCTGTCTTCTACAGTCAAGCNGTCAACAACTACCTTGACGAGAAACTAGAAGCAGATAACAAGCCGAACAATAAACCATACAAGAAAGGAAAGCATTATACAGGCAAGGAGCATGTTTGGGATGAAGCGTTCGGCTATTTCGGCGCCCCGGCTCATGCTATGCAGTTGAGTGCGAAGCAAGCCTATGGAATCGCTAAGAAGAAAGATATGAAAGTAGCTGATGCAAACGGCGATGGTGTGGTTGATCTATATACGGAGATGACCTTTGCCCATGCCTACTATGCAGCGGATTCAGACAAGACNGGNACCAAATACATGCACACAATAGTGGGCGCCTTCATTGATGGACGTAAGTTGATTAGTGATGCTGGTGGCTCAGCATTGACAGATGAGCAGCGCATGCAACTTATGGGCTATGCTAAGACCATTAAAACCAATTGGGAAAAGGTTATTGCAGAGGCGGCATTCAAGTATGCAGGTTCATGCTACAAAGATCTGGAAAAGCTGCGGACCATCGTTGAAAGTAATGGAGATGCATCAAAGGCCTTTGCTGCGTATGGCAAACACTGGGGTGAAATGAAAGGGTTCCTGATGGCTTTGGAGACCAGTGGTCGTGATTTGGGTGCAGCTGGTGTACGAATGAATCGGCTGGTTGGATATGGTCCAGTNCTTCTAGGCGGGGGTCAAGTGACAGGTATTGATGCCAGTGGNAATTTACAGACTGGGGGGAATCGCTCCATGGGTGAGTATCAGGTGCATATGATCAAGCTACAGAAACTGCTTGGTGATACCTTTGATTTGAAGGCACGCAAAAATGATGCTACAGGGCAGATGGACGGACTACTGAAGTCACTCGGTACCAGTCGTTCCGCTGAAAATGATTAAGTGAGCATATTCTTTNCGATGATTGAACAGGCGGAGCAGCTATGGTTAAGTGAGTGGCTNCCCGCCTTTTTCAATCCCCAGAAGAGGATTTTCTGGGGCTACCTGCTCTCATCCTTGCTGATTGCACTTTTGTGGTTGAGATTGGTAAAAAAGATGAATCTACGCTCAAGTGCTATACAGATTTTTAACAGGCATGCGTGGATTTCCCGCTCTGCATTGGCTGATTACAAAGTGATGATTATCAANACACTGTTGATGTTGATGCTATCACCACGCCTGTTGGCAAAAGCGACCATCGCCTATCTGGTTTTCAACGGCATGCATGTGCTGTTTGATGGCAGGGCCTTTTTGTCGACCGATCTCCCACAATGGGTGATTGCGCTTGGTTTTACTCTTTTTCTGTTTGTACTGGATGATTTTGCCCGCTACTGGCTTCATCGCTGGCTCCATACGGTGCCGATNTTGTGGTCGTTCCACAAAGTTCATCATAGCGCGACGGCACTCAACCCATTCACCGTGTTCAGAACACATCCTGTTGAAGCGGCACTGTTCTCAGTTCGTAGTGCACTGGTGCATGGGTTTACTACGGCACTCTTCTTCTTTTTCTTTGGAGATCAAGTGACCTTGATGATGGTACTAGGGGCCTCAATATTTACCTTTTCCTTCAATCTGTTGGGCGCAAATCTACGTCATAGTCCGGTTTCCATTCGCTATTGGGACTTGCTTGAATACATCATCATGTCTCCGGCGCAACACCATATACATCACTCCACGGCAAAGGAGCATCTAAACAAGAACTTTGGGGTGGTGCTCTCTTTCTGGGACTGGGTGTTTGGTTCCTTACGGCTTTCCAGAGCCGGAGAGCAACTCAACTTTGGGTTGAGTGGCGAACAGCCGAGAGGTCAAAATAGTCTAAAAGGCCTCTACATTGAACCTATTCACGAGGCAGGGGTAGTGTTTTTGCGGTTCTTCTCTAATCATTTAAATTTCATCAAAAACAATCATATAATATAAAAAGCTTACATATGGGAAAAATCTTGCTATCCATCCTTTTGATCGGCATTACTATCGCTCCCGCTTTGCTCATGGGCGCCGATAAGTTTGTCAATATCTATTCAGCGCGCAAGGAGGCCTTGATTCTGCCTCTGCTCAAAAGATTCAAAAAGGAGACAGGTATCAGTTATCGACTGGTGACCGGCAAGGCCGACGGGCTGTTAAAGCGGTTGGAGATTGAAGGTAGCCTGAGTCCTGCCGATCTATTTATCACAGTGGATGCAGGACGATTGCAAAGAGCCAAGCAGGCCGGTGTACTACAACCGATCGATAACCCGACACTTGAGCAGCGTATTCCGACCAGCCTTCGTGATCGGGAAAACTACTGGTTCGGTATGTCGCAGCGGGCGCGGACCATTATTTATAATACGAAAACCGTGGATGCCACCAATCTTTCGACGTATGAGGAGCTGGCAAGCCCTAAATGGAAGGGTAAGCTTTGCATTCGATCTTCCGGGAGTGTTTATAATCAGTCTTTGGTCGCTTCCATGATCGAGGTGAACGGTATAGAGAAAACTGAATCCTGGGCACGCGGTCTGGTCCGGAACTTTGCACGCCCCCCTACCGGCGGAGATACGGACCTACTGAAAGCTACTGCGGCTGGACAATGTGATATTGCATTGGCCAACACCTACTATCTAGGTCGCATGATAAACAGTAAAATTAGCTCTGAGCGAAAGGCCGCTCAAAACCTGGCGGTGTTTTGGCCCAACCAGGGGGAAGGAGATCGCGGAGTTCATGTGAATGTCAGCGGCGCGGGTGTTACTAAATACGCACGAAATAAAAAGGAAGCCCTATCGCTTTTGGAATTCCTGGTGAGAGACAAATCTCAGAAGTGGTATGCTGAAGTTAACAATGAATATCCTGTCGTTGAAGGCGCCAGCATTTCAAAAACGCTAGAAAGCTTCGGGACTTTTAAGGCCGACAGTATTAATTTAACAATACTCGGGGTCAATAATCCCGCGGCTGTAAAATTAATGGATAGGGCCGGATGGCGTTAAAAGGTGCCGGGTGAAGGGCGCTTAAAAACGACCGGCAGGTCGATTTGAAGCCGGACACCAATCGATTGATCTATTTGAAGGCCCCCGGAGCCGGGAATTAAGCATAATAGTTCCGCACCCCCACTTGTTTTTAAAGTATACAAGTAACCGGATCCTCTAAAATAACGCGCCGTAATCACTGCTTGATTATCGTTCGCCCCCGCCACGATGACGTTTTCCGGTCGAATCAAAACGTCGACAGTGTCCCCATGCTTGAAGGATTCCATTAAATGCCCAGTAATTTCACCCAAATCTGTTGTGATGGTATCTGTATCGGCAATGACACCGGGTAGTAAGGCACCTTCGCCGATAAATTCACCAACAAAACGGTTTGCCGGGTTGTGATATAGATTATATGCGGTATCTGTTTGCTGAACTCGGCCTTGGTGCATGACGCAGATATAGTCACCCATGGCAAAGGCTTCATCTTGATCGTGGGTCACCAATATGGCGGACATTTTTTCCTGCTTTAAAATGAGTCGAACCTCCCGTGCCAGTTGCTCTCTAAGTTCCACATCTAGACTGGAGAATGGTTCGTCCATCAATAGTAGCGATGGCTTCGGGGCTATCGCCCGGGCCAATGCAATACGTTGCTGCTGACCACCGGAAAGCTCATGGGGAAAGGTTTTTTCGAATTGTGACATACTGACCAGCTCCAACAATTCGCCACTACGTTTGTCTCTTTGGGGCCGCGGCCATGAGCGTATACCGAATTGGAGATTGTCGACGACAGAAAGGTGTGGAAATAAAGCAATGTCCTGGAATACCATTCCGATATGCCTTTTCTCCGGTTCGACAAAGGTTTTTGAGCCGTTCAGTTTTTGTCCGTTTAAAACGATTTCACCTTTAGTCGGTTTCTCGAAACCGGCGATAGCGCGCAGTGCGGTAGTTTTGCCACAGCCGCTGGGGCCCAGCAAGCAGCCGATTTGACTTTCTTCCAGGCTAAAATCTACGTCGAAGACTATCTGTTTCTTACCGTAAGAGATGTCTAGTTGTTTCACTTCAAGTCGTTTCATATTTAGATATTTCCTTGTTCTAATCGCGACTGAGAAATTATTTTACTCAAGTAGATCACTGGTGCCAGACCTACAAAGATGATGGTTAATGCCGCTGTCGATGAATCCGCCAATCTTTCGTCCGAGGCCAATTCGAAGGCGCGTACCGCCAATGTATTAAAATCGAAAGGTCTTAGAATCATAGTGGCTGGCAATTCTTTCATTACATCGACAAACACGATCATCAGTGCCGTCAGTGTAGAGCTTTTCATGAGTGGGATGTGAATTTTAAATAGAGTTTCCAGTGGCCGGCATCCCAAAGAGCGTGCAGCAACTTCCATTGATGGTTTGATTTTGCCCAGTCCTGATTCCACAGCCTGCAAGCTGACTGCTAAAAATCGAACCACGTAGGCAAACATGACGGCGACGATGGTTCCGCTTAAAATTAAGCCGCTCGAAATTCCGATGCTAGACTGCATGAAGGAGTCTATTCTTCCATCAAGCCAGGCAAAGGGGATGATGACGCCGACTGCTATGACCGTACCTGGAACCGCATAACCGATTGAAGCTGTTCGAATCGAGACGATCGTTGTTTTTCCAGGTAGAATCCTTTTACCGTAGCCTAAAAACAAAGCTAGAAGCACTGAGATAACGGCAGCACCGAAGCCTAGGAGAAAACTGTTACGAATCAACTCTAAAAACCGTTCGTCCACCATGTCGCTCCAAGTTTCCAAAGCCCAAAGGAAGAGTTGGGCGGCGGGCAACAAAAAACCCAGGAATAAGGGAATCGAGCATGTAGCAAAGGCTCCCCAAGCCTTGAATCCCTGTAGTCGGTATTCCGAGAAGCGGGTTAGTTTTCCAGAACTATTGTGGTATTGTGCTTTGTTGCGGGAAACGCGTTCCAGAATTATTAAAGCGAATACGAACAACAACAGCACAGCAGCCATCTTAGAGGCTGCTGTGTAATCTCCCAGGCCGAACCAGGTGCGGAAAATTCCTGTGGTAAATACGCCGAGCCCGAAATAGGAAACCGTGCCGTAATCCGCCAGAGTCTCCATGAGTACAAGGGAAAGTCCCGCCGCTATAGCCGGCCTTGCTAAGGGAAGTGCCACCCGGTAAAAAACAGTCCAGGGTCCGCAATCCAGAGTGCGCGAAACTTCCATAACGCCAACCGATTGTTCAAGAAAAGTAGAACGGGCCAAAAGATAAACATAGGGATAGAGGACCAGTGACAGCATTGCGATCGCGCCGCTCATGGAACGGATTTGGGGAAAATAATAGTCTCGATACCCCCAGCCTGTCCAATCGCGGATGGCGGTTTGTACCGGTCCGGCAAAATCGAACATGCCAGTATACGTATAGGCCACAATATAAGCTGGCATGGCCATAGGTAAGAGTAAAAGCCAAACGAATAGATTCTTTCCAGGAAATCGACACATAGCAGTCAGCCAGGCCGTCGATACACCGATCAGCAGAGCGCAACTGCCGACACCACAAATCAGCAGCAGCGAATTGCCGATATATTCCGACAAGACAGTATCCTTCAGGTGTTGCCAGTTATCGCCCGTGGGTTCAAAGACCGAGGAAACAATCGTTAAGATCGGTACGCTGAGTATTAAAGCCATCCCGACGATACTCATTAGCCATAGGCGGCTGGTTATATTTTTCATGGCCAGAAAGTGTTCATTAGATAACAGGGCATTACCGTGCCTAAGAAATGAAACCAACGATTATTTTAGTGGGACCGGCAGTGAATGTTAATGAAAAAAACAGTGGAAACAAGAGTGTAAGAGACATCGTGAAAAAATTCGAGCCTCATGAACGTGCGGGTGATCTCATCTTTTACAATTAAAGCAAGTTTTGACTCCCGGGTGGGCTTTAGTCCGATGGAATTTGAATCACAAATATATTCTCTGCAACATGAAAAGGAAGAGTCGATGGGCCGTCTTTTGATTCTAATGAAATCGAGCGCATTACCTCAGTTCTTTCAACAACTCTGTGTTGATTGCCGGGCATGATACGATGATCGTGTAGAATCTTCATCAAATCCACTGAGTCTTCTAAAACCTCGCCAATCATCGCGACTTCCACCATCATTCCCGGTTCTGATTCCATGAGGGAGATTGTGTTTTTCGGCAGAGTAGCTCCGGGCATAGGTGTTCCATGTGGACAAAATTCTGGGTTGTTCAAAAATTCAGCCAATTTTTCTACTACGACAGGTGTCATGGCATGTTCCAGACGGTGTGCGTGCTGATGTACTTCGTACCAGGGAATACCCAGGGTATTGCAAAGAAAATATTCGGAAAGGTTGTGACGATAGGCAATATTCTCAGCCACTTTTTGGCCTTCTTTGGTCAAGGTCAGTTCTTTTGATTTTTTGACATTGACCAGTCCATCACGCTGCATTCGGGCAATTGTCGCATGAACGGTAGGTGGGCTGGTTTCAAGACGCTCTGCCAAAGTAACCGCCTTGGCCCTTTCCCCAGATCGGTCCAGCTTGTAAAGTAACAGCAGATACTCTTCTATAACTTGTGAATGNTCGTTCATNATTTTAGNATAGTAAATTATTATTAAAAATTAATTTATCATAAAAACTGCGNAAAAGCATCGAAATTATCAGGAGATCACAACAGTTNTTCTACTATGACNCTCTGGNCTTTGATAACTGNTTAGNNTCTGGAACATTTTTTTAATTTATTTNATCTNATCATAGATTTCATNAACTCTAGAACAAAANACNTCCCNCGGTAATTATTCAATATTATATTTAANATATGNTTATTATAATAATTAGTCTAGNCTAATTATTATTTATTNCNNTTATTTTTGTNTTGTNAAATGAACGATTNATNTTCCGGAGAAACTNCATTACAGGATTCAATTCTTAACAGTTGAAAAATGTATTTTGAAAGAGAAGTNAGTGCATTGGGNAAGCGGATTAAATCTCGTAAATCAGCNTGNTGCTCNATAGCCTAANTTTAAGGGATAGATCATTTTACAGTATAGTGCGGACTTTGTATTAGTNAATCACAGNACTNCAAAAATTGTATAATCTGATAAACTAAAAATGATCCATTGATCAAATAAATAGATAAGATACAATAATGATATTATATTATGTATACAAATTTAAATAAAATTATTTTAAGCCTTAACATGGAATTACAGAACAGTTAATAATAAAGTTTTAGTCAGCAATAAAAGCTAAACAATTAATTAAGGTAAATTAGATGGAATTAAATGATATAAGCTATTCTTGGCCCAAGAAACCATTGGCTCTAGTATGTATCGACGGAGGAGATCCTGAATACATTGAAGCCGGACTACGGGATGGGATAATACCAAATATTGACCGCTTTATGAAGGAAGGTTTTTATAAAGTAGCTCAGGGTTCAATGCCAAGTTTTACATGCCCCAATAATATGTCGATAGTGACCGGAACTGAACCAAAGAAACACGGTATTTCCGGGAATTTCTTTTTAGATCCAGAGAGTCAGGAACCAGTCGTGATGACAGGGCCGGAATTACTGCGTTCGCGTTCTATTTTGGGCGAATTCTCGTGTGAAGGAGCAAAAGTCGTCTCTATAACTGCAAAGGACAAACTGAGAAAACAATTGCAAAAGGGTATGGACCTTTCTAGGGGGTCAGTTAGTTTTTCCTCCCAACATGCAGACAAATGTACAATGGATGAAAATGGAATTGAAAATGTGCTCGAATTTGTTGGACAGGCACTGCCGGACATGTATTCTGCAGAATTATCCCTTTTTGTCCTCGATGCAGGGATAAAACTTCTGGAAGAAAAAAAACCAGATATACTTTACCTATCACTAACTGATTTCATACAACATGCACATGCTCCAGGAACTACGGAGGCAAATAGCTTTTATATTGAAATGGATCAACGCTTTGGGCGTTTGCAGGAACTTGGTGCACTGGTCGCACTCACTGCTGATCATGGTATGGGAGACAAATCCAATGAATGTGGCGAACCTAATGTTATCTGGTTACAAGATTTATTGGATCAAGAATTAGGTCTTGGAACTTGTAGAGTTATCTGTCCCATTACAGACGCATTTGTAGGACATCATGGTGCATTGGGTGGCTTTGTACGAATATATCTAGAACAAAAACAAGATCGAAAAAAAGTTTCTGAAATCGTTCAGTCAATTGCAGGAATTGAAAAAGTTTGGTCGGCAGAAAATGTAGCAGAAGAATTGGAACAACCTCTGGACCGTGAGGGGGATCTCGCAGTGGTTGCTGACAAAAGCACCGTAATTGGTGGAAGTGAAAAAGATCATGACCTTAGCGCGCTAAAAGGGAAGCGGTTGCGCACCCACGGCAGCCTTCATGAGGCAAATGTGCCTTTCATTTTAAGTGAACCTCTTAATGATATATATTTAAAGCGTGCAGGTGTGCGGACGATACGCAGCAGAGAGATCTTCGAATATGCTCTTAACGGGACAGAATTTTAATCCAGGGGAAAAATATGTTTGACAAAAAAATGTATATTGGTGGAAAAAAAGTTGAAGGAGAACACGGCAGTGTAGAAGTTATAAACCCTTTCAATGGAAAAGTAGTAGGGACGGTTCCTCGAGCTTCTAAAAGACAAGTAGATCAAGCAATGGAAATAGCAAAAAATTTCCAATCTAATCTAACACGTTACGAAAGACAACAAATTCTAACTACAACTGCAGATTTACTGATCTCGCGTCGGGATGAGATCTCTGATATTATTACTGCTGAATCAGGGCTCTGCAAAAAAGATTCGCTTTATGAAGTTGGACGGGCTTTTGATGTTTTCAGTCTCACAGGACAACTTTGTATTTTGGACGATGGTCAAATATTTTCCTGCGACCTTACTCCACATGGTCAGAAGCGAAAGATTTTCACGCAGAGAGAGCCCTTGCAGGGGGTAATAAGTGCAATCACTCCATTTAATCATCCTCTCAATATGGTGGCGCATAAAATAGCTCCAAGCATTGCCACTAACAATCGAATGATATGCAAACCGACTGAAAAAACACCTCTAACTGCTCTATTGCTAGCAGATATTCTTTCTGAAGCTGGATTGCCGCCCGAAATGTTTCAGGTGATCACGGGACTTCCCGAAGATATTGGAGATGCTATGATTTCGCACCCCCATATTGATCTAGTTACCTTTACAGGAAGTGTAGGAGTCGGCAAATACATTGCGGAAAAAGCGGGATACCGCCGTACAGTTTTAGAACTTGGCGGGAATGCTCCCTTGATCATTATGGAAGATGCGGATCTGGAACGTGCTTCAAACCTTGCTGTTGCTGGAGCAACAAAAAATTCAGGACAACGATGCACTGCTGTTAAAAGAATTCTAGTCGAGGAATCTATAGCTGATGCACTGGTGGAAAAGATTGTTTTGAAGGCCTCAAAACTTATTTGTGGAGACCCTGTCAATATGCAAACAGATGTAGGAACTGTTATCGATGAGTCTTCCGCTATACTTTTCGAAACGCGAGTCAAGAATGCTATTTCTTTAGGGGCTAAGAAACTGTATGGTAATGAACGTCAAGGTGCATTATTTCATCCAACTGTGCTGGATCATGTGCCGTGGGATTGTGAATTAGTTATGGAAGAAACCTTTGGACCTGTAATTCCCATCATCAGAATTAATGATATCGATGATGCCATTAAGATTGCAAACGGAACTAGCTTTGGTCTTTCTTCGGGAGTATGTACTAATCGTCTTGATTCAATTACACGTTTTATAAACGAGCTAAACCATGGAACAGTCAATATATGGGAGGTGCCCGGTTATCGAATTGAAATGTCACCTTTTGGAGGGATCAAAGACTCTGGTTTGGGATACAAAGAAGGTGTAATGGAAGCCATGAAAAGCTTTAGCAATCTTAAAACGTTTTCCATGCCCTGGTTGTGAGAATTATTTGCCATACTGAATAAAATAATACTTCAATATCCAGATGCTATTTCTAATAAGAAGTATGAGAACGTCCAAAAACCCTGTGGGCATTATGTGATTGATACTTTTGATCAATTGATTGATTGTTGTGGGTATTAACTTGTGTCTCTTAAGAGGAGAACGTGCTTAAAAAGACTCAGTCTAACGAATATGAAAACAAATCTTGCCGCTGGAACTTCTTTTCCCGGACCACAAGGGTCGCTGTTTTTGCAGGTCAGTTATACCCAAATCCGCTCTTTTCACGCCGTAGCTAGTGCAGGAGGATTCACTGCAGCATCCAGGGTGTTGCATGTGGGACAACCGACGATCACCGGACAAGTACAGGCATTGGAGAGTTTTTACGGGGTAGAATTATTTCATCGACGTGGTCGCCGTGTTGAATTAACAGAGGCAGGTAAAGAACTTTATGCCGTTACTCAACGCATGGAGATTCTGGAAAAAGAAGCGCAGGAAGTACTTCAGAGAGCAGGTGGTTTTAAGTCAGGACATCTCCGGATCGGAGCAGTTGGGCCTTTCCATGTAACGGAAATGCTGGCGCTTTTTCATGAACGTTTCC
>PBYV01000002.1 GCA_002729765.1 Acidimicrobiaceae bacterium
TAAGGCCCGTGGCAGACCACCACGTTGATAGGCCGGAGGTGTAAGCACGGCAACGTGTTCAGCCGACCGGTACTAATCGGCCGAGGGCTTGGTACTTACTTATCGCATATATATTTATTGTGCTCGTGTTCGCTATGGAGATCTTAAGGATTTCTGTTTTATTTTGACAATTTAGATTTTGCTTTACCAGAAATGGTCGAGCATCAAGGTTTCCGGTGGTTATAGCGGTGGGGTCACACCCGTTTCCATTCCGAACACGGAAGTTAAGCCCACCAGCGCCGATGGTACTTGGGACGTGGGTCCCTGGGAGAGTAGGACGCTGCCGGATTACTAACGCTAAGGGCGGGGCTGAAAAGTCCCGCCCTGTGCGCGTCTTTAGCATCTACAGGGGTATGGTTTCCCCATGGAAAAGCCAAAAGGTAATCGTCGAAATGACAAAACCTCTGGAAATAGATCCTCTGGTGACAAACGCAGGAATGAAAGACGTAATTCGCAATCAGATCGGAACAAAAGAAGTAATTCCGAACCTGAGAATGTTCGAAAAGATTGGGGAAGCGTAACAAGACACGGTGCTGGAAAACTTACGCGAGAAGAATCAGAAGACAGAGAAGAACGAAACAAAAGAACTGCAACGAGAATTCCTGAGGATGAGATACCTGCCAGAGAATCCTCTGATCGCCTCAGAAGCGAAGCCACTGAAGCGATTTCTAGAGCCAAGGCAAGAAAAAAGAACATTCGGAAAGAAAGTGTCAAAAAGCGCGTTCCCACTCCAAATATTCCTCATCAATTGCCAGATGCTGGAAAATTGTTGAGAAAATTATTGGGAGAGAAAAGAGGGGCACGTGCAGCTTCACTGTTAGGTCATGCAGCTAGAGAGTTTGAAGATGAAAAATTTGTTGAGGCTCAAAAAATCTTAAATTCTTTAGATGAAAAGTCTCTTCGAGTCGCAGAAGTAGTTGAATTATCAGGGTTGATTAATTACCGCTTAGGTCAATGGTCTATAGCATCAGAATTTCTAGAGTCTTTTCGAAGGATAACAGGCAGTACAGAGCAGCATCCAGTCTTGGCGGATTGTTACAGGGCTCAAAGCAATTGGACAGAAGTGGAGATTCTTTGGGATGAACTCAGACAAGCCTCCCCAAATGCGGCACTCGTTACAGAAGGCCGATTGGTGATGGCGGGAGCTTTGGATGATCAAGGTAGAACTTCAGATGCAGTTCGAATTCTCGAAAAAGGATGGAAGGTGCCCAGACACCCTAAAGAGCATCATTTACGACGCGCTTACGCTCTAGGAGATCTATACGAAAGGTCAGGAGCTTTACCAAGAGCAAGAGAATTGTTCACTTGGATCAGAAAACATTCTCCAAAATTTGCGGATGTCGACGAACGCGTTAGAGACTTAAGTTAACTTACTTAAAGTGAAAAAAAGTTCATCTGATAGCTCCAAAGCGCCTAAGGTTGAACTGAGACATCAGACTTCTAATACTTGAGAGGAGTTACAGAATGGATGTTCAAAAAATTCTTGGTGACGAAGCTAGTTACTTGCTGGAACACACCGCAGAGGCGATACCTGCAAAACTTCTGACTACACCAGGGCCCGATTTCGTAACCGAAATCTTTAGTGAAACCGATCGGAATCCTCAAGTAATGAGGAATTATCAGTCACTTCTGGATCACGGCCGTTTAGCAGGTACAGGATATGTTTCAATACTTCCAGTTGACCAAGGTATAGAGCATTCAGCTGCAGCTTCATTTGCTCCAAACCCAGATTATTTTGACCCGAAAAACATAGTCGAATTGGCTATTGAAGGAGGTTGCAATGCTGTGGCAACCACCTTTGGAGTTTTAGGTGCTGTTTCAAGAAAGTATGCGCATCGAATCCCATTTATTGTCAAGTTGAACCACAATGAACTTTTGACATTTCCGAACAAGTTCGATCAGGTTATGTATGGAACGGTAGAGCAAGCCTATGACCTCGGAGCTGCAGGAGTGGGTGCGACAATATATTTCGGCTCTGAAGAATCAACTCGACAAATAGTTGAAGTAAGTGAAGCTTTTTCTCTAGCTCATCAGTTAGGAATGTTCACTGTTCTTTGGTGTTATCTGAGGAATCCTGATTTCAACAAAGATGGTGTCGATTACCACACAGCAGCTGATTTAACTGGGCAAGCTAATCATGTCGGCGTGACAATTGAAGCTGATGTTATCA
This sequence comes from Acidimicrobiaceae bacterium, assembly GCA_002729765.1. Taxonomy (GTDB): domain Bacteria; phylum Actinomycetota; class Acidimicrobiia; order Acidimicrobiales; family MedAcidi-G1; genus MedAcidi-G1. Next base: position 2,210 of record PBYV01000002.1, read on the forward strand.
AGCAGAAACTTCCTGAGGTAAATGGAGGGTTCAACGCTATGGAAGGGTACGGGAAAACTCACCCACTTGTTTATGAAGAACTAACAACGGATCATCCAATAGATTTATGCAGATGGCAGGTAGCTAATTGTTATATGGGAAGAGTGGGGCTTATCAACAGTGGCGGAGCCTCTTCAGGTGCAGGCGACCTGCAGGAAGCCGTGAAAACTGCTGTGATAAATAAACGTGCTGGAGGAATGGGTTTGATAAGCGGAAGAAAGGCATTTCAACGCCCGATAAAGGAAGGTGTGGAACTCCTTAATGCCATTCAAGATGTCTATCTCGATGACTCTGTCACTATCGCTTGACTTTAAAAATCAAGATGCCTCATAACTCTTTTTCATGTATAAATTGATTGTCGTGTTTGGGGCGATCTTTCTAAATGGTCATAGCTAAGTTCTTGATAATTGGTTAGTGTGCAGGAAGTGACAATGAGTCTTCCCTTCTTAAGAATTAAGGAAAATAAGTGACCACATTTTCAATTTTGGATGTTGAGATTCAAGAGATAGAAGGTGGGAAAACTCTTTTCGGTGACTCTCTAACGACATTTCCAATGGCAATGGTGATTCTTGATCCATACACACTTGAAAGCTCCTGGATACTGGACACAGCAGATCGGGTGCTCAGCCATTTCCAAGGCGCAGATGTAAGGGTGGCTTTTGTTGTTGCAGGTTCCGACCCTGAAGGGGCAGCCAGTTTCTTAGGCCCGTTGTCAGACAGGATTCTTACTTTCGTTGACAAAGACAAGAAATTGGTGAAAGAGCTTTCGGTCAAGTCATTACCTTCGTTTGCTGTTGTTCGTCAAGATGGATCAGTGCTTGGTATAGCTGAAGGTTGGGATCCAAATGAGTGGAGAGATTTAGCTGAAAGTCTGGCTGAGCTGACAAGCTGGTCGCGTCCAGAGATACCTTCAGGAGATGATCCAGCAGCGTATAAAGGAACCCCAGCACGTGGTACTGTTAACCAAGTGACCCCAGCAGATGTAGAACTAGTTGAAAAAGTCATCATAAGATTCGCGGGCGACTCAGGTGACGGAATGCAATTGACTGGAGACAGGTTCACAAATGCAAGTGCCTTAGCAGGTAATGATCTTGCTACCCTTCCAGAGTTTCCAGCTGAGATTCGAGCTCCTGCTGGAACATTAGCCGGAGTTTCAGCTTTCCAAGTTCAAATTTCAGATCATGACATCACCACACCTGGGGACGCCCCAGCGGTTCTTGTGGCTATGAATCCCGCAGCTTTAAAATCTGATCTTCACCTGTTGGTAAACGGTGGAACGGTGATTGTTAACGAAAACACATTTGAAGAGAGGAACCTTGAAAAAGCTGGGTATGACTACAACCCTCTTGAAGAAGGCAAAGAACTTGATGCTTACCGAGTCATCAAAGTACCAATGACTAATTTAACAAAAGAAGTCTGCAAGGATCTTGGAGTAAAGCCAAGAGACGCTGACCGTTCAAAGAATTTTTTCGCTCTAGGACTAGTTTCATGGATGTACAGCCGACCTGTCGATCCAACTCTTGAATGGATTGAAGAAAAATTCGACGGAAAAGATTTGGTAATTGCCGCAAATAAAGCAGCCTTCCAAGCTGGTCATGCTTTTGGCGAAACGGCTGAATTGGGAGACCAAAGGGTAGCTATTAAAGCAGCACCACTTCCATCGGGTACTTACACCAGCATCACAGGAAGTATGGCTTTATCTTGGGGTTTGATTGCTGCCAGCCATCTTTCAAAACGTCCACTGTTCTTGGGGACTTATCCCATTACTCCCGCTTCTGACATTCTCCACGAGTTAGTACGACATAAACGACATGGAGTTATGTCTTTTCAGGCAGAAGATGAAATAGCGGCAATAGGTTCTGCGCTTGGAGCTGCTTACGGAGGTCACCTCGGAGTCACCACAACTAGCGGCCCAGGAGTAGCTCTCAAGTCCGAAACACTAGGGTTAGCAGTTTCCCTTGAATTGCCACTCATTTTAGTGGACGTCCAACGCGGAGGGCCTTCCACAGGATTGCCAACTAAAACTGAAGCTTCGGACCTATTGCTAGCGATGTACGGAAGACATGGAGAGGCTCCACTACCAATTGTTTCAGCGAGCACTCCTTCAGACTGTTTCGACGTAGCTATAGAAGCAGCCAGGATAGCTTTAACGCATCGGACTCCTGTCATACTCCTCACTGATGGATATTTAGCTAATAGTTCTGAACCTTGGCTTTTACCGGATCCTTCTTCTTTACCGGAAATACCTGTTGAATTCACTACAGAATTTAATCAAACCAATGAGGATGGGGATGGGGTCTTCTGGCCATATAAACGCAACGAAGATCTTGCTCGTGATTGGGCTTTACCAGGAACCCCAGAACTTATGCACAGAATTGGTGGGATCGAGAAAGAAGATGGCACTGGGAATATAAGTTACGATCCAGAAAACCATGGATACATGGTTGACCTGAGACAGGAAAGAATTCAAAAAGTTGAGGTGCCTGATCTGGAGGTTGATGGAGATCAAGATTACGAACTCTTAGTAGTCGGCTGGGGTTCGACATGGGGTGCAATTAAAGGTGCTGTCGGTCGAGCCTGTAAAGACGACTACAAGGTCGGACATGTCCATTTGAGGCATCTGAATCCATTACCAGGAAATCTCGGCGAACTTTTATCCAAAGCCAGCAAAGTTTTAGTCCCAGAGATGAACCTTGGGCAATTAAGCAAAATAATTAGAGCAGAGTACCTAGTTGATGCAAAATCTGTTACAAAAGTAAAGGGTGTGCCCTTTACCGCTGGAGAACTTGACCATGTCCTTCGGGAGGCTTTAGATGACTGATACACAAACCAATTCGAACGCGACGACAAAAGCTGATTGGACGAGTGATCAAGAGGTTCGATGGTGTCCAGGTTGTGGTGATTACTCAATTTTGACTGCTCTGCAAATGCTGATGCCTGAACTGGATGTAGACCGAGAGAAGACTGTTTTCATCTCAGGCATAGGTTGCGCCGCTCGCTTTCCTTATTACATGAACACCTATGGAATGCACAGTATTCATGGACGAGCGCCTGCTATAGCAACAGGCTTGGCTCTGGCAAGACCAGATCTTGACGTTTGGGTAGTGGGCGGAGATGGAGACATGCTCTCCATTGGCGGCAACCATCTTGTGCATGCATTAAGAAGAAACGTCAACATCAACATTTTACTTTTCAATAATCAGATTTACGGACTTACAAAAGGTCAATTCTCTCCGACCAGTGAGGTGGGCAAGGTCACGAAGTCCTCTCCGATTGGATTGATCGCTAAACCGCTTAACCCTCTAAGTGTGGCTATAGGTTCTGAAGCTACTTTCGTAGCAAGAACCCATGACATGGACAGGGCTCATATGCAGAGCATGTTTAGACGTGCATATGAACACCCAGGAGCCTCATTCGTTGAAGTTCTGCAGAATTGCAATGTATTTAATGATGGAGCATTTGATGCAATAACTAAAAAAGACGTACGTGCAGACATGTTGATTGACTTGCATCACGGAGAACCCATTCTTTTCGGAGCCGAAAAACAATTAGGCGTTGTAGCAAGTGATGGTGAAGTTTCTATCGCCAATGTTGATGAAGTCGGTTCTGATTCGATTTTGGTTCACGATGAAAGCAGGGAAGACCCTTCACGAGCTTTTGTATTATCTCGTCTGAGTGAAACTCCATATACGCCAACGCCAGTGGGAGTATTTCGTGCAGTTGAACGAGACGAATACAGTGTCTCTCTTAAAAGTCAGATAGATAGTGTTGTAGAGGGTCAGGGGGCAGCTGACCTAAATGAACTGCTGCATTCTCTTCCCACTTGGGAGGTCTGAGTCCCTAACAAAAGGGATTTAAGTATGACTTGGGCTCTTGATCTAGACGGAGTTGTTTGGCTTGGAGACAAAGTTATTCCAGGAGTCGAAGAAGCAATAACGCGCTTAAGAAGAGAAGGCGAAAAAGTTTTTTTTGTCACCAATAATTCGGGTAGAACTGTATCTGAGGTAGAGAAAAAGCTTAGTTCATTCAATATTGAGCCTGATGGAGGTGTGATTACCTCAGCAATGGCGATGGCTACTCTATTAAATCCCGACGAGACAGTTCTGACTCTATGTGGAAGAGGTGCTATAGAAGAGATGGAAAAAGTAGGCGTACGAACTGTAAAAGAAGGCAAAGCGGATTCAGTTGTCGTTGGTTTTCACGAAGATTTTGATTATTGGAAACTGACTTCAGCTTTGCAGGCAATTGATGCAGGAGCACGCCTGATTGCCACCAATGATGACCTTACTTACCCTTCACATGACGGGATAAGACCTGGTGCTGGATCAATTCTCGCATCTTTGGTGGCAGCTACAGGAGCAGATCCATTAATAGCAGGGAAACCTTACAAACCTATGTGTGACTTACTTAATGAATTAAGTGGAGGAAGCGGAATAATGGTTGGGGATCGACCTGATACTGATGGAAGGTTTGCTAAAAATATGGGCTGGGAGTTTGGGCTAGTTCTGAGCGGTGTGACTAAAGAGTCAGATCTTCCTGTTGACCCACCTCATGATCGACTAGCTAATGATTTACCCGACATGGTTGAACAGATTTTCTCCTAATGGCACGTCGGCGGTTAGATCTTGAAATGGTGAGACGAGGTTTGGCCGAGTCGCGAGAAGCAGCACAGTCGCTGATCAAGTCAGGAAAGGTGCTTGTTTCAGGATCATCAGCTTTAAAGCCAGCGAGACTTGTCGAAGCAAGTCAACCATTGCAGATAATTGACCCTTCACCTAAGTATGTGAGCAGAGCAGGTAGAAAATTAGAAGCCGCTTTAGAAACTTTCGAAATTGAAGTCAAGTCAAGTAGGTGCATAGATATAGGAGCGAGCACGGGTGGATTTACAGATTGCTTATTGCAAAACGGAGCTGAATCAGTTTTAGCTGTGGATGTTGGTCGAGGTCAGATCCATGAACGTCTAGTCGCTAATCAAAGAGTTGAAGTTCTTGAACAGACTGATGTCAGATCGCTCGTACCAGAAGAAATAGGCGCTCCTTTTAAAGTATTGACAGCGGATTTGGCTTTCATTTCATTGCGTACAGTGATGGGCAACCTTTTTTCTTTAGTTGGAAAGGGAAGCGACATGTTGCTTTTAGTTAAACCACAGTTTGAAGCAGGTAAAAAAGCGGTTGACGTAGGTAGAGGAGTAATTCGCGACCCTGAAATATGGGAAGAAGTTCTTAAGAATGTGCAGGATTCAATTAATGCTCATGATGGTGCCATAATGAAATGTATGCCATCACCAATTAAAGGCTCAGAAGGTAATGTTGAATTCTTCTTACACACCGTGCCAGGAGTGGAACAAAGGCAAATTAAAATTGCAAAAGTGGTTTCCTTAGCTATTGAACAGGGAGAAAATTGATGGCAGAAATCGGACTTTACGTTCATGAATTTCGACCCGAAGCTATGTCAAATTCAGTTGAATTAACTGAACTCCTTCAAGGGAAAGGGCATAGTGTAAGACAGTCAAGTGATCTAAAAGAAAACCCTTCTGGATTCGTTGATGATCTTGATCTCCTTGTGAGCATGGGAGGAGACGGCTCTATTCTCAGAGCGATAAATCTTTTAGACGGTCGACCTACTCCCGTTCTAGGAATAAATTTTGGTCAACTGGGATATCTGACAGCAGCAGAGCCTTCAGAGGCTTTTGACGCAGTAATTAGAACTCTTGAAGGTAACTACGATCTTGAAGAGAGGATGATGCTCAAGGTTTCTGTCGAGAGGGAACAGGCTGAATCTGCGATCGAAGACCACGCTTTGAACGAAGTAGTAGTCGAAAGAACAGCGGCTAGTCAGACAGTTCGGATGAATGTATCCATGGATGGTTCTTTTTTTACTTCCTACGCGGCAGACGGACTAATAATTTCCACACCTACAGGATCGACAGCATATGCTTTTTCTGCTCGGGGACCGATCGTGGATTTCAGTCACCATTCCATTCAGGTAACACCTGTATCGCCTCACATGTTGTTTGACAGAACTTTGGTTTTAGCACCATCAACGCAATTAGAACTGCAAATTTTAGGTGACCGTACAGCCACCTGCACTGTTGACGGAAGAGAAATGGGAGTCTTAGAAGAGAAGGATCGTGTGGTATGCACAAGGTCAGATCGAATTGCAAAACTTGTTACGTTCGGAAAACGTGATTTTTTAGATCCCCTTAAGACAAAATTCGGCTTAGAAGATAGATAGAGGTCAAGTAAAAGCAATTGATCTGAAATTTGGGACTAATTTTAAATCTGCAAGCAGTGAAGCCATTTTGCCTGTAAGGTGAATTTCCGTGACGAAACACATCTTCGTTACGGGAGGAGTTGCAAGCTCGCTCGGAAAAGGGCTAACTGCGGCGTCTCTCGGAAGGCTTTTAAAGCAGCGTGGGCTTAAGGTAGTAATTCAGAAACTCGACCCCTATATCAACGTCGATCCTGGCACCATGAATCCATTTGAACATGGAGAGGTTTTTGTAACAGACGATGGTGGTGAAACGGATCTTGATTTAGGTCACTATGAAAGATTCATAGATGAGAATCTGACTACAGAATCAAATGCAACAACAGGATCGATTTATTCTGCTGTAATAGCCGCTGAAAGACATGGCGAATATTTAGGTAAAACTGTTCAAGTCATTCCCCATATCACTGACGAAATTAAAAGAAGAATTAGAGTACTCGCTACTGAAGATACGGACGTGCTGATTACAGAGATAGGAGGAACAGTAGGTGATATTGAGATATTGCCTTTCTTGGAAGCGATTAGACAGTTTCGACTTGATGTAGGAGAAAACAATATTTGCTATGTCCATGTCACTCTGGTTCCTTATATCGGACCGTCAGGTGAACATAAAACCAAACCCACACAGCACTCGGTAACTGAACTTCGTTCAGCAGGTATACAGCCACATGCAATAGTTTGTCGAAGCAACGAACCTATAAGTGATGATCTTGAGAGAAAAATCTCACGTCTCTCTAATGTCCCTTTTGAAGGTGTTGTAAATGCACCAGATGCCAGCAGTCTTTATGAGATACCTTTGCTGCTGAATGAAGAAGGCCTAGATAGTTATATTTGCGATTCATTAGGACTTGATAATCCTGAGCCTGATCTTGAGGACTGGAGAGCATTGGTCAGCCGTGTAGTGTCAGCAACTGCAAAAGTCAGAATTGGACTTATTGGTAAATATGTAAGTCTGGTTGATGCATATCTCTCAGTAGTTGAGGCTTTAAACCATGCCGGAGCACACCATGGAGTTCAGGTGGAAATTGACTGGATTCAAGCTGAAGAAGTTGAGGGGATGCTTAGTGAGGGGCGTTTGAAAGACTTAGACGGAATTGTGATTCCTGGAGGTTTCGGAGAAAGAGGTATAGAAGGCAAGATTGCCGCAGCAGGTTTCGCTAGGCAGAGTGATATTCCTTGCCTAGGACTGTGTTTAGGGCTTCAATGCATGACTATAGATTTTGCACGTAATGTACTAGGACTGGAGAGAGCCCATTCGAGTGAATTTGACCCATCTTCACCTCACCCAGTAATAGATTTGATGGAATCTCAACGTGACGTGTCAGACATGGGTGGAACTATGCGTTTGGGAACCTATGTCGCACAATTGAAACCAGAGTCGCAGGTGTCGGCAATATATGGTGAAGATGTTGTTTCAGAACGGCATAGACACAGATACGAATTCAATTCGCGTTACAGAGCAAAGTTTGAAGACACGAATTTTGTTTGTTCAGGAGAATCGCCTGATGGCCGTTTGGTTGAGTTTATTGAGTTGGAAGAGCATCCTTTTTGGGTGGCAACTCAAGCACATCCAGAGTTCAAAAGCAGGCCAGATCGGCCCGCTCCATTGTTCAGAGCCTTTGTAGAAGCTGCTTTGCATCGGGCAGAGGGACGCAACCCACAGTTGCTTCAAATGGAAGAAGAATTTTCCAACTGAATGGCCACTGAATCTTTCAAAGAATTTAAAAAAGTTTCTGAGGAACTGATTCATAGTGAAGACTGGTTTTCTTTCGCAGTAGCGGAGTTCGAAGGCCCAGTTGGAGAAAGAATCGACAGATACATTTTCCACCATCCGGGTGCAGTTGGAGTGGTACCAATAGAGGATGGAAAGATAGTTCTAGTTCGCCAGTATCGACCTGCACTTGAGATGGAAATGCTGGAAATTCCAGCAGGCAAATTGGATGTTGAAGGAGAGGAACCTGAAAAAGCTGCACATCGAGAATTGATTGAAGAAGCAGGACTCGATGCCTTAAGACTCGAAGAGTTGTGCAGTTTTTACAATTCAGCTGGTTTTTCAGATGAGAAGACAGTGATTTATTTGGCTACTGAAATGACACGGGTTGAAAAGATGGCAGCGAGTATAGAAGAACAGTACATGACGACCGAGAGAGTCCCTTTAGAGGATGTGCTCGAAATGATTGACTCTGGTTACATTACTGATGCAAAAACGATAATAGGTATTTATTCAGCGATGCGTCGTATTGGTAAATAAGTTAAACGTGTTTCAAAATCTTTCTCATCTCATCAAACGGTTTTGGTTTTCACTGAAACCGGGAAAACTATCCGAAGAGGATCTTCGCTGGGTTGAATCCCATCTTTCTGAGGGTGAATTCTTGTATTGGGAAAAACTTTCTATGGCTGACCGTCATCACTCATTTCAGGTTGCCAAACAAGCAGAATCTGAAATTGGTGAGAAAGGAAAAGAATTCATAGCAGCAGCTCTTCTTCATGACATAGGGAAACTTGAAAGCGGATTTGGTACTTTTGGAAGGGTTTTTGCAACTCTATGTTGTTTTCTTTTTCCCTTAAGGAAAATGGAAAAATGGTCAGAAAGAACTAAAGGCTTACGACGACGTTTGGTTGACTATGCGAAACATCCAGCATTGGGAGCTGAATTGCTAATAGGGATTGGCAGCCGACAACAGGTCGTTACTTGGGTTTTGGAGCATCATTCTGAAAGAGAAAAGTGGGAGACTCCAATAGAAATAGCAGAGATTTTATCCAGCTCAGATAACGACTAACGATTGTTACTGATTCAGTAACCCGATGTTATTGCGTGCTCTAGATAATGTAGCAGAAGCTATTTCTCTAGCTTTTTCGGCTCCTTTAGCTATCAAGCGATTTGTCTCTCCCGGGTCATCAGCGAGTGCGTAATATTTTTCCTGTACAGGTCTAAGGAGCTCAATCACTGCTTCGGCTGTTGCGCTTTTTAGATCTCCGTAACGAGCGATCCCGTTGCAAGCTTCTTGTGGTGTTTTTCCGGTTGCTGCTCCAAGGATAGAAAGCAAGTTTGAAATGCCTGGCTTTTTTTCAACGTCGAAAAATATCTCATCATCACTGTCAGTAACTGCTCGTTTGAATTTCTTTTCGATTACATCAGGGGGATCTAAAACCAAAATAGTTCCTTGGGGGCTTTCTTCAGATTTAGACATTTTTTTCTCTGGGTGTTGCAGGTCCATCACTCTTGCTCCAGAAGGTGGAATCACTGCTTCAGGCAAAGTGAAAGTATCACCGAATCGACTGTTGAAACGCGTAGCTATATCTCTTGTCAATTCAATATGTTGTCTCTGGTCTTCACCAACGGGAACATGGTTGGTGTCATAGAGCAAAATGTCAGCCGCCTGGAGGGCGGGGTAGGTGAAGAGGCCCGCAGAAACAAATTCATTACCAGTTGATTTGTCTTTGAATTGGGTCATTCTTCTGAGTTCCCCGAAAGCGGCTGTGCATTCCATAAGCCAGGCACACTCAGCATGTTCTTGAACGTGACTCTGAACAAACAGGATGCAACGGTCAGGATCCAGACCAACAGCCATGAGCATTTGGGCTAAAGAAAGAGTTGAAGACCTGAGCTCGTCAGAATCGTGAGGAACAGTCAGAGCATGAAGATCAACGACGCAGTAAACCGCATCTGAATCATCTTGCATTGAAACCCAGTTTTGCAAAGCGCCGAGATAGTTCCCTAACTGAACTGCTCCTGAAGGTTTAATTCCTGAAAAAACTCTGTTCACGTTTCAAAGGTACTTGTGTAGCACAGATGTTGCTGTTTATTTAAAAAAATAGACAACTAATGCCAGTTTTAGTTCTATGCCATTGAACAAGACATATCGGCCCCGCAACAAAGAGGTGACTTGATTTTTCCGTGGTCATTGGGACATTGGGAAACTTGGACAGTAGAGCCGTCGTCTTTTGTTAATGTCTCATTTACTAAAGGAGCGTCACAAGTGCCGCAAGTAGCGTTTACACTCATACCGCATGAATCGCAGGTGTATGTAGCCATGTCTATTTCCAATCAGTTGATGAGTCAGATTTTTACATTTTTTACTTGAAAGGTGCGTTTTTTACTTCAAATTTTCTTTAAATTTTTGTCAAATCTGACCGTTAATTGCCGTATGGATGCCTCATGAGCATCTATGGTCGTAGTTGATGGGAGTAACTGTAACCACACCTGTGTATGAGGGTCCTTTTGATCTTCTTCTGGATCTTATTTTGCGCGAAGAAGTTGAACTGTATGAAGTTTCTCTTCTTACCATTGTTGATGCTTACTTAGAAGAACTCGAAAATATGCAGGAATACGATTTGGAACTGGCTACCGAGTTTCTTTTAATTGCAGCCATTCTGGTTGAACTAAAGACAAGACGCTTATTGCCATCGGGTAACAAGGTGGATCCTGATGACGAGTACGGGCTTTGGGAGGAGAGGGACCTTCTTCTAGCGAAACTTGTTGAATGTAAGACCTTTAAAGAAGCGGCGTCACAGCTAAGAATGCTATCTCAGCAGGCTTCACTATCATGGCCGCGACGAGCTGGTCTTGAAGATGCTTTTCTTTCTTTGACTCCTGACTTACTTGAAGGGGTAACTAAGGAGCATTTACGGGAAGCCTGTTTGAAGGCAATGGCTCCGCGGCCATCGATTCATGTGGATATCGAACATATAGCTCCTATAAAAGCGACAGTTGTTGAAGCGGTAAAGGAACTTTTGGAAGAAGTACCTAAAACAGGCATGGTGAGTTTCAAACAGTTGACAAAAGGATTGACGGATCGTATTGAAATAGTCGTAAGGTTTTTGGCAGTTTTGGAACTTTACAAACTGGGGGTTTTAGAAATAGATCAAATTGATTCTTTTGGTGAGATAAGTGTTTCTTGGTGTTCGGATGCGGAACTTTCAGACATGGACTTATTAGATATTTACGAGGGCTAGGGATAAAGGTGTCAGAAGAAAAATCTGAATTGCAAAAGGTGGCTGATGTGGATGTTGAAACTGATATAAGGAGAGCGATTGAAGCTATTTTGATGGTTGCTATTGATCCGGTTTCTCCCGGAATTCTTGCTCAACTTTTTGAACTGCCAGTTGATGAGATGGAACGCATTTGCGATTCAATGGTCGATCGATATGAAGAAGCGGAGTTAGGGTTTCTTCTTGTCCGTATAGGCGGGGGATACAGATTCCAAAGTAATCCTGAACAGGCTCAGTGGGTAGAACGTTTTGTTTTGGAAGGTCAGAGCCGAAGATTAACTGCGGCAGCTATGGAGACTTTAGCGATAGTTGCATATAAGCAACCCATTTCCAGGGCTCAAGTTTCTGCTATAAGGGGAGTGGATGTAGAAGGAGTAATGAGGAATTTGCAACAACGGGGTTTAATAGATGAAGTCTCTAGGGATGTCGGACCTGGAAATGCTGTTCTTTATGGGACCACGCAAGAATTTCTTGAGCGAATGGGGATAAATTCTGCGACAGATCTACCTCCATTGGGTGAATTCGTTCCTAGTTCTGAAGTAGTTGAAGCTTTAGAGAGAAGCCTGAGAGTAGTTTCTGATGAGGTAACGATTCCTTCAAATGAAGAGGGCTGATTGGTGTCAGGCTCAGAATTTGAGCAAGAACCTAAACAATTTGAACGACTTCAGAAAGTTTTAGCTAGAACTGGTTTAGGAAGCAGGCGAGTCTGCGAAAAACTGATAGTTGAACAGAGAGTTACCGTTAACGGAGAGTTCGCTGAATTAGGTGAAAAGGTTGATCCGGAAACATCACAGATCGAGGTCGATGGATTAAAAATTGGTGTCAGACAAGATCTTGTTTATTACTTACTAAACAAGCCGGTCGGAGTGATTACTACTTCAAAAGACCCTCAGGAAAGATCCACAGTTATAGATCTTGTTCCGACACATCCGAGAGTTTTTCCAGTAGGACGTCTCGACGCCGATACGGAAGGGTTGATCTTATTAACAAATGACGGTGACCTTACGAATTATTTAACTCACCCATCTTTTGGGATTGAAAAAGAATATTTGGTTCAAGTAGAGACAAAACCTTCACGTAACGCAATACGTGAATTACGTCAAGGAGTGGAATTGGATGACGGAATTACAGCACCTGCAAAAGTTTCTTTAGTGGATGAGAAGCTAATCAAGATAGTGATACATGAGGGTCGTAACAGGCAGGTAAGAAGAATGTGCGAATCTGTAGGCCATCCTGTCAAAAGACTAATTCGTTCACGTATCGGCCCTATTGTGGACCGGTCTCTTCACCCCGGGTCTTTCAGGGAGTTGACGAATCAGGAATTAAAGGCCATACGTAAGACCCTTTTGAAAGATTTGTCTAACTGACTTTTAAATCACGTCTTTTGATCAACGCCTAGGCTGTAAAATTGATTCAAAGTCAAAACAAAGGATATGGAGAGACTAATGAGCCACCGAGCCATGATTGCAGGAGTGGGCCTAATTGGCGGTTCAATTGGCATGGCACTGCGTGAACAGGGTTGGCACGTCAGTGGCGTAGATGAAGATGAAAAGCGTTTAGATGAAGCCAAGCAATTAGGAGCGATAGATTCCACAGGTTGGGATGAAGAAGCTGAAATAACTTTTGTAGCTACTCCTGTCAGAGATATACCAGACCTAGTGAAAGAAGCGTTAGCAGTTGCTCCTAAAGGTTTTGTCACCGACGTAGGGAGTGTGAAGGCATCAATATCAAAAGAAATTAAAGATCCCAGATTCGTAGGCGGTCACCCGATGGCGGGGTCAGAACAGGAAGGCTTAATAGGAGCAGATCCTGAGATGTTTTCAGATGCCAACTGGGTTCTTACTCCCACGGAAGATACAGATGACGAAGCATTCAAACGCGTCAGAGAGGTGGTTATTTCGCTTGGAGCTGAAATAGTTACTTTAAGTCCAAGTCGTCACGATTCGTTAGTGGCCATGGTTTCGCATGTGCCTCACCTAGCAGCAGCCACACTGATGGGATTAGCAGCCAATAGGTCAGAAGAGCATTTTGCAGTTTTGAGGCTGGCAGCTGGCGGGTTTCGTGACATGACCAGAATAGCGGCTGGTAATCCGACAATTTGGCCAGATATTTGTGCGGAAAACAACGAAGCTATTACTGAAGTGATAGATGAATTTATTTCAGCTCTAACAGAAGTGCGAAATGAGGTTAATGGTGGTGATAACGATTCTTTGTTGCAGCGGTTAGAGACATCAAGAGAAGCAAGGATAAATCTGCCAACTGGTGCTCCTAGACCTTCTGAATTGATTGAAGTGCGTGTACCGATAATGGATAAGCCGGGAGAGTTGGCAACAATAGCGTCTTTGGCAACTGAACTGGATGTCAACATTTTCGATTTAGAAATGACTCACTCTTCCGAAGGGGACCGAGGTGTAGTGGTATTGCTTGTGGAGAAGAATTTGGCAGAAAGACTTTCTGGAGGTTTGATGACACATGGATACAGGCCAGCGTTAAGACCTTTATTGTGAAACCAGAGATAATAGAGCCCGGTGGATGTCTTGTTGGGCAAATTGATGTACCTGGAGACAAGTCGATTTCNCATCGAGTTCTAATGTTGGCTTCTTTGGCGGANGGTGANTCAACAATTCATGGTTTGAGCAGAGGTCAAGANGTGAAACACACAATGGAAATNCTTAGTTCTCTNGGNGTGCAGNTGNACGAAAAGNATTNAGATGTTTTGCATATTCAAGGTGGTGAACTGGAAGAACCTAGTGGGAAATTGTATGTAGGTAATTCAGGTACAAGTATCCGTTTAATGTCAGGGATGCTTGCTGGCCTACCGTTTTCGGTAACTCTTGATGGGGATGAGTCGATTCGGAAAAGACCAATGGAAAGAATAATAGAACCATTGGAAAGAATGGGAGCTGCGATTTCATGTCTTGAGACCGCAGGTAGGGCTCCGTTCAGAGTCGATGCAGATGGCTTAAAAGGCATTGAATACCAGATGGAAGTGCCCAGTGCTCAAGTGAAGGGATGCTTAATGTTCGCAGGCCTTTTTGCGACAGGGGACACAACTGTTATTGAAACTACTCCTACAAGAGCTCACACAGAAGAACTGTTTGAAGAAGTTGGTCTTGACGTTGATATAACTTCTACTTCTGTAACTGTTAAACCAGGACAGCCGAAACCTTTCATTCATAAAGTGAAAGGCGACCCATCCCAAGCAGCTTTCTGGGCAGTTGGAGCGACAGTCCTTAAGGGCTCAGAAGTAACTATAAAAAATGTTTACACAGGGAGAGAAAGAAACGGATTTATTGATGTCCTATCAAGAATGGGGGCTGACATAACGCAAGACCCTATTACTAATGACTTAAATGTTGCATCTAGTGAACTTGTCGGAACGGTTGTAGAAGAAACAGAAATTCCAGGCCTGATCGACGAAGTTCCGATACTGGCTGTTGCAGCGGCTTGCGCTGATGGCGAGACTCATTTCAAGGGTCTTGGCGAACTCAGAGTTAAGGAAAGTAACCGGCTTGAGACGATAGTTTCAGAAATAGGATCAATGGGGATGAAAGCAGAGATTTCAGGTGACGATCTGGTTATACAAGGAGGAGAACTCACTGGAGGACAAGTCGATTCGTATGGAGATCACAGGATTGCTATGAGTTGCGCTATTGCCGCGTTGGTTTCAACAGACACGACAGAAATTTCTGGATGGGAGGCTGTGTCAACTAGCTACCCCGGTTTTATTGCTGATTTGGACGCATTGAGAAAATGAGTGACTCAACTAACGAAAAAATTATTGCAATTGACGGTCCGGCAGGGTCAGGAAAGTCCACGATTGCAAAAGCTTTAGCAAAAAGATTAAACCTCGAATATTTAGATACGGGGGCGATGTATAGAGCGGTGGCTTTGATTTCGATTCAGCAGAAAATTGAAACAACTGATGAGAAACAAGTTTTAGCAATCGCTAAAGAAATGGATTTCAACTTCGAAGACGGGATTTGTGTGGTTAATGGATTTGACGCAACCAAAGAAATAAGAGGATCTGAGGTTACAAGAGTTGTGAGTGTGGTTGCAGCGATGCCGACAGTGCGTCAAGAAATGGTCGAGAGACAGCGTCTCTGGGTTGAAAAAAGAAGCGGCGGAGTCGTCGAGGGTAGGGATATAGGTTCTGTTGTTTTCCCGAAAGCGAAAGTGAAAGTCTATTTGACTGCTTCCGAGGAAGTACGTGCCGAAAGACGCATTGAACAAGAAGAAACTCTAGATGCTTCAAAAGTGGCTGATTCAATCAGAAAAAGAGATGAAGCAGATATAGGGCGCTCAACGAGTCCTTTGGTTCGCTCTGAGGGATCGATAGAGATAGATACGTCTCTGATGGGAGTTGAAGAAACGATAGAAGAGATTTTGGGGTTTTTCAAATGGAATTAGATCTTGGAAAAACTATGGGTATAAAAGAAAAAGTTGCTTACAGATTTTTTTGGACTTTGACTTGGATAGTAGCTAAAAGTCTTTTTCGTTTCAGCACGGTAAACAAGGGGAGGATACCTAAAAACACTCCGTACATCCTTGCACCCGTCCATCGTTCATACATCGATTCTCCTTTAGGAGGTTTAATTACTCTGCAACGTGTCAGGTTTTTAGCAAAGGAGTCGATTTGGAATAATCGACTTGGGGGATGGTTCCTGGGGATTTTAGGTTGTTTCCCAGTTCAGAGAGGCACAGCAGACAGAGCGGCTTTGAAAGCATGTCAACAAGTCTTGGAACGAGGGGAGCCACTTGTAATGTTTCCTGAAGGGACACGTCAGTATGGTCCTGTTATTGAAAAAGAGAAGATGCATTCAGGACCTGCTTTCGTGGCTGCTAGAGCAGGTGTTCCATTAATCCCCTTGGGGATTGCAGGATCGGATAAGGCTATGCCACACGGTGCTCGTTTGATTCGACCAGCAAAAGTATTTATGGTTGTAGGGGAGCCTGTGGTGCCTCCTGAGTTTGATGGGCGTGTCCCTAGGCGAGCTGTTGAAGATCTGACCGAACAGCTACGAGATTCTTTACAAGAAGCTTTCGATCAAGCTCAGGACCTTTTAGGTGATAAATCTTAGTTTGAAGCAGCCGAAAGGTTGAGACTATAAAGAACATCTGAAGCTCCGATTTCTTTGTCGGTGAAATTAATACCTTCAGATGGTGCAGCAAAACCTAATCTTGCAAAATTATCAATAGCTCCGAGTAAATTTCTTATGTTTCGTGGAGGAGGAAAATATTCATCTTCTTGAGTGTGTCTGATGTTATGAACTCCATCACTAGGGTTCAAAGTTTTAATCACTTCAGCTACGACCTCATCCGGAGCTGAAGCTCCCGCTGTTACACCCACAACTCCACAGAGATTTTTTGGGAGTTCTTGAGCCTTATTAATCCAAATTACTTTTTCACAACCTGCTTCTTCAGCTAATTTAACTAAAGCTCGTGTGTTGGAACTATTTCTTGAACCTATTACAACTACTGAATCACAATGTCCTACCAGGTCAAGCAGAGCAGCTTGCCTATTTGTCGTAGCGAAACACAGATCGCTTCGCCCAGGTGACCATAGTTCAGGCCAACGTTGTTCAGCGGATGAGACGACTCCTTCCCAGTCACGGTGGCTTAGAGTCGTTTGAGCTAATAAAGCTACCTTGTCGCCAAGCTCGGGAAGTGAGTCAACGTCGCTGGCATCTTCGACACGGTGAATTGATTCAGGGGAGACGGCGATAGTGCCTTCAGCTTCTTCGTGTCCTGCGTGCCCTACATATACGATCTGAAAGCCTTTTTTTGAACGAATTTTAACTTCGTGGTGAACTTTGGTTACTAAAGGGCAAACAGCGTCCACCATATAACTAGAAACAGCACCGGCTTTTTGAACCACTTCCGGAGCTGAGCCATGGGCAGAGAGCATGAGTGGGGAACCTTCGGGCACGTCTTCAATATCGTCCACAAAAACAACACCGAGTTTTTCGAAACGTTCCACTACAAGTTTGTTGTGAACGATTTCGTGGTAGCAGTAGACAGGTTCATCGAAGGCTTTAACCATCCAAGTCAGGGCTTTTATAGCCATCTCCACGCCAGCACAAAAACCTCGCGGTTCAGCTAGAAGAACACGTTTAACCTTCATGAGATAACTTTACTTTGTGCAGCCAGGTCTTAGATAGTCTTGTAGTTATGTCAGCTCCAATAATTGTTTCAGTTTTACCCAATTCACCAGCTGAGCAACATGGGATTAAAGGGGGAGAGCAGATACTTTCAATAAATGGGTGTGTGCCACGTGATGTTATTGAATACCAATTATTGATCGATGAACCACAAGTCACTCTCGAAATTGATTCAGGTGGGATACGAAGCGAAGTTGAAATTTCCAGAAAAACTGGTGCTCCTCTAGGGATTGAAGTCGATGGCGCACTTTTTGATCGGGTGCGAACATGTGATAACCATTGTGAATTTTGTTTCATTTATCAGCTTCCACCAGGCTTAAGAAAAAGTCTTTATTTGAAAGATGACGATTACCGTCTTTCGTTTTTATATGGAAATTTTACGACACTGACCAGATTTACTGAAGCGGATCTTGAAAGGGTTTTAGTTGAAGGTTTATCACCTCTGTATGTGAGTATTCATTCGACTGATCCTCATAAGCGTGCAGAAATGTTGCGTAATAGAAGAGGCGCTACGAGCCTGAGATGGCTTAGTGAATTGCTTGACAACGAAGTAACTGTTCATGGGCAAGTAGTTGTATGCCCTGGAGTTAATGACGGTTACTGGCTTGAGGACACTTTGGCTGGGGTAGCCGAAAAATATTCAGAGCTGGCGAGTCTGTGTGTAGTGCCATTAGGCGTTAGTAAATACACGAATGAGCCGAGAATGCGCCCACATACGAAAGAAGAAGCCAATGAGGTCATTGACTGTGTTGAGTCATGGCAAGATTTTTTTGTTGAAAATCTAGGACGTCATCTGGTTTACGCTGCAGATGAATATTATTTAGCGGCTGGAAGAGAGTTCCCACCAGCTCAAAGTTACGGAGATTTTGAAATGTATGAGGACGGTATAGGAATGGCAAGAGCCTTTGAACTCGAATTCTCTAACCATGATTTCACGCGTGACAAACCATCCGGGTTTTTTGCTTCTGTGGAAGGAGCTCCGCCTATAGGTTTTAGAGCGCCACGATCAGATGTGAACATTGAAGAGAAGAGTGTTGGCAAAGTTTCTGACACTCCAGTTGGCGTTCTAACGGGTGAATTAGGAGCTGAGGCAATCAGACCTTTGATAGAAAGTTTAGAGAGAGAAGATGTTCGGATAGTTCCAGTGGAAAATAATTTCTTTGGAGGAAATGTCGGGGTTACTGGGTTGATGGTCGGAGAGGACCTGATTCGAGTACTGGCAAAAGAACCTGAAGGGGACCGGTATTTATTGCCTGATGTTTGTTTGAGCGGAGGACGGTTTTTAGACGGTAAGACGCCCTCTGATCTTCCTAGGAAAGTTGAAATAATTCCAACAGATGGCGCTTCGCTTAAAGATGCGCTCATCTCGAATAGGTTATGAGCATGCTTCCAACAGTAGCGATCGTCGGTAGGCCAAATGTAGGAAAGTCAACTCTTCTAAACCGGATTTTAGGGAGACGAGAAGCGATAGTAGAAGAACGCCCAGGTGTTACAAGAGACCGAAAAGAAGTAGTTGCTTCCTGGTCAGGTAAAGAATTCACGCTCATTGATACAGGTGGATGGATGGCAACAGGAAGTGCTCTCGACGAAAAAGTTAGCGATCAGAGCGAAAAGGCAATAAAAGAAGCAGATGTGGTTCTATTTGTTGTCGATGCAACAGTTGGCGTGACTGATAATGACGCCCAGATAGCTTCTCTTTTACGCTCAAAACAAGAAAAGGTAGTGGTCGTAGCGAACAAAGTTGACAACAAAAATCTCGAATCAGAAGTGTGGGATTTGTTGTCATTAGGTTTAGGCGAACCTCTCCCAGTCAGTGCCCTACACGGAAAAGGCACGGGAGATCTTTTGGAGGTTCTGGTAGAGAAACTTCCCTCAGTGGAAGAAGATGCTGAAGACGAAGATGAGCAAGAGGAGAAAATTATCGGAGTTACTTTGGTGGGCAGACCGAATGTAGGTAAGTCAACTCTTTTCAACAGGCTCATAGGGGAAAACAGATCTGTCGTCCATGACATGCCAGGAACCACAAGAGACACAATTGATACAGTCGTTGAAACTGAAAATGGGCCCGTGAGATTTATAGACACTGCGGGTATGAGAAGAAAATCTCGTGTTGATGAGAGCACAGAGTACTACTCGCTGGTGAGGGCTCTCCAAGCAGTAGACACTGCAGATGTTTCTTTACTGATCATTGATTCAACTGAGGGGATCACTCATCAGGATCAAAGATTGGCGGAAAGAGTGGATGCGGCTGGTTGTCCAATTTTGGTTTTATTAAACAAGTGGGATTTATGTGATGAGGAAGCGCGAGAAGATATTCTTGGGCAGGTAGGAGACCGGTTGCATTTCATTGGTCAAGCGCCTGTGATTAGAATCAGCGCACTAAGCGGTCGTAACGTTGGACGCCTTTGGCCTGCGCTTGCAGAAAGTGTCATGGAGTATCAGACTCGTATCCCCACTCGGAGAGTTAATGAAGTTGTTAGAGCCGCTCAAGCAGCTCATCCGGCACCAGGTGGGGTAAGAGTTCTTTACGCAACTCAAGGGGCCACTGACCCACCCACTTTCACATTGTTTGCAAATAGAGAAGTCCCGAAAACGTGGTTGCGGTATTTGGAGAGAAAAATAAGAGAAGATCTTAATTTAGGCGCAACAGCTATAAAACTAAGAGTACGCAGACGCTCAGAGTAGTAAAAAAAACGCTTTAAGTAATAAATTAATGAAATTTTATAAAAAACTGATGTAGTTATTCGGGGAGTATCCTTATGTTTGATATGCGGACCCCAGTCCTAACTGTCCTTGGAATTGTTTGTCTAGCTGCGACGCTGGCTTGGGTAAGGTCAGCTCAACAACGCTACAGAGTGGTTCAAAGAGTTGACAGTGACGAAGCACCTGACTCGCATACGCTGGCATGGACTACCTTTCGCAAAGAGATTCATTCAGCGAGTCTTTACGGATTGTTATCCTTAGCTTCTTTTGTGACGGCATTCAAAGATACTTCTGATTCAGCAGTAATTTATGCTTTAGTAGCGATACCAGCTTTAGTGTCGACGTACTGGGCGAGAAACGCAGTCCGAGAAGCTCGAATGGCGCGCAAAAGTCTTGATATCGAACGAAGAGCACTAGAAGCTCTCGACCAACAGGAGCTGGCACCCAAGGCATGGGCGGCACGTTTGGCGCCAGAGGAACTTCCGGAATTCACTGGGTTTGATGTTGGGCGTGTGTATCAAGCAGGTACAGGTTTAATGGCTGGAGACTTCTTTGATGTTTTCCAAGCTTCTCCCACGCGACTAGCTGCGGTAATAGGAGACGTGTCGGGGCAAGGTATCGAATCTTCGATTACCGCATTTCAAGCAAAGTATCTTTTGAGAACCTTTTTACGTCAGTTTCGCGATCCTGCCCAAGCACTTGAAGAGTTAAATCATCAGATGGTC
This sequence comes from Acidimicrobiaceae bacterium, assembly GCA_002729765.1. Lineage (GTDB taxonomy): Bacteria > Actinomycetota > Acidimicrobiia > Acidimicrobiales > MedAcidi-G1 > MedAcidi-G1. Next base: position 23,100 of record PBYV01000002.1, read on the forward strand.
TCTGTTGAACGTACAGAAGAGTTCATTTCACTTGTCGTAATAGTTTTTGACACTGAAGCTGAAACTTTAAGATATGCATCCGCCGGTCACCCCGCTGCGTTTCTTTGGCATGAACGTGAAGTTCGCCCACTGAGATCTACTGGACCTTTATTGATGCTTGACCCTCAGGGACATTTTTTCAGCAGAGAGATTCCTCTATCGCGCGATGACATGGCGGTTATGTACACAGATGGTTTAGTTGAAGCGCGACGCGGAGATGAACAATTTGGTGAAGACCGAATCGGCGACGCTATTAGAAGAAATCCTGGGATTTCCCCTGACGTTTTCTGCAAGCAACTATTGGACTCGGCAAACGACTTCAATCAGGGGATCATTGCCGATGACGTAGCCATTCTGGCAATACGAAAAGATTAAAAGCAAAAAATGCCCTGGTGTGTTTCATGCGATAAATACCTATCGCCTAATTCTGTTTCTGTTGTAGGGACCTGTTCTTCTTGTGGTAACCGAGTTATTGAAGGTGATGGCAAAGAAGTTAAATCGCAGAAGATCCCTTGGCATTTTTGGGTTTTCGTGAGCGCCGCAATGATCTATCTCGGATGGCGACTTGTTGAAGGTTTGTGGGTTCTGTTTACTTAGACGCACTCAGAAAACTAATCTGTTACGCCTGCCATTAGAAGACCTATTTTGTTCCGTTCGGCGTCTTCGCCTGAAACGATTGAAATAATTTCACCTTCATACATGACAGCTATCCGATCCGAAAGACCGATCACTTCGTCAAGGTCTTCAGATATCAAGAGAGTCGCTGTTCCAATGCCACGTTGTTCAATGAGACGGTTATGTATGTATTCCGCTGCACCGATGTCAACGCCACGTGTTGGTTGACAGGCGAGTAGAAAAGTCGGTTTCGCTGAAAGTTCCCTAGCTAAAATCACTTTTTGTATGTTCCCCCCTGAGAGGCTCGAAGTGGGGGTTTCGATACTGGGTGTTTTCACGTCGAAGTCACTAACTAGTTCAACATTGTGGCTTCTGATCGAATCGAAAGAGAAAAGGCCGCGTTTAGTGAAATTTCCATCGCCATGGTTTACGAGAACCAGATTTTCGCTAACGGTAAAATCTGGGATAGCTCCATCAGGGATGCGTTCTTCCGGTATGAAACCCAGGCCTTTTTCACGACGTTCATGAGTGCTACATAGGGTCACATCCGAACTGTCCAATTCTATTGAACTGCCAGGTTCTATTTCTCTGAGGCCTGCAATTGCTTCAGCTAATTCTCTTTGACCGTTACCTGATACTCCAGCAATTCCGAGGATTTCACCAGCATGAAT
>PBYV01000003.1 GCA_002729765.1 Acidimicrobiaceae bacterium
GGCTTTGACATCGTATGGGGGCCTATGCTTTGAAATTATCTTCTTCTTATGGATAGGACTTGGGATATGATGTCGCAATATGAAGTGGATTTTATTTGCTTGTCGTGACATTTGTCGAACTTTTGTAAGGACTCTTTATTTGGTATACCTTTCGATGCTGGCAGAGAATTGTTTTTACATAAGTTATTTACATTTAAAGCAGCCCACCGAGCCGAAGCTCTTGGCCCACACCAGGTCCCCGGATGAGTCCAACTTGGACACGTAGATGTCGTCGTTGCCGTTCGTGGTGAGGTTGGTGGTGCCCGCACCAGGGTCGAAGTCGACCGTTTCACGGAACCGCCCGGTGGTGTACACGTTGCCCGACGAATCGACCGCTATCCCATAGGCAGCTTCGTGTACGGTGCTGCCGAAGGCGGCGGCCGCGCCGTCATTGGAACTCCACGCCTCCACCGGGTCAGGTCGTATAAACACCAGAGCCGATACGAGTAGAAAAACAGCGGCAGTTAAACGCAATTTTAATTCTCTTCGTTCAGGATGTCAGAGTCGAACAGCACCTCGCAACCAGTTCCCTCAAGCATGACGTCGACTTTGCCTCTCGCTTCGCTTTCCAATGATGCGTAGTCATCGCGAAGCCACTGAAGGCACTTGCCCTGATATTTGAAAGGAGCCTGCCGGTAAGTGCCACCCTCAACGCCGCACACAACCTCATCGGCACCCGAAACCAGAGCCTGAGCGTTGGCGACCATGAACGGAGCGTAAGTCTGACCGATTTCGCACAACAGGCGAGCTGTGGCATCCGGTACAGCATCGAACGGCACCCAACCTTCTTCGCCTTCGACCGGCAACCACGACAGGTCATCGACACGGTCAACCCAGCTTATGACCTTAGGTGCACGTGTCGCAGCGACAGCCATAGGCGTCGGATCCCATTTCGCCAACTGTGTGAGCTGACCGAAGATCCCAAAATCGCCTCTGCCCGGTCGGTCGCCGAGAAGAAAATCGTGACTCGAGAAAAGATGAGTGAGAATATCTAACAGACGCTCATAGGAACTCTCAATGATAGGAGTGTTCTCTTCAGTGGAACCCACAAGAGCACGACGGCTGATCTGACGCGAAGTGATGAAATCGTAGCTCTTCTGAAGTTGATCGCTCTTCATCTGCAGATCATGTGAGACCGGCAACAGATGACCGGCTTTATCGATGTCAGCATCATAAGTCCACCGGTAGTGGTACATGGCTTTAGTCACCCACTCGTCGCCAAAATCTTCGATCAGAGTATCGATGAACGCCAGAGCAGGATCAGCGGGTATGACGCTTCGACTCGAGTACTCCTTCTCGAGGCGTGTGATCTGAGGTGACGAATCGACAGTAGCTTCACCGTGGCTGCCATCAGAGTTCGGGTAGACAATGACAGGAATGATAGGAACCGGAGCAGCAGGCAGATCATCCCACTTCGAATCACGCAGAACCCAACGAAAAGGAATGTGCCGGTAACGTAGAACAGCACGCATTTTCAGCGTGTAAGGCGAACCGTACTGACCGGCCAAGACAAGAGGATGCTCGTTCATTCAAAGATTCTACAGAGACAAGTAACTAAAGGTGGAAGAGGCATAATGTCACTTCTTTGTTGTAAATTCTATTTATGCCCAGATCTGTCAAGAAAACTTTGTTGTCACCATCAAAGATCACAGCGTGGCTCGATTGTGAACATTATTTAACTCTAAAAAATAACCCTGAGCGCCGACGAAACAGGCAGCAGAAAAAAGAAACATCAGATAGTAAGAAAAGCGAAACCCTTCAAGAGGAAGAAATTGGAATTCTTGAAGCACCAACCGATTTTGCTGACATGCTCAGAAAAAAAGGCGACCTGCATGAAAGAAAATGTCTCGAAAACTATAAAGAAAAATTCGGCAGTTCAGTTTTCGAAGTCCCTGAACAAAACAGAGAAGAAGGGGAATCATTTGAAGCATGGGTAGAACGTGCAGGCAATCCGATGGACAGCGGATACGAAATAATTTTCCAAATGCCCTTCATATACGACGGGGTAAGAGGGATAGCAGATTTTCTTGAAAAAACTGAAAACAACGGAAAAGTAGTTTACGAACCTGTCGACTCGAAACTTGCCCGCTCTGGAGCAAAACAAGGACACCTACTGCAACTCCTTTTCTACACCGAAGCGGTAGAAGACCTGACAGGGGAGAGGCCTGAAAAAATTCACGTTGAACTTGGTTCAGGAGAAAGAGAATCATTTCTAGTATCCGACTACTGGTGGTACTGGCAAAGACTCCGAAAAAAATTAATACAAGCCGTTGAAACCGATTCAAGCACGGACACTAAACCAGAAAAATGTTCACACTGCGGGATCTGCGAGTTTTACTGGGAGGAATGCAGACCAGAGTGGCGTGCCAATGATTCACTTGTTTTTCTCTCAGGCGTACGTAAAACCCATCAAGAGGCACTAAACGAAGTTGGCATTGAAACACTCACAGGCTTAGCAGCCATACCCGAAAGTCACCTATCAGAAATTTCTGAAGAGAATTTCGACGAAGAATCAGAACAAGCATTCCAAACAGCGATCGATATTTGGGCAAAAAAATCTGGCAACAACCTCGATGACATCCACTCAGAATGGAAAGCTAATCAAAAGAAGCTCCCAGAAATTGAAATCAACCAGTTGATCAAATTATGGAGACAAGCACGCTTGCAAGTAATAACCAGCCAAACCAAAGAGATTCCAACACACTTTTTCTCCGAGCAGGAAATGCTCGAAAAGATGACCGAACGGGAAAAATCCAAAAGAGGTGAATCCCTTCTGCACCTACCTGAGATGAACGAACACGACATCTACCTTGATTTTGAAGGACACCCTTTCTGGCAGATCGAAGAAGGAATAATTTTCCTTTTCGGATACATAGAAAAAAAAGACGGGGAGTGGGAATACGTTCAACTCTGGTCGCATGACAAGGCAACCGAAAAAGAAAAAGCCACAAAACTAGTTGAATTTCTCCACGACCGGTACGAAACACACCCTGAAATGCACATCTATCATTACAACCACACCGAACGGGCACTGCTATCAGACCTGATGAACGATGGAGACCCGACATCATCGATCGTTTCGATATTGGGGCATAATTTCGAAGACAGCCCACCGGAAAAACAACAACTCGACGAACTGGTTAACGCAGGCACCTTCGTTGACCTTTTAGCTGTCGTTCGAAACAGTCTCCAAGCGGGAACCGAATCATACAGTCTTAAAGAAATGGAACTCTTAGCCGGATTTATACGCAACCGGAAAGACCTCGCAGAGATTAATCAACAAGACCAACAAGACGGAGACTTAAACGAAGATGGGAGTATAGACAAAGGCGCAGGCGCTGTTTTCGAATTTGAACTCTACGCAAATGCCGACTTATACGGAATAGAAAAAGATGAAGACAGGCTAAAGAGAATTGCTGACTACAACAAAGATGACGTAGAAGCCACACGACAACTCCACGAATGGTTAATCAACAAACGTAAAGAAAACGAAAGACTGCCTGACGTAACCTCACCCATCCCAGAAGACCAAGAAGAAGAGACTAAAAGCGAGTACATCCAGAGAGTAGAGGCCCTCAAGGAGAAAATCATCAGCAAAATAGAGGAGGAACGCAGTGGAATCTGAAAACTTGAATCATTACCTTCTGTTGTTCCACTTGCTCGAATATTGGGATCGCGAATGGCGAAAAAACATGACCGACACCTGGATTCGGTTCGAAGCTTGCGACATAAACGACCCGGACACACTAGTAGGACTCAACTATCAAGGAAGCCTTCCTCCACCATCATCGCGTGCCAAAAACCCTTCTCAGAGGTTTTCCTTTGACCCGAAACAGGTCGTCGACTCAAGCATCACAAATTTATGCTTTTTTGACAGTTACGGAGAGTTAGTCGAAGTTGATGTAAGGGAACTTGACCGCTTTAAAGGAGAGGTTACTGTCGCTTGGAACACCAATGCAGAAAACTCAGGGGTAAGACCAGAAAACATCAAGACCTTAACCTCCTACAGTTGGTTCCCGCCAAGAAATAAACGAGAAGCACTTCTAAAATTCGCTGATGATTTCCTAGAAAACCCTGAATCTGAAATAGTGTCATTCGCACTCTTCCGGAGAGAACCTCCAGCACTCTCAATTGACCTAAAAGACAAAAAATTTCAGCCAGACCTCGATCACCTCAAGAAAACCGCTTCTGCTCTTAACAACTCTTATCTAGCGATCCAAGGACCTCCAGGTACAGGCAAAACATGGGCAGGAGCACGCATCATCCACCATCTGGTAACAGTCGAAAAGAAAAGGGTAGGGATCACAGCCCAGAGCTGGTCGGCGATAGAAAACCTTTTGGAAGCCACAGTAAAAGTGTTCGAAAAAGAAAAAAATGAAAACCTTGAATCTGAATTGGAACCATTGAAAGCAGTTTTGAGAAAACCAAAACCAAAAGACAAAGAACCCATAGAGGGCGTTACCTACACCACCAGCGACAAAGGCAACCTGTTCGCAGATTTCGACCTTGTTGCGAGCACCACATGGTTTTGGGCACACGAAGATTTCAACGAGGAAAACAAATTCGACTACCTGGTTATTGACGAAGCAGGCCAACTCGCACTTGTTGACGCTCTGGTGTCAGCAAACGGAGCTCGAAATCTTCTTCTACTCGGAGACCCGCAACAACTCTCCCAGGTGACACAGGCCTCCCATCCATGCAGAGCTGGAGTAAGCGTTTTTGAACACATTTTGAACGACGAAGACACTATTGAAAATGACAGAGGAGTTCTACTCGATAAGACATTTCGATTACGCCCCGAAATATGCGAATTCATCTCAGATCAGTTCTACGAAGAAAAGCTCACATATGACACCACATGTGAAAAACGCAAACTGATCAAAGGCCAAAACGGTTTACTCTGGCACCCTGTGACGCATGAACAAGACTGTGTGAACCAATCAGAAGAAGAAGCCATAGTTGTCGCGGAGATAATTGGTGAACTTCTCGGATCAGAATGGACAACAATAAACCAAGAAAGCAACACACCTACAGAAGAAAGTAAAACACTTTCAGTTGATGATTTCATGGTTGTAGCCCCATACAACGCCCAAGTTCGCATGATCCAAACGAAACTCTTAACCTCAGATATAGACGGAATTGATGAAGATACTGTCAAAGGTATGGTCGGAACCGTCGACAAATTCCAAGGTAGAGAGGCCCCAGTAGTTATTTATTCTCTTACGACTTCCAGACAAGAACTAGCACCCAAAGGCAGAAAAGACGACTTTCTTTTCTCTCCTAACAGGCTCAACGTCGCAGTTAGTCGCGCTCAGTGTTTAACTTACATTGTGGGCACAGAAGAACTCATCAGCACTCGAGCAAGCTCAATCTCGGAAATGAAAGCCCTTAACCATTTCTGCCGTTACGTAGATGACCTATCCGAAAAGATTCAAGCATGAGCGACCCTCTTTTAGAACCATATGTTTTCAAACATCTAAAACTAAAAAACAGGGTTTTCTCATCTTCTCATGAGCCTTCCTACTCCGAAGAGGGAATGCCAAAAGACCGCTACCGCCTCTACCACGAAGAAAAAGCAAAAGGAGGAGTGGGACTCACAATGACCGCAGGTTCCGCTGTGGTAGCTGAAGACAGCCCTCCAGTATTTGGAAACTTACACGCATACGACGATGCCATTGTTCCATGGCTCCAACGACTAACAGACGGAGTTCACGAACACGGAGCAGCGTGCATGATACAACTAACACACCTTGGACGCAGATCCGTTTGGTCACACAATGATTGGCTGCCAGTAATCGCTCCATCTTCAATAAGAGAACCAGCACACCGTGCAATACCCAAAGAAGCCGAAGAGTGGGATATCACCAGACTGATAACCAAGTTCGCAGACGCAGCAGAACGAATGCAAGCAGGAGGTATGGACGGAATAGAAATTGAATCCTACGGACATCTCTTCGACCAGTTCTACTCACCGATAACAAATACCCGTGACGACGAGTACGGAGGAAAACTCGAAAATCGACTCCGATTTTCAAAAATGGTTCTAGAAGCAATGAGAGAACGTGTAGGGAACGAGTTCATAATAGGACTCCGAATGTCAATAGATGAACTAGAACCAGATGGACTCGACCAGAACGCCGGCCTTGAGATTTTAAAACAATTCGAAAGCAGTGGCCTAATAGATTTTGTCAACGTAATCCGAGGACTTGTAGCCACCGATGTTCAACTCACCGGAGTGATACCTATCCACGGAATGCCATCTGCACCACATTTAGACTTTGCTGGACTCGTAAGAGAAAACACAGACCTCACAGTGCTTCACGCTTCAAAAATAGATGACGTAGCGACAGCAAGGCACGCAATATCAAGTGGGAAACTCGACCTAGTGGGAATGACCAGAGCTCACATGGCCGACCCGCACATAGTTCTCAAAATCATCGAAGAAAGAGAAGAACAGATCCGGCCATGTGTAGGAGCGACCTACTGCCTAGACGGTATTTACGAAAACGGAGAAGCCCTTTGCATACACAACGCAGCCACAGGTCGCGAAGCAAAAATGCCACACATTATAAAAAAATCTTCGAAACAACGCAACATCACAGTAATAGGGGCAGGTCCGGGTGGCTTGGAAGCAGCACGAGTCGCAGGCGAAAGAGGTCACAAAGTAAAAGTTTTTGAAGCGATGCCATGGGCAGGCGGACAACTGTCACTCGCTGTAAGAAACCCCAGACGTCAAGACTTGCAAGGAATTATCGACTGGAGAGTAGACGAACTTAAAAGGCTCGGAGTCGAAGTTATTTACAATCATCCAGCAGAACTAGATGAAATAACTTCTTTAGAATCAGACGTAGTAATAGTCGCAACGGGAGGGTTACCACAACTCCCACCATTAGAAACAGGTCAGAGCAATGTTATTACTTCATGGGATGTTCTAAGCGGCGAGTTCAAACCTGAAGGAAGCGTTCTTTTCTACGACGATAATGGAACCCACTCGTCTCTATCGGCAGCTGAACTTTTAGCGGAAACAGGAACAAACTTGGAGATAGTCACACCGGAAAGAACATTAGGAGTCGACGTCGGAGGAGTTAACTATGTCCCGTATGCCCGTTCATTTAACGAAAATGAGGTTCGCGTAACTTTAAACCAGCGGGTTTTAAGAATAGAAGAGAACGGCTCCAAACTAAAAGTAGGTATAGGAAGCGACCACTCGGATCATTTCGCCAGCCGAGAAGTCGACTGGGTGGTAGTTGATCACGGAACGCAACCCAACGCTGATTTGTATTTCGAATTGAAGCCCTATTCAAACAACGGTGGGGAAGTGGATTACGATGCCCTGATCAAAGGCAACCCGCAACCACGAAACGAAGATGGCAGCAAACTCTTTGATCTGTATCGAATAGGAGACGCTGTAGCAAATCGAAACATTCACGCAGCTGTCTATGACGCCTTGAGGTTAGTCAAAGACGTCTGATAAATACTTTCAGTTTCAGTTGTTCCAATCAGAACGTGGACTGCCGTTTTGGATTTCAGCCCTGCGCTGTTCAACAAAAGCATTTAACTCCTCTAATACAGAGTCTTCCATAGACGGTTTTTCATAGTCTTTGAGCATCTGTTTCCAAACAGTATTTGCCCGTTGCCCCGCAGTTAGGCTGCCTTCATCTTTCCATTTTTCGTAACTATCCGTGTCGAAAACTCTGGGTTGAAAAAAAGCATCTCTGTAATGGCGCATGGTGTGGGCAGTGCCTAAAAAATGATTTCCAGGTCCAGCTTCTTCGTAGGCATCCCAAGCAAAATCTTCCTCTGTCATGCTTATACCGTTCGTAAATCTGGTTAAAGCACCAAGAGTTTCAATATCTAAAATCAGTTTCTCGTAACCACTTGTCAAACCGCCTTCCAACCATCCCGCAGCGTGAAGAATGAAATTAGTGCAACCCTGAACAGTAGGCCAGATCGTACTAGCGGACTCATACCCTGCTTGAGCATCAGGAATACGCGAAGCTGTGTAGTTTCCTCCTGACCTAAACGGAAGACCGTAATGTCGGGCCATTTGAGCGCTTCCATAAAGAGCCAGGTTGCTTTCAGGGCTCCCGAAACCAGGAGCACCAGTTTTCATATCGACGTTAGGTAAAAAAGGACCCTGAATGCAGGGTGTGCCAGGGTTGAGCATCTGAGCGTAAGCAATAGCGAAAAGAGACTCAGCGTTTTGTTGAGCTATAGCAGCAGCCAAAGTTGCTGGTGACATAGCTCCAACAATGATGAAAGGAGCGAGAATCATCGCCTGTTTCGCTTCAGCGTAAACCTCAAGCACACTGAGCATGCGTTCATCCATACGCATCGGAGAAGAGATGCTAACAATCGACAGGGAAGCGGGATTCTCCCTAATCGCTTCCTTGCCAAAAAGTATTTCGCTCATCGTGACCGTGTCACGGGCATTGTCAGGATGTATCACATTGCCCATAAAAGCCTTATTACTAAGAGTCATATGTGCCATGAGCATGTCCAGATGCCTCTCGTCTACACCCACGTCATTAGGTTCGACTAGAACCCCACCCGCATGGTGAAGCTCTGGTGTCATATAAACCAATTTTGCAAAATTATGAAAATCTTCAAGAGTTGAAGGTCGCCGACCTTGGTCAAAATCGTGAACGAAAGCCGGCCCGTATACAGGGGCGAAAATAATCCGATTTCCACCAACAGGCACATTGTTCCTCTCGTCACGTGCCAACTGAGTGAAAGTCTTAGGAGCCAGATTGACAAAATTCATCAGAGTGTCTTCATCTATCTTGACTAGCTCACCATCAACCTTCGCTCCGTTAGCTTTTAGATTCTCAAGCGCTGGAACATGATCTATAAGCAGCATCCCAGTCTCGGAGAGAAGTCTCATGGAAGCATCATGAATAGTTTGAATGTCTTGCTCTGTGAGAACCTCAGTAGGTGCCAAATTATAAGTGAGAGTTTCAACGCCTTCCAGAGTTATCGAATCTTGATCCTGGTGACGGCGTGAACCACGCCGCCCTGTTCGTTGAGGGCTCATTTAAGATCTATTTCCTTTTATATTTCAACTCAAAATCAATGTCAGAATATTCGTCCGGCACCTCACCAGAAATTATCTTATGTGCAGCGATACGGCCTAGTTCATCTGAAGATTTTGCAGAATAACCATTACCAGCCAACAAAACATGAATACCGGATTCATCAATTACGTCAATAAATTGTCGACCTGTTGAGGATCTAGAAACAGCGCAACTCTCAGTTTTGATATTCGCAAAACTCGTATTTGGAAGAAGACTAAAAAGTTGTGACTGCAACCAGTCTGCAATTACTTGATCGCCATCGCCTTGAAACCACTTGACCAAATTCGTTGCCGGATCTGACATAGGGCGACTCTCAGAATGCCCAATCTTTATGTACGTTTTCCGATCCGGATATCTGATAGGAGGAAGCAAATAAACACCTTTCTCGACCTCAGATTCATGTCTGAAAATAACCGATGGCATTTCCCCAAGTCCTATAACATCCTCTTCTCTCAATTCAGCTAAGACAACAGTGCTTTCACAAATTTCGAGATCCAACTTCTGACTGCCTTGAATCAGTCTTTCGCTAAAAACCCCAGACGCTACAAGAACCTCATTAGCTCTCACTTTTTTACCGCTTTCGGTAAAAACCTCAAAAAAGTCTCCACATTTTTCAATAGTTGAAACAGCCTCGGCGAGTATTTCACTTTCTGCATTCAGGACCATTTCACTCTGAGCTTTGATTAAATTACGCGGATTTACATACCCCCCTGTTGAATGTTCGTAAACTCCCGAAACTCCGTCATCAAATGAAAAATAAGGAAAAGCATTTACAAGCTCATCATCAGTTAAAGATTTGAAATCAACTCCTAGTCGCCGAGCCGTATTAGTGATATCAGAGATGTAACCCTTCACCGGTGAAATCGCTAGATGGCCAACAGATTCGAAAAAATTTATACCTGAAGATTCTTCCAAGTCGCTATACCTTGCTATCGACGCTTCTGCTATTCGCGCACAGTACAAGTCAGTGTCGATAATACGAGTTACGCGACCCGAGTCATAGTGGCTACCAAACACCCCGAAGTGTTCAGATCGCACTGAGGGTTCATCTGGACCAAGAAGCAAAACGTTCAAACCCATTTCAGCAAGATGTCTCGCAGCCGCAGAACCTAAAAGACCCTTACCTGCAACACAAACATCGCATACGAAGTCAGGGCTTGAGTTCATCGTGTGATTTTCTTCTCACATCAGAGACGAAAGCCAAAGCGTAAGCAGCAGCGACTATAAACAACAGTGAACGGTAGCCGACCAGTAGAGCTGTGTATTCAAGAAGTCCACCAAGCACAGCACCTAAAACGTTCGCTCCAAAAGCGACCGTTGAATCTTTTTCACCTCTGAAACGTTCTGCAAAAATAAGATTGGCTATGAATATAGGAAGAAAAGCTAAAATTCCAGCAAAAAATAAGCGCATTACCGGACTAAGCGATAGCAGCGACTCTGCTGGAATAATCCAGTTAACGGCCAAGGAAAGTGCAAGAAAACAGTAAAGAATTTTCGGTTTCGGCAACTTCACTCTCTGACTTAACTCAACAGCAAATAAAACTGAGAATAAGACACTTATAAAAACGAGAGCGTTGACAAACCAAGTGGTTCCAAAAAGCAAAGCGAATTGAACCACATTTTTGGTTTCTAGCAACAGAAAAGCCAGACCCATAAAAAAGACGTCATAATGCCGTCTGAAACCCGACAGTGACCCTGCGGCAGCACGAACACTAAAAGCTGAAACTAGAAGAATCAACAAAGTAGTAAGAAGATAGAAGCCCGGAATATGAGCGTCTCTTAGGTAAGGAAAAGGTTGATCATCAGAAACTGGTGAAGGCGTATCTAACGAAGCAAACCAACTGGAATCATTTGGACAATCAAGCGAACTTGGTGTATCTGTAGCTACTAAAACTGAGAGAAAGCGTGCTTCAGCGTCGATCACACAAGGCGAGTGAGCGAACTCTTCGTCAAGGGTTGCAGCGTACCTGTCGACCAGCCACGACTCTCTCATGAAGTTATACATAGCAAAAACACCATCTGGTTTCAGATGTTCACGGTAGGACTCAACAGCCTCTTTAGTGAAAAGGTAACTTTCTAAACGAACAGACCCTTGACCCAAAACAACAGTTAAAGAGTCAGGCAGAGCTAAAAGTATCATGTCCCATTTTTTGGAACTACTTTCAAGAAATGCGCGACCATCATCGACATGAGTTTCAACACGAGGATCACTGTAAGGATCATTCGGATGATATTTTTCCGCTATCTCCAAAAGCTTCGGATCGATTTCCACTGCATCAACGCTCACAGCACCTCTATCCAGAGCAACAGCGACATCGTTTCCTGAACCAGCTCCAATTATTAACACTTCTCCAGGACTTTCCTTTGTGTGCATGTCATAGATAAAACCGTAGGGAGACTCATCATCTATGTCCGCCTGTCCCCAAGTAGCAACGTCATTAATTTTCATAACAACACCCCCAGAAGGCTGATCCTCCCAAGAGAGCGCATAATAAGGAGACCAGGCTTTATTCGGTCCTATTGATTCAACTGCTAGAAACACCACGAATAAAGCAACAGCGACTAACTGTAAGAAAAATTTCTTCAAATTGCCATCGTGAACAAGTGCTAGAAGAATTACGCCTGCGATCACACCCCAAAATATTGGTGGCAACCCAGCAAATGAAAGAACCGAGAAAAAAGCAACCCCTGCAATGGAACCAACCAAATCCCAACGATATGCGTCAAGTGGTTTAAGCTTAGAAAAACTCCTCGCAACACCGTCAGCTAAACAAGCAACACATGCCGCCACCACACAGAAAACGACTGTCAATATGAACCATCTAGGAGGGCCGACTGGACGCTGATCAGCAAAGAAAATTAGGTCACTGCCACCAACTTCGATATTGACGTCGAATAATCTGACAAAAATGATAAACCCTGAAAGAAAAAAAGGAGCCAGAGGAAACAAAGACTTCTCTGAACGACTTGCCCACAAGAAACCTAAACCAATTCCCAGAAAACTACCGATAAGAACAAAATTTGAGAAATACGCTAAGTACACAATGTTGGCACCCAACCAACGAATCAAAGCCAGTTCCACGAAAAGCAGAAGGAAAGCTGAAATGGTGAGCCTAAAACGAACTCCTTCTATTGACGTTGTTAACCCCATACCATTAGCTTCTTTCAATGTATTACTCTGCACTGTAATGTTTGGGATCATGTCTATCGATTCAAAGAGGCAATATTGTGTAAGTAGGCATTGTTCATGAGGGATTTTTAGATGTTGTTTTGTCGTTTAAGTTTTTTGGTCTTACTGTTNCTTACCGTTTCCTCTTGCGGNGNAACTGACGAAGTTCAACAAGAAANCCTTGTAACAACAACTTTCGCAAAACTTTTCGCCGAAAATCAGTCAACGACAACTCTTCCATNTCTTGACATCCCAGGATGGGAACCACGCGAATTGCCTGAATTGGAACAAAAAAANGCTGAATGNTTATCNGAAATNGCCATAGAACCNGTTGAGNTNAAAGAAGAAGGTCCACAAACAGTCACNGTTNAACCTGGCGACACACTCGGTGTAATCGCAAAAAGATTTGAAACCACAGTCGATGATTTCATGCGAGCCAACTCAATGAGCGATCCAAACAAGTTGAAGGTAGGTCAAACTCTCATTGTTCCGCGCAAACGATCAGAAGAGAGGGAATTCCCAGATGGCCCAACAGTGTTCATACAAGACCTTGCCTGCAACATCGACACAGGTTTAGCTGCTTATGGTCCTGACCTCCAACCACTGGGCGGTTCAGGAAAAATTGAAGTTTATATAAGTTGGCCACGGATAGAAGGGCCACGAGAATCTCCTAAAGTAAATGGTCGCCTCAGAGGACTCGTGCAGGCAGAAATAAAGACTTTTCTTGAAGAAATAACTAAAAACATTGAGAAATCAGGTTATGCGTGTCGAGCATTCACCGATCGCTGTATGTGGCTTCAAGAGAATTACGAAGTCATGTTGGCCACAGATGATTATTTCAGCGTGCGCAACAACCGTAAGATCCTTTTCCCAAACCTCGTAAGTGACCAATCAGAAATAAAAACTGAAACATTTGATTTGTCGACAGGAGAAGCAATAAGTATAGAAGATTTGTTTAATCTCAATTCTGACTGGGTGAATGCATTATCCGAGATCGCAATCACCAAACTGAACAACGAAGAATGGACAGATGAGAGAATGCTCACAGGAGCTGGCCCACAAATTTCTAATTTCAGTAGATTTAATCTCACTAAAGGAGGTCTCGTCCTCTCCTTTGAACCATTTACTGTTGGAGGTGCGGGAACAAACGACATGTCCATAACCATTCCTTACAGCCAACTAGACGCCTATTTCGATATCACTGGCCCCGTAGCGATGTTGTCACGAAATCCGTCTTAGTATTTCTCATGGATTTAGTTGAAGTAATGAGAACAACATTTGCTTGCCGCGAATTTCAAGACGAAGAAATAGAAGACGAAGTGATCCACCGAATTCTTGACAATGCACGTTTCGCACCCTCAGGAGGCAACCGACAAGGTGTTCATGTGATAGTTGTCAAAGACTCGGAGAAAAAAAGAAAATTAGGTCAACTGTGTGAAACCACTCTTTTGCTTTATGCAGCCCAGCAAGAAGCTGGAGAAGTTCCATTTAACACTGTTGAACATTCAACTGTTTCAGTACAAGAAATTGATACAAACTCTGGCCATGACTTTGAAATATTCAACAGGATGGAAGAAGTGCCCCTACTTTTAATTGTGAGCATCGACCTTTCTGTAGTTGCATCAATGGATAAGGATTTAGACAGGATCGGAATAGTCACCGGAGCTTCTGTCTACCCATTTGTGTGGAACATACTTATGGCCGCACGAAATGAAGGACTAGGGGGAGTTATAACGACAGCAATAGTTCCCGAAGAGGAATCAGTTCGCGAAATGTTAGACCTACCTGAGAATCATGCAATAGCAGCAATGATCCCAATTGGAAAACCAGTGAAGCAACTCTCTCAGCTGACAAGACGCAGCGTCGAAGAATTCACAACGGTCGACTCATACAAAGGCAACGGTTTCAAAAAATGACTCGAAGTGCTAAGGCGCTTGAGTATTTGAATGCCGGATAACCGCTGGTCAGCTACCAGGTGGCCTATAAGCGAGATCCTTTGCTTTGCCTGAAGCAGCGTCGATTTCTTCTGCGGTGATAAGAGGCGTGAGGCTGACATTGACTGCTCCTGTCGAAGAAACCGTCAAACTAACAGCTGCAGCAGATGCATTATCTGGCATCTCGCATATGCCTACTATGTCATCTTCACCGTAAGAGAAGTACATGCATTCAAGGTTCCCACCTAGAGATTCAATTAACGATCTAGCCTGATCAATCCTAGATGAACCACCCTCACCTAAAAGTCCTTTTGAACCTTCAGCGGTGTAGTTGCCTTTAACCAAAAAATGAGGCATTTCGACTCCTTTAAATAGTGGGTATCAGCAAATATATACAAGAGTTGTTTAAGAGTTACCACTAGGCCCAATTCGCATCTATTCTTCATAGATGGATTTGGGAATAACAATTCATTTAACTGACCGATGTATAGACGTCAGAGAACTCGCAATTGAAGCGGAATTGAGGGGTTTCAGCTCCGTGTTCATACCCGAGCACACCCACATTCCTTCGAGTCAAAAAACGCCCATTCCTGCTGTTAGCGGGATTGCACCTGAGGACTATCCACGGTTACCTGATCCGCTCGTTTCACTCTCAGCGGCAGCAGCAGTTACCTCAAAAATCAGATTAGGAACAGGAGTTCTTCTTGTAGCTCAACATAATCCGATAAATCTAGCTAAAAGCACTTCCACACTTGATGTAATTTCTGATGGACGCTTTGAGATGGGTATCGGATATGGATGGAATCGTGAAGAGATGTTTCATCATGGGGTTGATTTCTCAACCCGCAGGGAAAGAGTCCGTGAGACGATGCTTGCAATAAAGCGACTTTGGACAGAGGAAGAAGCTGAATTTCATGGTGAGTTCATAGATTTTGATCCGAGTTGGACTTGGCCTAAGCCACTTAAGGAAAAAGGACCGCGAGTCATGTTGGGCGGAGCCCCAGGTCCTACAATTTTTCAACACATAGCAGAATTCGGAAACGGATGGATGCCTATAGGAGGCTCAGGTGTAAAGGCATCATTGTCAGAATTGCAAAAAGTTTGCGAATCTAAAAACAGAGACTTCTCAGAAATTTCTATCGTGCCTTTCGGAACGGTCCCAGATCAGGGAAAACTTGACTACTTCGAAGAGCTAGGAGTAGACGAAGTTATTTTAAGGGTGCCTACAGGACCAAGGGATAACGTATTAGAGACCCTCGACAGCTATGTGAGTTTTTTAAGATGAACACAGTGTGGGAATACAGGGAGGCTAAATGACAACTGATCTAGTTATTAGGGGTGGTTCAGTAATTGATGGAACTGGATCTCCAGCGTTCACAGCCGATATAGCTGTAGAGGACGACCGAATAGTCGAAATTGGCAAGGTGGATGGTAAAGGAAAAAAAGAAATCGATGCTGACGGTCAGATCGTCACACCCGGATTTGTAGATATACACACACATTTAGATGCCCAACTGGCATGGGATCCGATTGGAAGTTCGTCATGCTGGCACGGAGTGACTTCAGTAGTTTTAGGAAACTGTGGAGTCACTTTCGCCCCTGTCTCAAAAGATGGGGCAGCAGTACTCGCAGAAATGATGGAATCAGTTGAAGACATCCCAGCTGAAAGCATCCTCAAAGGACTTTCATGGAACTGGTCTTCGTATGGAGAGTACTTAGAAGAAGTAGCAAGCCTGCCAAAAGGAGTGAATGTAGGCGGCATGGTCGGACACTGCGCGGTTCGTTTAGCAGCCATGGGTGAACGTTCACTTGACGAAACGCCAGCAACACTTGAAGACATCGAGGCGATGGTTCCGATGGTGAAAGAAGCAATGGATGCAGGAGCGCTTGGTTTTTCGACATCCCGAACTTCTCTGCATAGAGTTCCCGACGGACGTTTGGTGCCTGGAAGTTATGCAGCCGCAGAGGAACTTTTGGCATTCGCTGAGGTGATGGGTCAATTCAAAGGAACAGTTTTCGAAGCGGCAGCAAAACTGGGAGGGAAAGACTCGCGAGAAGAAATAAGAATGTATGGCGATATCAGCAGATTAGCTGGATGTCCTGTTACCTTCGGATTAACCCAAGTTGATATAGACCCCCAATTACATCTACGAGTTTTGGATTATGTAGAAGAAGAGAATGCGCTGGGAGCAGACTTGCATCCGCAAACAACATCAAAACATATAGGAGTACTGCTTGGTTTGAGTGCTAGAACCCCGTTTGACCGGGCTGAAGGTTGGGCGGAAATGACAGACCTTCCACTTGAAGAAAAGATAGTTCGATTGTCGAACTCGGAGACAAGAGAAATGCTTATAAAGGCAGCTGAAGAACGATTAGAGAGCTTGCCTTTGGATTGGGGAAAATTTTACGCCCTCCCAGATGATCCGGTAAGACATGACTTACGTCCGGAAGAAAGTATTGCAGCTAAGGCTGAAAAACGAGGAGTGTCTATACCTGAACAGTGGATAGATGAGGCATTAGAGCTAGAAGGCAAACGCCTTTTCATATTCCCTGTTTTAAACCAACAGATGGATGCTGCTGCTGAGATGTTGACACGACCTTACGTGACACTCGGCTTGGCTGATGCAGGAGCTCATTCCAAACAAATAATGGATGCGAGTCAACCAACCTTCTTTTTAACACACTGGGTACGAGAAAAAGAAATGTTCAGTCTCGAAGAGGGAGTCCGTCGATTGACATCAGACACGGCTGATCTTTTCGGTATCCAAAATAGAGGACGTCTAAAACAGGGTTCCTTCGCTGATATAAACATCATAGATTTTGAAGGAATGTCACTTGAATATCCAGAAATTGTCAACGACTTCCCTGGAGGTGCAGGAAGATTCATTCAGCGATCAACCGGCTATTCAAAAACCATCGTAAACGGTGAAGTTTTCATGCAAGACGGTGCACACTCCGGCGTTTTAAACGGAAAAATGCTGAGAAATTAAACAACCTGTTGCTTAAATGCGTTGATCCCTCTAGCTTCAAAATATGACAGAAGACAACTATGAAGACCTTACCGAGTGCGCTCTAAGTGATGAACTTGAAGCACAGCTAGTCAACACAAACCGAGAATGTGTTTTTATGTGGACCAACAAACAGGGGGAAGCCTTCGGCGTGGTAATGGCTTACTTGCCAAAGGATGGAAAAATCTGGATGACGGCAGCAGAAAGAAGAGCCCGAGTCTCAGCTATTAGAAGATTTCCTAGAGCTTCGGTGTGTATTAACAGCACAGGAACATCAATGGGCGGAGGGAAAACGGTCACCTATAAGGGAAACTGCATAGTCCATGATGATCGTGAAACAAAAGATTGGTTTTACCCTGAATTCGCAGCATTCCTAAGACCAGATGAAGATCAAGCACGTATTTTCAGAGATTTTCTCGATTCGCCCGCAAGAGTAGTAATTGAGTTCACTCCTGATTACAAACTCAGTTACGACGGTGATTTGATGTGGGCAAGGTCACCTGAACTAATCAGAAGTAAAGAGGACAGAGTTTCACGTACTTCTGAACCAAAAAATAGTTAGTAATGTCAGCGGAGGGCAAAGAAGCCTCGAGTGTTCTATTTATGTGCATACATAACGCGGGACGTTCGCAAATGGCTGCGGGCTTGTTGAAACATTTGACTGAAAACAGGGTCAAAGTTTTTTCAGCAGGTTCAAAACCTGTTAATGAATTAAACCCTGCAGCAGTCGAAGCTATGGCTGAGATAGGAATAGATATTTCTCAAAATATTCCAATGTTGTTCGACGAAAGACTGATGGAAGAAGTTGACATAGTTGTAACAATGGGGTGCGGGGACACTTGTCCAATTTTGCCAGGGAAGAATTACTTAGATTGGCAATTAGATGACCCAGCTGACCAGAAGATAGAAAAGGTAAGAGAGATTAGAGATCAAATTGAAAACAAGGTTCGCCTGTTAACAGAAGAAATATTATGAAACAAAATTATTTGCATGAAATACTTGAACTCGAAGACAGTCAAAAAGATGAATTGGCGGTAGCTTTTGAAAAAATTCTATCTTTAAATGGTTGGGTCAATGTAGAACCCGTAGTCGAAGATGATTCAAGAGGGGAAACACCAGGCTTATTCAGCTGGTTTTCAGCAAGAGGACCACAAGTGCCAGTAGGAACATTAGTTTTTGAAGGGGAAGACAAGTTAGTTTCTTTAGGAATATCTCATGGAGCGGGGAGAAATGCGAGCGACATCCTCGAACATGAAGGTATCAGTGCACCGGTTTCTTGGCAGCTAAAGCAAGATCATCCTAAACGTGGTTTCGTTTGGGAAGTTAGAAAAGAAGAACTTGAAACAAGATCAGCAGCAGATTTTTTAATGGAAGCTACCTACAAGCTATGTCCAACGGCACAAGAAAGGCTATGGACAGCTGCTGTTAACCGCTTGGATCAACCTCACTGACAGCTTGGAGAATAAGTTCTATTACTTTCTCTGAATCGACCTCATAGTAAACATTGCAGTTTTTTTCTGTATCAACCCATTCTCTTTCATCAACGAGTGTTTGACCTCTCGTATGAGAGCCTTCAAGTTCAACTACCACTGATCTATGTTTACTTATGAAAAGATCAGGGTGGCTAACAGCTAAAACGGCACAAGGGTCATGCATAGCTCCCACATTCGCTCCCTTTTCAGTCCCATGTGTTCTGCCATTAAAATTGAGAAGGTCGCCTGCTGTTTTACCGACTGGAGTGTCCAACGCATAACAATAATCAGCGTGCACTGAACCCATCAAAACCTGATGGGTCAGATTAAGCCCTAACATGTTCAACTGTGCACCTGATCTGAAAACTAAATCAGCAGCTTCGGGGTCCGCAAAAATATTAAACTCAGCAGCTGAAGTCACATTCCCGATTCCTGCACCACCACCCATCAAAGTGATCGAGGCAACTCTATTAACTAAAGAAGGATCAGCTTTTATAGCAAGCGCAATATTTGTAAGCGGTCCAATTGGTATTAAATGTATTCCTTCCTCTTCACGAGTTTTCTCCAAAATAAAACCAACAGCGTCATCAGAATCAGCAAGACCATCAGGCTCTGGAAGATCGGTATTACCAAGCCCCGTTTGACCATGAACGTGAGAAGCATGAAAAGGCTCACTTGTAATAGGTCTAGAAGCACCACTGTGAATGGGCGCTTCTATGTTGAGAAGTTTTTTCATTTTCAGTGCATTAGAAGTCGTATGTTCAACAGGTACATTTCCAGACACTGAAGTAATCCCTACTATTTCTGTCCACCTGCAAGCAGTAATAATTGCTATCGCATCGTCAACGCCGGGATCACAATCAAGAATAATTTTCGGTTTAGAGCCAGTGGTCATAAGTCTAATATTATGGTTTATCTCAAGACTGAGTCGACTTCAGAACGTGTAGGCATTGAGATTTGTGCTCCACGTCTAGTTGTCGATAGCGCACCGGCAGCGACAGATTGTTCGACACTTTCAATAAAACTCAACCCTCTAGATAATGAGTCCGCAAGTGAGCCACAGAAAGCATCACCAGCCCCAGTGGTATCAACACTCTCAACTACTGGTGGAGAAACCAATTCTGTCTCACTGTCAGAAACCAGTAATGCACCTTTGCTTCCCAAAGTCACTATCACTGTTTCAATATCGAGGCTTTTAGCTGCATTTTCTATTTCATCAAGGTTATTAAAACTTTCCTTATTAGATAAATGAGCCAGCTCTATTTGATTAGGGACAAGTACATCTACTTTTCCAAGTAATCCTTTTGGAATATCTACAACAGGTGCAGGGTTCAAAATAGTAATTCTATTTGCCATCTCAGTAGCAGTTTCTAAACAAGATGTTGGTATTTCCAGTTGCATTAAAATAACTTTTGCGGATTCCAGTATTCCTTTAGCCGCAATAATGTGTTCCTGAGCTAAAGCACCATTAGCACCTGAATTAACAATTATTGAATTGTTGCCTTCCGCGTCAACTCCAATCATCGCAGTGCCAGTAGGAATTTCTGGAAGTGAAGTTAGAAACTCGCAGTCAACATTTGCGCCTTCGAGGCTTGACCGCAGTATCTCACCCTCTTGATCGGATCCTACGCATCCAACAAAAGAGACCTCACCTCCGAGTTTTGATGCGGCCACAGCTTGATTAGCGCCTTTCCCGCCAGGGATTTTATTAAAACTGCTCCCTAAGACCGTTTCACCTGGGACAGGTAAGTGGTTTACAGAAGCGACCAAATCGATATTTGCAGAACCCACTACTACAATTTTTTTTGATTCGCCCACCGAGTAATTCTTCTTTCCCATACCTCTAGCATCGCACTTAAATACTGCTTTAGCTATTGATTACTCCTTAACAGTTCCACACTCAGTATTAATGGTGGAGTTGCTAATTAAATAGCTTCGCTCATTGATGCTTCTTGTATCGACCTGCCACAAGCGGCCGCTAAAATCTTTTCTGCAATTTCAGGGTTCTTGTGAAGCATTGTTGCAAACTCACGTCTATTTAAAGCTTCAACAAGCAAGTCAGTCTCAGCAGTAACAGTAGCTGACCGAGGACCTTTACCTAAAAGACTCATTTCTCCAAAAAAATCGCCAGGGACTAAAGTGGCAAATTTGTTTCCCTGTCGGCTAACTGAGGCTGTCCCACTGAGGATGATCATAAACTCTCTTCCAACGTCACCTTCGCGTACAACAGTTTTACCCGAATTGATGCTCACGACGGTCATCAATCTTTGAAGGGAGTTTATTTCGGCTTTAGAAAGTCCCGAAAACAGAGGCACTTGGTTCATTTCATAAGGTAAAGATTTCGTCTTCATAACTACCATTTCTTCGTAGGAGATATACATAATTCTGTTCGTTGATGGATTATGAAACTCAGAAGGTGACGTTTTTCACCTGTGTCATATGACTCAGATAAAAGAAGTTACTTAATAGCCACAGGTGCTACAGGAGACCCAACGGCTCCAAGAAAAGGTTCGGGAGTAGCACTTAAGAAGAAGTCATAAATTCCGTCCTTCTCACAGGCATCAGCTAAAGACTCGAGGTTCCAGTTTTGGCCTTGTGTCAGACCCATATCTACCAAATGAAGCATATGAACTGCCATTGGAACATCTTCTGAAGGGTAAACCTCGAAAGCCAATGTGTCATTTGCTACAGCAGCCACCTCATGCTCATACAACCATTCGACTGTCGAAAGAGAAAATCCAGCATTTGAACCATCCCCAGAAGGACCTAAGCAATAGGCCATACCGCCCTCAGATTCGTATATAGACATTCTTCCAGTTCTGACCAGCACGATGTCACCACTCTTAATTTCCACATTTCCTAATGCAACTGCATCATCTAAATCTTTTGCTGTAATTGCATAGGGGCAATCGAGAACGTCAACCCCTTTAGCTCTAGCAACGTCTAAGAGAACACCTCTTGAACAAACAGTTCTCAGATTTTCTATCCCACAACGCGTCGCCCCTTCGTTGCTTGTAATTGTTTCAGAGGAGTAACCGTTATATACGAAACCATTATAAGAAGCGTGACAAAGACCATCCCAATGAGTTGCAGCCTGTAGGCCCATTTGGACCACGTCGTCACTGGTATGAAAACTATCAACTCCAGCTTCAGTATCTATAGGTTCATCAATTGAGATCATTTCGAGAATCGGATTAATGCGTCCCGGTATAAACCCAACTTGGATACCTTCTTTTTCAAGAGTGACTGACAGAGGAAAACTTTCTCCAGTTCTGATACATTCCGCAGCATTCCTTACAACCTCTGGAGTAATGAAATTAAGTGTTCCAAGTTGGTCGTCATCACCCCACCGTCCCCAATTCCTAACCCGATTTGAAATTTGAAGAAAACCTTCAGGTAAAGTCATTCTTACCTCCTATGCAAGGTTAAACCGGAGAGTTGTTTAAGGCGTGACATTAATAACCTTTCTTGATATCCACTAAACCGTCAAGAGGTAATCCCGAAAGCCATTTTTCGAGATTAGATGAGAACAGATCGTGTAGCTGATCCAAAAAATCAGGACTCGCCCAAGAAATATGCGCACTCAGCTTTACTCTCGGGTCTGTGTAAAGCCAGTGTCCTTTAGGCAGTGGTTCAGGGGTAACAACGTCCAAAGAGGCTCTGCTGATTTGGCCTGACTCAAGATT
Source organism: Acidimicrobiaceae bacterium (assembly GCA_002729765.1). Lineage (GTDB taxonomy): Bacteria > Actinomycetota > Acidimicrobiia > Acidimicrobiales > MedAcidi-G1 > MedAcidi-G1. Next base: position 22,383 of record PBYV01000003.1, read on the forward strand.
TTCAAATAAGGCCTCCTGGTCCAAAATGTCACCCCTGGCGATATTTACAAGGTGAGTTCCTGGTTTCATAATTTTCATTAGTTTGTCATTGACAATGTGATTAGTTTCTTCTGTAAGTGGGAGACCGATAACAACATGGTCAGCTTCGGAAACTGCTTCTTCGAAAGTAGAGAGCATTTCGACACCGGCCTCAGAGTTTCCACTCTCGCTGTTGCGAACAGCGACGATTCGACAACCAAAAGGTTCTAAACGCTTCGCAATTTCCTGATTTATCGACCCGAATCCCAGTAAAGCTACTGTTGCACCCGAGAGTGTCTCAAGTGGGGCTAGAAACCAGTTTTCAGGTTCTTTGGAAATCCAACTTTCTGGAATTTTTTTAGTGTGAGAGAGAATCATAGCGACAGCCCATTCAGCAATGGGTATGGACGAAGCACCTCTAGAACAAGTAACCACGCAGTCGTCCAACATCTCGAAAGGCAACCCATCAACCCCGTGAGCCATTATGTGAACCCATTTAACTCCCTTATTCAAGAATTTGGGTAATTCAGCTGTGTCTCGGGTAGGGGTGACAAGAAAAATTTCCCCCCTGAGTTCTTGGTCAAGTTTCACTCCGGGAGAAACATCTACAAAGTTGACTTGTGGAAAAGCTTTCTTTATTTCTTCCACGCGGATGTAGTCGACGGCTTCCCACAAAATTGAGACATTAGTATCACTCATTTTATTAAACCTTATTTTTCGGTGTCTACCTAGTTCTTTCCCGTAAGAGTGCTTCTTGAGCGACAGTTGCTACGTGGAGTCCATCTGAGGTAAAAATTTCCCCCGTTGAAAGACCACGACCTCCATTTAGTCCATGAGATCGAAAATCATGAAACTGCCATTCATCTGCTCTAGCACTCCTATGGAACCAAATTGTGTGATCCAAACTTGCTCCAATAAATAAATCCGCATATCCACTCCAACCGTCACGCACTTCACTCATTTTTGGATGAGAGGTACTAACTGCTTCTGTTGGAACGTCATCACTAGCGAAAGCCAGCGCACAAGCTTGAAGAATTGGATCATCAGGAATAGGTCCATGCACTTTCAACCAAGTAGCGGCTCTACCAGAAGAAGATGACCAATTAGAATTAGTTGGCCTTCGCTCTAGGAGGGGAGCCCAATTCTCAGATTCATAATCATCTGGATTACCGGCATCATCTGGCAGAGAAGACTCCTGAATGTCTACTTGTTCTTCATCTTTTTGGAAAGAGCAAGACAAATTCAGAATAGCTCCATCGGATTGGCGGGCAACAACTCTTCTTGTGGTGAAAGAACGGCCGTTCCTAAGCCGGTCAACTTCGTATCTAATTGGTTCATCACTAGTGCCACCCCTAATAAAGTAAGCATGAAGTGAATGCACGTGACGTTCTTCTTCAACGGTTGATGAGGCAGCACGTAAAGCTTGAGCTACCACTTGACCCCCGTAAACCCTACCCCAGGGATAATCGGGGCTTAATCCCACGTAAACATCTGGTCCGTGTCCTTCTAGCTCCATGAGACTACAAAAGTCATCTATTTGTGCACCCACATCAACCTCCTTCGAGAGCAACAGCAGTATGTAGAGCAACACCGTAGAGGAGAGCTGATTCATTTATGCGCATACGGTTCGAATGACAAGGGGGAGCCTTTAAAGAATCTTCGATATCTTCGGGACAAACGCCTAAAAAAGCCATCACACCTGGGACTTTTTGAAGTAGATATGAAAAATCTTCACCTCCCATGACAGGCGAAGGGAATTCGAAGAAACTACCTTCACCAATCGTTTTCTCACAAAGTAATGCAAAACGAGCGGCTTCACCGGCGTCATTTACGGTCACTGGGTAACCCTCAGTGATTATTACCTCAGCAGAACATTTATGAGCCTTAGCTATTTGATCACACACTCGAACTACTGATTCTTTTATTTGGTTCCTTGTATTTTCAGAAACACACCTGATTGTTCCCTCAAAGAAAGCTTTTTCGGGAATTACATTTGTTGTGGTTCCAGCTTCCACATGAGCAATAGTTACCAAAGCAGGATCGAAGGCATTTATCTCACGAGTAACAGAGGTTTGAAGAGAATTTATCATTGAAGCCATTGGAGGTATTGGGTCAGCGCAAAGATGAGGAGTCGAAGCATGGCCTCCTTGCCCAATAACAGTTACTTGGATTTCATCAGTCGAAGCAAGCATCGCCCCAGGACGACAGGCTACGAATCCTGTTGGAAGATTTGGAGTCACGTGAATAGCGAAAGCACGAGTTACATCCTCAAGCACACCTTCATCAATCATAATTCGCGCTCCACCTGCTCCTTCCTCACCCGGCTGGAACATAAATCTAACTGTTCCAGAAAACTGGTCTCGCATTTTTGAAAGCACTTTTGCGGCTCCGACGAGCATCGCTGTATGAGCATCATGGCCACAGGCGTGTGAGCGACCTGGCTCCACTGAGCAAAAAGTTTCTCCGCTATCTTCATCCATGGGAAGAGCGTCAGTGTCGGCACGTAAAAGAATGGTAGGACCTTCGGAAGTTTTTGTTCCTTTAAGATCTGCTACAACGGAAGTCAGATTTTTACCAGTAGTGACTTCAAGAGGAAGGTTTTCTAAAGATTCAAGTATGCGATTTTGAGTTTTAGGGTTATCCAGATGCAGTTCAGGATGAGCGTGTATGTCTCTACGTACTGAAATCACTTCATCCAGAACAGTATTTGAAACTTCTAATATCTCATTCATATAGACATAATGCTCCAAATCTTATGATTTCAGCGGACTGGGCGATTTGTAGGGCAGAATAAGCATGTGTCTTTAAATGATGAAGAAATATATGAAGCTATTTCTGAGATACTGCCGAAATTAGGAGCTGAAACTTCCTCTACAGTTTTAGGAGCCGGAAGTGATGATCTAGAAGCAGGCAGAAATTATTTACAAGTCCTTGTTGAAGAAGGCTGGATGCTACCCACTTGGCCTCAAAAGTATGGTGGCAGAAATTCAACTCCAGAAGAGGCCTCCCAAATCTCTAAAACTTTAGGTTTATTTGAAGGAGCAGATCTTTACCCCTATGGAGTTGGTTTAAGTCTTGTGGGTCCCGTTTTGATGGAATTGGGCACAGATGACCAAATGAATAGATGGCTTCTACCGATTGCAAATGGATCCGAAATTTGGTGCCAGATGTTCTCAGAACCGGACGCTGGTTCTGATTTGGCAAATGTAGGAATGAGTGCAGAAAAAGATGGAGAAGAATGGATTCTAAATGGTTCAAAAGTATGGACTTCGAGAGGGGCATACTCTAAATGGGGGATGTGTCTTGCACGCACGGACCCTGAAACGACAAAACACTCCGGGCTCACGATGTTCGCTGTAGATATGAAGTCACCAGGAATTGAAGTGCGCACCATTGAACAAATGAACGGCGATAGACATTTCAGTGAAGTGTTTGTCTCTGATGTGGCCGTTGAAGACAGGAATCGTATTGGAAATCTGGGAGACGGCTGGAAAATCGCAGTAAAGACACTCGCATTGGAGAGATCGAGTTTGGGAGGAAGGTCATTTGGTGGAGGTGATCAGTCAAATGGTCTCCCGACATGGTTGGAGGATTGGAAAGTCAAGGGATATTTAGATGATCCTGTATCACGACAGAAAGCCATGAAAGCGTTCATGCTTCACCGCGTTAATCAGCTGACCGTTTTGCGTGCCGCATCTTCAGGAAACAGTTCCGGTCCCGCAGGTTCTGGTGCAAAATTAAGAAGTGTTCTGGCATTTAAATTTCGTGCTTACTTATCGAAGGAATTTTTCGGGGCAGAAGGAATGCTTGTAAATGATCATGAACACATCGAATTTTTGACAGGACCATCAATGTCGATTCGTGGAGGTACTGATGAAGTTCAGAGAAACATTCTTGGCGAACGTGTACTGGGTTTACCTACAGAACATCGAGTAGATAAAGAAGGATCTTACAGGGATTTAGTAAGAGGGAAATGATCAACGCTTGTCTATAGGTTGAACATCTCTTTCGGGTGATCCGATATAGATTTGACGAGGTCTTGCTATTCGAGAATCCTGAGAGAGCATCTCATCCCAGTGAGCTAACCATCCAGGGGTTCGTCCAATCGCAAAAAGCACTGTAAACATTTCAACAGGAAAACCCATTGCCTGATATGTGAGACCGGAATAGAAATCAACATTGGGATAAAGTTTTCGACTCACGAAATAGTCATCCGCAAGTGCCACTTCTTCGAGTTTTAATGCCATGTCCAATAACGGATTTTTACCTACGACATCAAAAACTTCGTGTGCCGTGTCTTTTACGATTCGAGCTCTAGGGTCATAATTTTTGTAGACCCTATGGCCAAAACCCATCAGACGTCTTTCTCCAGCTTTTACGGCATTTATGAAACTGTCTATTTGATCGTATGACCCTATTTCTTCGAGCATCCGAATGACGCTTTCATTAGCACCACCATGAAGAGGACCAGATAGAGCCGAGCAGGCTGCTGACACAGTCAGATAAGGATCTGCAAGTGAACTTCCTACTACACGACCAGCAGTCGTTGAACAGTTTTGACTGTGATCTGCGTGAAGTACGAACAGAAGATCCAGTGCACGTCTGAGAACAGGATCGACTTCATATTCAGAGTCTCCCGGCCTAAACATCATGGAAAGGAAATTGTCTGTGTAATCGAGATCTGGATCTGGAAGAACGTAAGGGGTTCCTACACTACGTCTATACGCGCTAGCTGCGAGAGTAGGCATTTTTGCTATCAGTCTTACTATCTGTTTCCTGCGCACTGAAGGATCTTCTACATCTTTACTTTCAGGGAAGAAGGTCGATAGTGCAGCGACAGTTGACACTAAGACTCCCATTGCATGAGCATCATCCCTAAATCCTTCAAGAATACGCTTATGGAAGTTTTCGTGAATGCTGGATTCTTCCTGTATCTCATCCTCCCATAACGTGAGTTGTTCTCTGGTGGGAAGCTCAGCGTTTAGTAGAAGATACGCGACTTCAAGAAAGGAGCATTCTTTACCAAGTTGTTCGATTGGATAACCTCTGTATCTCAGAAAGCCTGCACTGCCATCTAACTCTGTTACAGCGCTATGAGCTCCAGAAGTGTTCCCAAAAGAAGCGTCGTCAAACCATATGCCCGGAAGTAACTTCGACCACTCACCAGAATCAACCCCATTTTTATGTATGGGAATTTCGACTGAATCTCCGGTCCTATTATCTGTGATGCTTATACTTTCCGACACTTTTAGTTTTACCTTTCGTCAGTTTCCAATTTATCAGACGCAATCAATTTTCTGAGGGGTTATAGAGGGATATTGTCATGCTTGCGTTTTGGTAGCCTTTCCTTCTTTTCAGATAAGAGCTCCAACGCTGAAGCAATCTCGCATCTTGTTTCTGCTGGTTCTATTATTCGATCCACTGAACCCCTTTCGGCTGCAACGAACGGATTAAGTAGTTTCTCTTCGTAGGAACTTTCAAGAGAGAGTTTTTCCTCATCGTTAGCATCGCGGTGCAGTATTTCGATTGCCCCCTTTGCTCCCATAACTGCTATCTCAGCTGAAGGCCATGCCAACATAAGATCATTCCCCATATAACGTGAATCCATAACTATGTATGCGCCTCCATAGGATTTTCTTAGCGTTAAACAAACTCTTGGAACTGTCGCTCTTGCATATGCATAAGCCATTTGTGCCCCGTATCTGATCATGCCTCTCCATTCAAGATCTTTTCCTGGGTAAAACCCAGAGGTGTCCACAAAAGTAACCAATGGCAAATTAAAAGAATCGCAGAATGAAACAAAACGAGCTCCTTTTTGCGAAGCAGGTATATCCAAAGTTCCCGCCATTGACTGAGGCTGGTTCGCGACTATTCCGACTGGTTTTCCTGCTATAGAAGCAAATGCGGTAATAAGATTAGTTGCCCAATTTTTACGAGATTCAAGGATGTGACCGTCATCTACTACACAAGTGATCACGTCGCGAATGTCATAACTGTCTGAGATTGAATCGGGCAGGATGGTGCCCGCTTCAGGAGTAGAGCGATCGGCAGGATCATCAGAATCCCAGCCTTTAGGAATCTCATAAGTATTATTAGGCAAGAAAGATAACAACTCTTCGATCAGTTCTTTACCTTCCTCAAGATTGCTTACTACAAAATGAGAAACTCCAGTAGTCCGATCATGTAAAGAAGCCCCTCCTAGTTCTTCGTTGCTAGTTGTTTCACCAGTAAACATTTCAGCCATTCGCGGACCGCTCACAAAGGCATAACTGTCATCAACCATTACTACAAAGTCGGCAAGACCTAAAAGCAAGGCTGGACCAGAGACCGTAGCTCCAGTAACACAAAAAATGATAGGTACTTTTCCAGAGCATCTCACGAATTCTCTCGCCGCTACGCCCCAACCGTGGACCGCTGCTACACCCTCCAGGATGTCAGCACCAGATGATTCGACGAAACAAACGATAGGGATACCTTGTTCGTGGGCTATTTTTGCAGCAGCTGCAAGGTTTTCACCGTCAATCGGTTTTATTGACTTAGTCTCTCCAGCTCCAATTTCTACTTGCATTACGTTGCGACCGGCTAAAGAAATTACATTTGAAGTTACGGAACCTGTCGTTTTACCTCGGATTCTGACTGAATGCTTCGACTCGGTATCCATGTTTAGATGCAGACCTCAATGCCTGGTTGGTTAGGACCAATCTCTTTTACCACTTCATGTATAACTTCATTAGTCGCCCTTGCAGGTAGAGAAGGGGTCATTCTTTTGTTTCTTATGAGTGTTACTGGTCTCTTCAGAAGTCCATTTATTCTAATTAAAACCCAGTTGTCGTCGGGATATCCAGAAACTGCACTAGCGGGAAGAATAGCAGGAGCGTGACCTTGAAATGCGAGAGAAGCTAATAGCCTCAACCCATCAATTTCTGCAGAAATTTTCATTTCCACTCCAGCAGATGATAATTCTTCATCTAGAGAGTCACGAAAAAACGTTCCTTGTGGAGTCATCATAAGTTCGTATCCGGAAAGATCTTGAAGTGATATTGATTCGTTTTCAGCTAGAGGATGACCAACCGGAGCGACAATTATTTTTTCTTCTTCAAATAGCGTTTCTGATTCCAGGCTCGCGTTCATTGCAGGTGTGTTAATGATCGCCAAGTCAATATCACCAGAAAGGATTTTCTGGGTTAAGGAATTTGTGTCAGCGTCTATAAGTCTCGGCTGGAGAGAAGGGAAGGCTTTAGACAATTTTTCTAGTAAAGGTGTAATTATCCAACGGGCGGTTGTGCCTATGCAGCCTATTTGAACCTGGCCTTCAACTTCTTCGTTTATTGAAAGAAGGTCATCTGAAATTGCTTTTATCTCCGCTTTAATCCTCCGAGCTCTGCCTATCACCGCTTGACCTTCAGGGGTGGGTTGCATTGTTCGACGATCCAGTAGGACTGTGCCAAGTTCTCTTTCTAGTTTTGCAACATGGTTAGAGACATTCGATTGCACTGTATGAAGTGAACGTGCGGCAGAAGAAAAACTTCCGTGATCAGCTACAGCTATTAAATGGTTTAATTGTCTCAAGTCCATCACTTTTAAGGATGCCATTAGATTCGCTGATATGCGATAAAGATTTCGCTTGCAGCAATTTTTTTAAATATATGAGTTGTTCAGACGGTAATAATGCCAGACTCATTGAAAGAAACATTTGAGAAATAAAAATCACAAAATATATGAAAACAGCATTAACCATATATCTAGGAAACGATTCTGCTTTCGCTGCGGTAGAAGTCAATGGTCAGATTGATCTTTTAGCTCTCGGTGAATCCGAAGTGGGATTGCCAATTAAAGAAACTCTAGATACTGAGAACCTATTTTATAAAGAAGCTGAATTTCATGATGAAGATTTAATTCATCTTGAACAATCTTTAGCCAATTTATTTTCCAGAATTATTGCACGTTGTATTCGAGTTGTTGACATTTATCCAGACGAAGTTTTACTAGTTGTAAGTGGCGATAGCTCCGATCTAGATGTTTACTATGCAGCCTCCAGACGAGCACAAATAATAAACATGATGGTCATTGAGGAGAATCGCTCACTAGCAGCTTTAGCATCTTATGGACCTAAAGGGATTAGTTCAGATTACGCACCTGCCATAGGGGGATTATTTTGGATCAGACACGGTGATTCCCTTACGGGCTCTTTATCTATAGTCACTCGAGAAGATCTGGGTGCCGAAGAAAAAGTTGTTAAAAAGCCTCGCGTCGCTCCATCTGCTCCTTCTGTAATTTCTCTTGGTGACCGGTCTGTATTTGATTTACAGATAAATAGAGACAGGAAAAAACGTTTCAATCTTTCCTGGGTTGTAGCAGTTTTGATTCTTTGTACAGGAGTGGCGTCTGTTTATCATTTTGCTTTTTCCGGTTCGCAGGAGTCTTCAACAAAGTTAGAGGGTGCAGTTGTTCCTGTTACGAGTGTTCCTGTTACGAGTGTTCCTGTTACGAGTGTTCCTGTTACGAGTGTTCCTGTTACGAGTGTTCC
>PBYV01000004.1 GCA_002729765.1 Acidimicrobiaceae bacterium
TTGTTTACTAACGAGTTCATTGACATGAGCATTGGTTTCGCTGAATAATCTCAGCAAACAAAACTTAAAAACTGTTTACCGGCCGGGCCCAAAAGGGTCCGGCCGGAATCAGTATTAACCCAATAAACTTTCTTGGGTTCGAATAACTTCTACCCGATTCGGTCTTTTTAAATTAATAGGTAAAAATCTGACTAATGGAAAATTTGATAGACGCATTTTGGGGTGTCACTATCTCGATCGGAGTGAGTGCTCTTATTTTTATTGGAGCAAACCGTTTATTTGATTTCGTTGTTGACAGATGGTTCGTATTTCAAGCTATTACCGGAGCACTATTTGGAACGATTTTCTCAACTATTCTTATAGGTAACCGTCTTGTCAAAGGATCTGCTTTATTACTTGTTCTAATAACTGTTTTAGCTTTCGCCGCCCTAACTTCAATCCCACAATTAATCGATAAACATCGGACTCGTATTTTCACGGGGTTGCTATCAGGAGCAGCGGTAGGCGTTATTATCTCTAACTTTTTAAAAGACTCTGTTAACCCTCAGATACAAACCAAGAGTTTCATTTTGACCGTTCTAATATCGTTGCTCGCATACTCTTTACCTTCAGCGATGGTTAGAAAATTTCGCTTTGGTGGACTTTTATTTTTCTTAGCAATCGGTTGTCTAGTAGGGGGCTGGTTACTGTCAGAAATAGGTAACGGACCTAAAAGCTCAACTTATCTACTTACCGTCGTACCATTTGCTTTAATTGGTTTAGCTTTAAATGTTGGCCCGAAACGCAATCTCTTGGAACGCAACCACTTCCAAAGAAGAACAAGAGTAGGCGTCTTTCTAGGCCCAGCACTCCTATTTGTAGCACTTGGATTGATAATTCCCTTGGCAAGAACAATTTACCTTTCTCTTCACGGTCTTAAAGGAAGAGAATGGGCAGGACTGAAAAATTACGGAGAAATACTCACAAATGACTCGAGTATCGATCTAAGGGACTGGTCGAACATCTTCACTAGCCGTCTTTTCATAATTGCTTTAATACTTTTAGCTATAGGTTCAGTAGCTGGGGTCATGCTAGGCAAAAAAAGGGGTCGGATAGTAGAACCCAGTGCTGCCTCACTAACACCTTCCGCTATAGGGGTCTTCCTTCTTATTTTTGCAGTGTTATCGACTCTTCGAGGAACAGTAATAAACAATTTGTGGTGGGTGATAGTAGTTACTAGTTTTTCGACAGGTTTAGGTCTGTTAGCAGCAGTTTTAGCTGACCGAATTAGATTTGAATCGGCGGCCAAGAGTCTGATTTTTCTCCCTATGGCTATCTCTTTTGTGGGTGCGGGAATCATATGGAAGTTCATGTACATTGCTAGACCACCTCAAAAACCACAGACAGGTCTACTGAACGCCATCTGGGTCGGACTGGGAAAACTTACCCCAGGGAGTGTGGGACAATTTATTGGGATCGCACTCCTTTTACTAGCCACTGCTGGTCTTGTTGCTTTAAGCATTTTTGGTATTCGAAGAAAACAAACTGGAATATCAATAGGTTCACTTTTCGTATCTGTACCAATTTTATGGATTCTCTATCGACTAGTTGGTCCAGGTTTGGGGGGAGTTGAAGAGGGGGCTAGGGGTTTACCGATTGCTAAGCCAATACTTTTTGTGCAGGAAGGCCCATTTAACAATGTTTGGTTAATGGTGGTATTGATCTGGATTCAGACGGGATTTGCCATGGTGATACTTTCTGCAGCTATCAAAGCTGTTCCAGGTGACCTGACAGAAGCAGCACGGGTTGATGGTGCAAATGATAGACAAGTGTTTTTCCACGTGACTCTCCCCACAATTACGCCGACTATAAGTGTCATTGTGACAGCTCTAATCGTTTTAGTCATGAAAGTTTTTGACATTGTTCGCGTGATGACTAATGGAAATTTTGGAACACAAGTAATAGCTAATGAAATGTGGCAAAAAACTTTTACAGAGTTTAACCTCGGTCTTGGATCAGCTCTCGCAACAGTTCTATTCCTTGCAGTGGTTCCTGCTATGGCTCTAAATGTGCGCAGAATGCAACGGAGTGTGATCCAATGATTACTGAGACTCAGAAACCAAAGATCTCACAAGGTGCAAATCCCATCGATCGGACAGGCAAGTTTGTTTACCGGTTACTAAAAGCCATTCCGGTATGGGCTTTATGGCTTTTAGTTGTCGTCTGGACAATTCCGGCAGGCAGTTTGTTCGTCAATTCATTTCGAACTCGAGATGCCCAAAGATCTACCGGATGGTGGACATCTTTCACTGAGGGAGGCTGGACTTTTGACAATTACATAAACGTGTTTTCCTCAAGGCAGTCAGGGGGGTTGTGGCAAGCTCTGATCAACTCTTTTGCCATAGCTGCCCCAGCTACAGTTATTCCAGTAGCGATCGCAGCAATGGCAGCGTATGCATTTGCTTGGATTCCTTTTAAAGGTCGTGAATGGCTCTTCATCACGATCGTAGCTTTGATGGCATTACCGAATCAGGTAGCTCTTTTGCCTTTATTGCAAATGTTTGCCGGAGGCGCACATTGGACAATCCCAAATACAGGAATGGTAATAACACTCTTTCCAGATTTGGATCTCGCAGGAACCACAACAGCTGTGTGGTTAACTCACACAGCTTTCGCTATGCCTTTCGCAATTTTCTTATTACATAACTACATTTCCTCCTTACCAAAAGAACTTTTTGAAGCAGCACGAATTGATGGTGCTGATCACTTCACTATCTTCTGGCGTCTTGTAGTTCCACTATCGGTACCTGCTCTTGCAGCATTTACAATTTTTCAGTTTTTATGGACATGGAATGATTATCTAGTTGCCTTAACAATGGTCGGAGGAAACGGAGCCAGCTATCCAGCAACCATAAATATTGCCTCAATGGCAGGGGAGTTCGGTATGAAAGAACATGTGCTTTCAGCAGGTGCTTTCGTGCAGGCAGGGGTTCCATTACTCGTTTTCTTCTTTTTACAAAGGTATTTTGTTCGTGGACTACTTGCAGGCTCAGTTAAGTCATAGTCTTTTACTGAGCCATAGAATTTTAACAAAGTGAAGCGGAGAATTTATGTCTGAAAATCTTGTTCAACAAGAACCAAGAACTCTTGGGAAAGATTTGCTTCCAGTAGGTCCGATAGCTTACGGACTTTGGCGCTACACCACTGACAAATTAGGTGAAGCTACGGAACTTTTAGAGACGGCTATTGAACTTGGAATGAATCTAATAGACAATGCTGATGTCTATGGGTTTGACTGGGGGGGAGAAGGATTTGGTGCATGCGAAGAACTGTTAGGCCAAGTCTTAGTTGCGAGCCCGCATTTACGTGACCAGATAGTTATTTCTACAAAAGGTGGAATCGCTCCGCCGATTCCCTACGACTCGAGTCCAAAATATTTGCGTTCCGCTTGCGAGGCATCATTGAAAAGATTACAAGTTGAGCAAATAGATTTATATCAGATCCACCGACCCGATATTTACACACACCCTTCAGAAGTTGCTGAAACTCTTGATTCATTGGTTGTCGAAGGGAAAATAAAAGCAGTCGGAGTTTCAAATTACACACCAGAGCAAGTTTCTGCTCTTTCCAACTATTTGCAGTCTCCTTTAGTCACCACACAACCAGAGTTCTCAGTAAATTGTCTTACACCTTTAAGGGATGGAACTTTTGACCAGTGCTCATCTGAAGGCATTATCCCGTTGACTTGGAGCCCGTTAGCAGGTGGGAAGCTCGCGACAGGAGAGGGTGTAAGAGCTGAGTTGGTGGAATTATTAGATGAAATAGCAGAAAGAGAGTCAGTGGATAGGGCAACTGTCGCGGTTGCTTTTGTATTGGCTCATCCAACAAAACCAATAGCTATCGTCGGCACTCAGCAAACGTCACGATTGAAAAAAATAGCTAAAGCAGTTGACGTTAACTTAAACAGAGATGATGTTTACAACCTCATAGAAGCATCAGATGGGGTGCCTTTACCTTGAGAGAAGAAATTCGATTTGGAGTGATCGGCACAGGGATGATGGGGATTGAACACATTGAAAATCTTCAACTGATTGAAGGAAACATCGTTACAGCTATTTGCGACCCAAACGAAAGGTCATTAGAAACAGCCAATGAATTAACTGGTGGTGAAGCTGACTGTTTCACTAATCATCAAGAACTTTTAGAAAAAGGAAAAGTTGATGCTCTTGTTGTAGCCACGCCAAACATGACACACACGGAAATACTTATTGACGTTTTAGAAACAAAGATTCCTGTAATGATCGAGAAACCACTATGCACAACCGCTCAAGAGTGTGCAGAGGTTATTTCCGCTGCTGATGATGATGCAATGGTATGGGTCGGGCTCGAATATCGTTACATGCCAGCTGTTTCAGAACTCGTTAAACGTGTGGCTGAAGGAATTGTTGGACCTGTTCGCATGGTTTCTATTCGTGAACATAGATTCCCATTTCTGGAAAAAGTAGAAAATTGGAACCGGTTCAACTCGAACACTGGTGGGACTCTTGTGGAGAAATGTTGCCATTACTTCGACTTGATGCATTTGATAACCAAAGATCTGCCAGTGAGAGTAATGGCTTCCGGTGGACAAGATGTAAACCACTTGGATGAAAAGTACGGAGGAGAAATTCCAGACATTTTAGACAATGCGTATGTAATCGTAGAGTTCGAATCAGGATCGCGCGGAATGCTTGATTTGTGTATGTTTGCAGAAGCAACCCGAAATCAAGAAGAAATTTCTGTAGTGGGAGACCTAGGAAAAGTTGAAGCTTTGGTTCCAGAATCTGTCATAAGAACTGGTATTCGCGGTGAACACTGGATTGGTTCGGTTGAAGAGGAGCATTCAGAAAACCCTGAAATTATGCATGAGGGCTTACACAGCGGGGCGTCTTACATAGAACATTTAAGATTTCGTGAGGCCTTTTTACAAGGAACTAAACCTGAAGTCGGTCTTAAAGAAGGATTTTGGTCAGTAGCTGTTGGGGAGGCGGCCCAGTTGTCTATCGATAGGAAGTCGAGCGTAGAGTTAGACGAGGTAATAGAGGGGACAGGAATAAATCGATGAATGATCCACAAAAAAAACCTGAAATCTCTTGGTTTGGCTCACTTTGCGATGATGATTATGAATTTTTAGGTGTTGTCGATCCAGAACTTAAAAGCTCCTGGGAGCATTGTCGCGACATAGTTGCATGTGCTGAAGAAAATGGTTTTGACAACATACTCCTACCGTCCGGTTACACGCTAGGGATTGATGCGACAGCTTTTGCCTCCGCAGTATCAGTCGCTACTAATCGAATCAGACTCCTACTCGCTCTAAGGATGGGCGAGTTGTGGCTACCACAACTAGCAAGGCAGATGGCCACAATTGATCAAATGTCAGGAGGGAGATTGACGATAAACATTATTTCGAGTGATTTGCCTGGCCAGGAGCTTGAATCTGAACCTCGTTATACAAGAACCCGCGAGTACATGAAAGTCCTACGAGAACTTCTAAATGGAAACTCTGTCAACTACCATGGCGAATTCGTGGATTTAGAAATTGAAGCTCCAAGAGCAAGAACAGTCTCGGGGAAGTGCCCTCCTTTCTATTTTGGAGGTTTTTCTGAAGCAGCAAAAGAGACAGCAGCGATGGAAGCAGATGTTTTTCTGACATGGCCAGACACAGTAAAAGGTGTTGAATTAATAGTTTCTGACATGAGAAAACGAGCCTCAGGTCACGGGCGAGAATTGAAATATGGCTTAAGAGCCCATGTGATTGTGAGAGAGAGTGAAAAAGAAGCGCGCGAGGCTGCAAATCGATTGGTAAGTCAAATAGATGATCAAAAAGGAGAAGCCATCCGGAATCTTTCTCTAGATGCAGTGTCAGTTGGTGTTTCCCGACAAACAGAACTACGTGAAACTTCCGGTGACGATGGTTTCATCGAAGAGAATTTATGGACAGGTGTAGGGCGCGCTCGAAGCGGGGCAGGAGCTGCAATAGTGGGGGACCCTGATCAGGTAAAAGAAAAACTTAACGCTTACATGAATGCGGGCATTGACGCATTCATTCTTTCCGGATATTCCCATATCGCAGAATGCGAGTCATTCGGAAAAAAAGTTTTACAACATATAGAACACGGTCCACTAATTTAGGACAAATTTTCGTTATTAACTGATAGCTAAACGTGTTTCAGGGTCAAAAAAATGAAGTCTTTCAGTATCTATCGATATCTCTATTTTCTCTCCGGGTTTGGTCTGACTGCGCGGATCCACTCTTGCAATCATTAGAGGGTTTTCTTCGAGATCTTTAAGAGCATCAGGATCTCCTGCATCTACAGCTTTGGCATCTAGAGGGAAATGAACTAGGAGATCCGACCCTAAAGCTTCTGTTAATTCAGTTACAACTGACAGTACAGGTAGGTCTTTATTGCTAGAGACATTTGCGTCGTTCATTGCTTCAGGACGAACACCGATTACAACATTTCTTCCGTCATATTCGGCAAGAGAACTTCTGTTTTCTACAATGCCTCTTGCGAGAGGAATGTTGGTGCTGCCAATTTGCAAAGTCCATCCTCCATTATGACTATCAAGTTTCGCCTCTCGAAGATTCATTGCGGGAGCGCCAATAAATCCTGCCACAAAAAGATTTTTTGGTTCTTCGTAAAGAGAAGAAGGGTTATCAATTTGTTGGAGGACACCGTCTTTCATGACGGCAACTCTGTCACCCATGGTCATTGCTTCCACTTGATCGTGAGTGACATAAAGGGTTGTTGCCTCGAGTTTGTGCTGAAGTCGAGTAATTTCTGCACGCATTTGAACTCGTAATTTTGCATCCAAGTTAGATAAAGGTTCATCCATCAAAAAAACGGAAGGGTCACGCACAATAGCTCGACCCATGGCAACTCTTTGCCTTTGACCACCAGATAGCTGCGCAGGTTTATTTTTAAGCAGAGGTTCAAGTTCAAGAATTTGTGCGGCTTCTGAGACTTTGGAATCGATTTCCGGTTTTGACAGTCCGGAAAGTTTAAGTGCAAAACCGATATTTTTTTCAACGTCTAAGTGTGGATAAAGCGCATAATTCTGAAAAACCATAGCAATATTGCGGTCTTTTGGTTCAACATCATTCATTGGTTCACCATTGATCGAGAGTTTTCCTGAAGTAATTTCCTCCAGTCCTGCAACCATCCTCAAGGCAGTTGATTTACCACAACCTGAAGGTCCGACAAGAACAAGAAATTCGCCATCAGCTATATCGATACTTAGTTCATCAACTGCTTTAAAGCCATTCGGATAAATTTTGGTAAGTCCTTCTAAGGACAGTTCAGCCACAGCGGTAATCTTTCTTATCAATGATCATTTAGATACTCTCTAAGGTTAGCTGTCCAAGCTAACGCTGCGTTTAGTGAATCTCCATCCTTGATCTGTTCTAGTCAGTTCATCAGAGTAAATTCCACTTGTCATAAAGGTAGGAGGAGAGCCTGCACCCATTAAGAGTAGATAACAGCTGGCTGTTGCAGAATCCCCGTTAATTTCAACAACTTGATTGTTTGTCCAATGCCTGACACCTTCGATTAGTTGAGGAAAGCTGTCCCCAGAAACTACAAGGGCGTTTCTGCCTGCAATCGGATCGCTTCCAGGCATTTCTAAAACACCATCTTCAGTAAACGTTGCAGCAAAAGCTTCTCCATTCCCTGAATCCGCTGCTTGGTTATATCGATTAGTGAGATGATTAATTTCTATTATGTCTTCCGCGCTCATGGATCTCCTTAAATGTGGTTACAACATTCTGCCCGACTGCAAGGATTATTAACCACTTGGCTTAGTCAATTGCTCTATTTGATTTTTCAGATGTAATCCATTTTTTCGCTTCTTCAGAAGAAACCCAATTAATTGAGTTTCTTATCAGTTTTCGGAAATTTGGATCTGCATATACGGTTGGCCCGTCACCTAATTGAATGTATGTAATAGGAGAAAGGTGCTCATAGCGAACCCAAGCCACCATGTCGCTCCCTTTCGGATGCTTCCATGATTGATTGGAATTCATTTCTCCTTTCATTGCTAAAGAAGATGAATAGAAATTTGAAGAATCTTCGAAATCAAGATTTGAACGGAGAATAGGAGTTACTGAATCTTCGAAAATAGGACAAATGTAAGCTTCATCGTTGATTGTAAAATTTTCAGGTATTTCTTTACAAATAGGATGATCTGGATCAACCACTCTAATCTCTTGGCTTACATCAAATCGATACCCTGAATCTGGATAATTGATTCCATGCAGTGATCCAGGTTGGTAATGGAACCTGCCTCCAATCACATCTGCATATCGTTCCCACGAAGGCCAACCTGCAATCGCGTGGTGAAGAAAAATTAACCCTTGGCCTGTTTCAAGTAATCGTTCAAAGTTTTCTTTATATTCACTTGTCGGATCGACAACTTCGACTGGTAAATCTGTATTTCTTTTTAGTTCAACTCCAGGGATGTCATAGAAAATGATGGCATCAACGTCACGGCATTTTTCTGGGTTTAGCAAACTGGAAGCTTTTGGTTGTTTTTCGTGGAACCAGTCAACGTTTTCGAATGAATTGAAGATTTCGAAGAACGGATCTTCTTCAAATGGATGGCCTCCTGTGATAACCAAAACCTTTTTCTTCAATTAAGTGTCCCAGCGTCTGACATCGCACTGATAGTTCTTTCAGCGGTGATTCCAACCAATTTCCCTAGCCTCGGGTCATCAGAGTTGCCCAAAAGGGAGAGGGCACAAGCTATGACGATGCCAAAGAACAACGACTCTTTGTATCCCACAAGATCATGAGGGTAGCTATCAAGTAGTTCAGATTCGTAAAATCTGCGTTCTTCAGTTGTTAGACACTGACACATACAGTACGCAATATCCCACGCAGGCGGGCCTGTGCCAAAACCCTGCCAATCGATTATTGTGACACCTTGATTGCTTATTATTAGGTTGTCTGGTTTGATATCGCCATGGACAATTGTTTGGTCCAAGGTGTTGAGATAGCTCATGGTTTCAAGGAATCTCTCTAGAAGGTTTATCTCTTTCAGCGGGTCAACGATTTCACCGCACATCTCTTGAAGAACGGGCCAACCCTTTTCGATCATAATTGTCAGATTGTTGATCCTGTGCTGAGAGATCATTGTTTGAACCCACGGGGTCTCAACTAAATCTTTTCCCTGAGTGTGGAGTTTCGACAGTTCCACAAGAAGTTGTCGAGTGTAATCAACGCCTATGCCACTTATAGAATCTGATTCTTTTATGGGCTCTAAATACTCCAAGAGCATTACGAAGTAAGCGCTAGATGGGTCGTATGCTGATGCAAAAAGCTTTGGAAGGCGTAGATCTAGCTTGGGTGCTAGTTCGTGATAGAACTTGATTTCTCTTTCGAATAGACCAGATCTTTTTGCAGCACTGAGAGCTTCTTGCCTATTAGCTGCAAATTTTGCAACTACTTGTTCGCCATTTTCTAAAGATACGAGAACTAGGTCACCAAGGTTGCCTTTTCCTCCGCCGATCGGACGTGTTTCAAAATTTTTAACGGATCTACCTAGTGCACTAGAAAGCCACTCACTGTTTAACTCATCGGGACAGGTCGGAAAGGTAAAACCCATTAGTAATTAGCGAGTCCTCCATCGAGTGAAATAGTTCCACCGCTGAATCCGGCCCCTTCTTCAGAAGCTAGAAGAAGAGCAAAAGCTGCTATTTCTTCGACAGTAACAGGTCTCTGTATAGCGGTGTCTTTTGTGTAGAGAGCTATTACATCGGCTACTTCAGTCAGCCCAGATGCAGCTCCGGACTGGTTTTCAAGCATGTCAGTATGTACCAGTCCTGGGCAAATAGAATTGATTGTTATTCCTTCTGTGCCGACTTCTTTCGCAGCGGATTTAACGAAACCATTGATTGCATGCTTGTTAGCTGTGTACCCGGCGATGTTCGCTTTGCCACGTTTACCTTCTATAGACGAAATAGCAATTATCCTTCCCGTTTTACGAGGGACCATATGCCAGAGTGCCTTACGAGTTCCTCGAAATACATGATTCAGATTGAAATCGAGCTCGAATTGCCACTCCTCATCAGAGAGTTCAACTACCGGAGCAGTGTCGCCCACTCCGCCTGCGTTTAAAACCATAATGTCGAGCTGACCGAAATTTTCAACAGTGAAGTCAACTAGACCTTCTACAACTTTTTTTTCGGTCACGCTTCCGGGATAGAAAAGAACATTGTCACCAGCATTCATCTCAGCAAGTGCCCGTTGCCCTTTTTCGTCATTGCGACTATTAACTACAGCTTTTGCTCCTTCGGCGACGAATCTTTCTGCTATTGCACGCCCTATGCCACGGGTCCCTCCGGTGATAGCCGCAACTTTCCCATCTAGTTTTTTTCCCATACCGATTTCTTTCTTTCGCTATATTTAGTTAATTAAAAATTTGTTGTGGTCTTTCATCGCTTCAAAGCTTCTCCGAGTCATAACACTTGCGAGCTCTTTAACGCGTTTTTCATTTTCATCACTTATCAAAGGAAGTGAGCACGCAATTACCAAACCATAAAGCATCGCGTCAGCGTAACCGGCCAGCGCTTCGGCAGGGTCTAGGTTCTTTCCGTTTTCTTCAAGAGATCTCACATAACGATCCAAAAGCATTGTTTCGTTCTTTCGGCGTGTTTCCACACTCAAAGATTGTGACATGAAATAAGCTAGATCCCATCCAGCGGGGCCTTTGGAGGTGCCTTGCCAATCAACAATGAAAACCTTGTTACCCTCACGGTCAAAAAGAAGGTTGTCTGCCCGCAAGTCAGAGTGGATAAGAGTTTTAGGGTGACTTGAGAGCAGATCTAACATCTCGCCAACCCTTTGGGTTATTTCAGTTCCGAATGATATTTCTTGTTCAGTTAGTTCTCCTTCAAGCATTTTGCAGAGAGGTTCCCAGCCAGCACCCGCAATAATAGAAAGGTTATTTTTTCTTTGTTCAGGTCCCGGCAACCAGTCTATTTTGTTTAGGTCAGGGTTTTCCCACCATGTTGCGTGTAATGAAGCAGTTTCATCTATTACGAGCATTGCTTGTTCCACTGAAATGCCTTGAATCTGATCAACGTTTTCATCAATGTCTATGGCTTCTTGGATAAGCATGAAATGCTCAGTATCTGGGTCATATGAACCAGAATGAAATTCTGGAGTTCTTATCGGGGTTATGGGGGCTAGTTCATCGTAAAATCGGAGTTCACGTTCGTTGTTGTTTCCTCTTCTATTATTTTCCATGCTGCCTTCTCTAAGAGCAGGAAATTTGCAAACAAGATTAGTGTTCTCTGTACTGCCGTCTGAGTAGGAGATGTCTAGAAGCAATACAACCCCGAGCATCCCTCTATCGCTGCCAATGCGGGTGTAGCTGAAAGAGTCAACTTCTTTTCCTAAGCTTTCCGAAAGTACTTCTTCAGTCAGTTCCTCAGGCGAGACAGGGAAGGGGGGCTTCCTCAGCACAGATTACTCAACTGGGTCGCCTGCGAGAACGACTCTGTGCATTACGCGGGCTTCGCTGTAGTCAGGTGTTGCATAGTGTTGAACACTCCTATTGTCCCATACGGCTATGTCGCCCTCTTCCCACTGGAACCTGAATTGCAATTCGGGTCTTAAACTGAGGTCACAAAGCATCGGTAGCAGTGCTTCATTTTCTCGAGGATTAAGTTCTTTTATCCCTTGGGTGAAAAGCCTATTTACAAAAATGCATTTTTTGCCTGTTACAGGATGAGTCCTAACTACGGGGTGTGAGACAGCATCTTCAGGAATTTTCTTTGCAATCCGGTTCGCTCCAAGCTTTGAACCCCCATGATGGAGGGCTGTTAAACCATCAATGAAATTTTGAGTTGAGGGTGAAAGTGAATCAAAAGCCGCTGACATACTTGCGAATAATGTATCCCCACCGGAACTCGGTAATTTGATCGCTTGGAGCATGCTTCCTCTCGGGGGTTCTTTGAGCCATGTAGCGTCAGTATGCCAATTAGATGAACCACCCTTAGGCTTTCCATCTTCATTATCGATTTTGTGAACAATCTCGCTTCCCTCTGTCNTGGGAGCGAAATCATAAGGTACGGGATCACCGAATATAG
This sequence comes from Acidimicrobiaceae bacterium, assembly GCA_002729765.1. Taxonomy (GTDB): domain Bacteria; phylum Actinomycetota; class Acidimicrobiia; order Acidimicrobiales; family MedAcidi-G1; genus MedAcidi-G1. Next base: position 12,110 of record PBYV01000004.1, read on the forward strand.
ATGCAGCCGCAACCTGTTGTTCATCGTTGAGATTCTGATTTCTGAAAAATAAGACGCCCCATTTATGCCATGCTGAAACCAGTTCATCGATAGCGTCACTTTCAACAGGGATAGATAGATCTACGTCTTCTACAAAAGCACCAACAAGACTGTTTGTAGGGGTAATTTTCATTATGTTTTTACTTTCGTTTTTTTGTATAAAAAGTCATTGAGTTAACTTATTCCTTGAGCAAAATGCTATGTTCAAAAAATGAATGAACCAAACATACTACTAATAGTTTCTGATCAAGAAAGACAAAGAGACTGGCTTCCTAATAATTTTGAACTCCCAGCACGTCAAAGGATCATAGACAGCGGGATCGAGTTCACGAGCCATTACACACACTCTTCTCCATGCTCACCATCAAGAGCGACTCTTTTTACCGGGGAATACATGGCAGGACATGGGGTTACTGAAAATTCGAGCGCCCCGACAAACACTCAACTTTCAAAAGATGCTGCGACGCTAGGGAAAATTCTGAGAGAAAAGGGTTATTACACGGCTTATAAAGGCAAATGGCATTTGGAAGCAACACCAACTCCGGACATGGAAGCTTATGGTTTTAGTGACTGGGAAGGTAATGACATGTCGTTCTGGGGATTGGCTGGAAGTGGAACTGAATACGATGAGCCAATCGCAAGAGATGCCGCAGACTGGATCCGAGGTCACGGTAATGATGATGCCCCATGGTTTCTAACTGTTGGCCTCGTGAACCCACATGACATCATGTGGTTCCCAATTGATCAACCCTGGTATTGGGAGAAGGACCCAGAGTATTATGCAAAAGCAAAGGAAAGGCTTTCACAACGTGACTGGGGGAGGGAAGATAACCTTCCTGGGTTTCCACACGAAGTTGAAAGAATATTCTCAGAGCTGCCAGCTAACTTTGATGACGACCTTTTTACAAAACCAGATGTTCATAGAAGATGGATGGATGTTTTAACTAGACGGTCAGTTCCCGGTGAAATGAGGAGAGACGATCCTGATATCTGGCTCAGAGCACTTGACTATTACGCAAAATTACATGAACTTAACGATCAATGTGTGGGTCGCGTTTTGTCCGCTTTAGATGATATTAAAGGTTGGGAAAACACTATTGTTGTTTTCACTTCTGATCACGGAGACCAGTGCGGGTCTCATACTCTTCGTTCCAAAGGACCATGGAATTATCAGGAGACCATGAGGATACCTCTTTACATATCAGCACCGGGTATAGCTCAACCGGGCACGAAGACTGATTCTCTGACATCGCATGTTGATCTAGCTAGGACAATTCTTGAATTCGCAGGAGTGGAACCAGATGATCATCCAACTTATGTAGGAGAATCTCTTTCCCCAGTTTTTGAAGACTCTTCAGCGAAGATACGTGATTATGTTCTTTTTAATCAAGAATGGCCTTGGTATCCAGGGGTTGAACAATGTCGATATGCGAGCTCGGGAATCTTTGATGGAAGACATAAATACTGCCGTTATTACGGTGTCGGTGGCGGATTTGATACCCACGGCAATCAGTCGGGTGAACCAGAGATGCTTTTTGGGCGTGACGCATCGTTTGATGATCATGACCATGAGATGTACGACCTCCAAGAAGATCCCCACGAATTAGTAAATTTGGCTGTTGATCGTTCACGCAGAGAAGAATTACGTTCTAAATTCTCAGAACTGCGATCGATCGAGCATGAGTTGTATGGGAACGGGTTTTAACTTTTAGAGAGAAATTACCTGTCCACCTCTACGAGTTGTTTGCCATTTAAGAACACGGCGTTCTGCTAAACCGATAACCCCGTTTAATGCAAGAGCGACGATTGCTAAAACCAGCATTAGGGCAAAAGCAGATGCCATATTAAACATATTTGTGCTAACTAACAGTTTTTGCCCAAGCCCGCGTTTTGATGCAATAAATTCACCAAAGACTACAGACAACATTGAGTAAATTGCAGCGAGTCTTAATGCTCCGAAAACTGCAGGCATTATTCCAGGAACTGATTCCGGCCGGACCCTTGTGGGCCCGGCCGGTAAACAGTTTTTAAGTTTTGTTTGCTGAGATTATTCAGCGAAACCAATGCTCATGTCAATGAACTCGTTAGTAAACAAGTCGTTTGCGTTGGTAGTGGTAACGTCCATACCTGCCGCAATCATCTTGTCTAACACACCTTGGATTCTGGATTCCTCCATGTTTCCAATAGTTGAGTCCGGTCCATTTCCATGAAGACCAAGTTCGCTTGCTGCCGCAACCCCGAATTCACCCTGTGGTATTGAGTAAACCCAGAAGGAACCAAATGTGTCAACAGCGTCAACTATTATCGCCAAAGCCCTTGAAGGGTTAGCGGCGAAGTTAACAACTGACTGCTGAGCAACTGGAATGAACAACTCGAGACATGCTCTCATGTCTTCGATGTCATCTGGTCGAACACCGAGAGTCTGAGAGTAAACCTCGAACCCGGTGTCGTGGAGCAATTCGTACGCAACTTCCTTACCCCATTCGGTAAAGTCGTTCAAGTACTGGTAAGGCTCAGAAGAAGCAAATCCCTGCTGAGCAATAGCTCCATCAGCTGCAATGAACATAGCTGGTCCACCATCGTAGGAAGGATCAACCTGTTCTGCTGAAACAACTCCTTCAGCTATCCACACCTCGATGAACACGCCACCAGCGAATACGTTGATTGTGACTCCCTGTTCACCAAGATCCGCGATGCCTTCAACATCTGGATAGGTGTTTGGATCCCACATGATCATCTGAGGATTCTTCTCCAACGGTGCCATCACAGAAATCAGTGGCGTGTCTGCCAACTGTGCTTGCGCTTCTGTGTTTGCGTATCCGATATGGATTGAATCATCTGTGTACATGTAGGAAGCAACAGGAGACCAACCAATAGCTGGACCACCAGTGCGAACCTCAATATCAATTCCCAAAGGAGCTCCACCTAGTTGACCAGGACCTGTTACAACCATGTTGTCAGCGTCAATAGTGTAACCAGCGCCAATCATCTCATATAGAGCACCATGCTCTGCTTCTGGGAACCAGTCAGTCTGGATCACCAAAGGCGAAGGACAAGCAGCAGCCAAAGCTCCTGCGCTACATGCTGGGTTGCTGTCTGCGTCCCATACGCATGCGCTTAGGGCACCAGATTCTAGGTCTGCTTTCAAAGTAGTAAGCATTGATTTGATGTCGTCACTTACCATTGAATCGAAATCGTGGAACGGAGCGAGAC
>PBYV01000005.1 GCA_002729765.1 Acidimicrobiaceae bacterium
GTAGTCGGAGCAACAGTCGTAGTCGGAGCAACAGTCGTAGTCGGAGCAACAGTCGTAGTCGGAGCAACAGTCGTAGTCGGAAGAACAACCGGGGGTCTAGCGTCGTATAAAACAGGTCGAATAGATGGCTCTGCTGCTCTTGCTGCTAAAAGAAAAACAACAAAAACAACAAAAACAATCCCTGTAATCCTTACCCAGATCCTTCCCATTAGTAGAGTTTCTCATTTCTCTGGACCGAAAAAGTGGAGCCCAAGCAACTCTTCTAAATTTGTATGCAATCTAGGGATTTTGCTACCGATATGAGCTGTAACCTGCATATGTGGATTCATTACAACAATCAGGAAATGGGGTAGGCGCGTTTGAGAAACCGAGCTTCGACCCTGAAACCTTCGACCTAAAAAGGGTTGGACTTCATACAGATGTTGTTGATGCAGACAGGTACGAAAGAAGTGTAAAACGTTTCCGAGATCAGAAAATAGTGCTCCCCACCTTTTCTGAACTTGCCAACCCTGAATCAATAGATCCTGAAACAAAGTCAGAGTTGTCAAAAATTGACAAAAACTCTGCGGATCCAAGAAATCTTTTCAGAGTCCATTGGCAAAATGACCTCAATGGCGATTTTGTGTCCCTACCGGAACATATTGTTCTACCGTCGGAACTTACTGGAGTAGCAGCGCCGATCGCTCTTGCTTTCGGTAACCGATTTCCGATGATTACAGCGCACAAGGTTCTAGCTGCTTATGCATGTTTGGTCCCAAGAGTTGTGACAGGCCAATTTGATCCTACAGAGCATCGAGCTATCTGGCCTTCAACAGGAAACTACGCACGGGGTGGAGTTGCAATCTCACGTCTTATGGGATGTAGAGGAGTTGCTGTCCTTCCTGAGAATATGAGTAAGGAAAGATTTGAATGGTTGGATCGTTGGATCACTCATGAAGAAGACGTAATTCGCACTACCGGCTCAGAGAGCAACGTGAAGGAAATTTATGATGCATGCGCTGAATTAGAAAAAGATGAAACGAATTTTATTTTGAACCAATTCTCTGAATTCGCTAATCATGTTGGCCACCATGAAGTGACCGGACGAGCATTAGAGAATATTTTCCTGAACTACAAAGAAAAAAACAGTAATCTTCGACTCGCCGGTTTCGTTGCTGCTTCAGGTTCGGCGGGAACATTAGGTGCCGGTGAACGTTTAAAGGAAAATCACGGAGCAAAAATTGTTGCTGTTGAAGCACTTGAATGCCCAACAATGCTCTATAACGGATTCGGTGAACATAACATTCAAGGAATCGGTGACAAGCACATACCGCTCATCCACAATGTGACCAACACAGATGTGATCGTGGCTATTAGCGATAAAGCTACCGACAGCTTAAATCTTGTCTTCACATCCGAAGAAGGCAAATCTTTTCTGGTTGAAGAATTAGGTGCCTCTCCAGAGATAGTCGACCAACTCCGTCATTTTGGATTTTCTTCTACTTGCAATTTGTTGGCAGCGATTAAAACGGCAAAAACTCTTGACCTGGGGCCAGACGACATGATTGTTACAGTTGCTACAGATGGATCGGAACTCTATGAGAGTGAGAAAACTCATCTTCTCGAAAATGAATACCCAAAGGGATTCAGCTCAGAAGCTGCAAGTCTTATAGTAAATGAACATCTCCTAGGCGCTGACACGAACAATGTTGAACTTTTAGATGATGTCGGACGCAATCGAATATTCAATCTTGGCTACTACACATGGGTCGAGCAACAAGGGATCGAATTTTCTGACTTTGAAATAAGAAGAGATCAACAATTTTGGAAACATATACAGAAGTTAGCTCCGGTGTGGGATGATTTAATAAATGAATTCAACTCTCAAACAGGACTAACCAAAACGAAGTGAACTTTTTAGACCAAAATTCCGGTTGGCTAGGCTTGCCTCCTGAATCAAGTTGGGAAGTAAAAAATGACCTTTCGGATTCGAATCCATTTGTTGAGTACCGAAAGCTATTGTGGTCTTACCATTTAGCAACCACAAAGGGATTGAGTGACCAAGATTTCCTAACTGTTGTAAAAAATTTAGATGAAGCAGTCAGCGAAATAGAAACAATTGGTTTTCAAGAAACCCCACTTGTTCTCTTAAGCGAACTTTCCGAAGCTATTGGACAAAATGGTGGAGTTTGGGCAAAAAATGAGACCGTTAATGTGTCGGGTAGCCACAAAGCGCGTCATCTTTTCGGTCTCGCTATACGTCTTGAACTCGAAGAAGTCTCAAAAAATACACCTCTAACTATTGCTTCCTGTGGGAATGCTGCTCTAGCTGCTTCTGTAATTGCTAAAGCAGCAAAAAGAACTCTGACTGTAAATGTGCCCACTTGGGCAGAAACATCTCTCTTAGATGAGCTCTCAGACAATGGTGCTCAAGTTCAGATTTGTGAAAGAAGAAGTGATGAGTCAGGGGATCCGTGCATGTTGAGGTTTCGGGAACTGCTTGAAGAAGGAGCTCTGCCATTTGGCTGTCAGGGAACAGAAAATATATGGACTATTGATGGCGGTAAAACACTAGGTTTTGAAATGTCAACACAATTAAACAGATATGGCTTAGAGCCAGACAGACTCCTCGTGCAGGTGGGTGGAGGAGCACTTGCGAGCAGCACCATGCAAGCTCTAACCGATGCTAAAGATCTTGGCATTTTAAAAAATAGACCTGCTCTCAATACTGTTCAGGCAACCGGTTGTTCGCCTCTTTCAATTGCTTATAACCGGATAGCTGATAGCGACAATCCTTCAGAAGCACTTTCCGAAGCTATTTCAATACCACTTAAATACATGGAACCATGGGAAAACCCTTCTTCTGCGGCTACTGGAATACTCGATGACATCACCTATGACTGGCTTCCTTTAGTTTGGGACATGATTTTCGGGGACAATGTTGGAGGACCGCTAAGTGCTAGTGAAGAAAAAATTCTTTTAGCAAAAAAACTTGTTGCTGATCATACAGATATTTCTGCTAGCGCTACTGGAACTGCTGGACTTGCAGGTCTACTTGCTGCAAAAGAAGACGGGTGTATAAATTCTGATGATTCGGTGATCATCCTGCTGACAGGTGTGGATAGAGACTTTTAAAAGTTCATATGGAGGTCACTTGGAGAGATATCCGAGAAGCCCCATTATCCATAGCTGTTTTTACCAGTTCCGAAACCAGTTCAAAGACTCTTTCTTGTTCACCTATTACTGTTGTGCCGAATGGTCCTATCTCGACATCGAGGCCTGACTGTTTGGCGACAGAAATAGTCTCTTCCACATGAGGCCCAGGGTCCCCTTCTATGAACGGTTCAATTGTGAATTCAGCCTTTGCTTTTTCTGAACCCAAATCATTTCCCCTCGAAATCGAAATTACTGATTTCACGAAGTTGATCGGCGAGCGATTCTACTGCTGATTCGAAAAGTTCTTTTCCTAGTTCAGGATTTGCATCCGTTGGATCACCTATAAGTCCTTCGCTCCCGAAATCTCGGCTTGTCCAACCAAATTGGACTTTGCCTCCAAATTTCACCCATTTATTCTCTGCCATCCACTCAGGAACACGGCGAACAGCTTTTTCCATTCGAGTTTCTCCTGGTCGTAGGTATGAAAAAACTGAAGTTTCATTTAATCCACCATGAATACCCATACCCATCTCTTCTTCAGTGCTTGTTCCGCCAGATGCTGGTGGAACAGAGGGGTGAACGAGAAATGTCAAAAGTTCGTGAGCAACTCGGATATCGCGACATGCTGTGATCAGAAGAGAGGTGTTTCCACCGTGACCGTTTAAAATAACCAACCTTCTTGCAGCAGTTGTAGCTACACATCTAGCTATGTCATCAAGGATGCTAACCATCGTGGTCGTACTATACGAAAGAGTCCCCGGCGACCATGTGTGTTCATTTGATTTTGATATCGACAATGTTGGAAGAAGCCATAGATCTATCTCATCCCCTACAGAATCAAGAAGAGCACTGGAAGTTTCTTCTGCGATAACTGTGTCTACCGACATCGGTAAATGAGGTCCGTGCTGTTCAATTGCTCCAACGGGAAGCAGGATTACAGAATCTTCGCTTATTTGCTCTGGGACATTCGGCCCAGTTATATCGGCAAGTCTTCCAGACATCCTTACAGGATAACCGAGTATCTTGTTTAACGCGATTGATCGACTACTACCACTTTTTTAACCAAGGGGTCCTGTCCATCTATCCATCTCTTCAATCTCAATTCCTGCCTGCTCCAGCGCTCTTTTGGCAGTATGTGAAATCACTTCATCAAGATCTTTATGTTTGTTATAAAAAGCTGGCACTGGAGGGAAAATCACCCCTCCAGTTTCTGCTACTTGTTGCATTAAACGTAAATGCCCTAAGTGAAACGGGGTTTCTCTCACCATTAAGACCAAAGGTCTTTTTTCTTTCAGAGTTACATCCGCTGTTCTTGTAAGAAGGTCAGAGCTATACGAGTTTGCTACTGCTGACAGAGTCCTTATTGAACACGGGGCAATAATCATTCCGTCACATGGGAAAGTTCCGCTGGCAGGTCCTGCTGAAATATCTTTGATCGGATACGAGTGGTCAGCAAGTTTTTCGACTTCACCTGCTGAAAAATCGGTTTCCATACCTATGGTCTGTTTCGCTGCATTCGTTAATATTAAGTGCGTTTCCACTTCTTCGATGTCACGCAATATTTCAAGAATGCGGATTCCGTATATAACTCCGCTAGCTCCACTTATTCCGACAACTAGCCGCTGAAAACCATCTTTCATTTGCTGAATTTCTCCTCTTAAGTACTTGCAAGTAAATTTTTCCGTGAGTTTTGAACTGTAGTCCGACCACCGAACATAAGCACCTTTGTGTCCTGTAGATAACATCAAACTATGGATCTTGATCTTATGGCTCAAAAATATATTAACGATGGCTATTTAATCGTTCCAGAAATTTTTGATCAAACGACTGTAGAAAATATTCAATCAGAAATTCCCAAGTTTTTAGATGGAACCTATCCCGTTAATAACCCTGCTGGAAACAAAGACTCTGGGCTTCTAGCTGTTCATTTCCCTCACTGGGTTTCACGTCCCATTTTTGAAACTCTGGACCATCCAAGGATAAAAGAGGTCCTCCAAATAATTGTAGGTGCTCATATCCCCCACTGGGATGGCAGGGTGAAATGCATGCAATCCATGCTTTTTCTTAAACCTCCTGGCTTCCCAGGTCAAGCCTGGCATCAAGACGAACGCTTCATCGCTACTAGAGACCGTTCTCTTGTCGGTGTCTGGATTGCATTAGACGACGCAACTCTGGATAACGGCTGCTTAAGGGTAATCCCGGGAAGCCACAAAATGGGACAGCTTTGGCCGACCAGGCCACATAGTGAAACTGAAGAATTTGACTCTTCAGATGAAAGCTATGGTTTCAACTCAGAAGATGAAGAAATTGTTGAACTGAAAGCTGGGTCGGCTGTTTTTTTTAATGGCTATTTGTTACATAGATCTCTTAGAAATGTTAGTGATACAAGTCGGAGGGCTCTGGTGCATCACTATATGAATGCATGGTCTAATCTTCCTTGGCAAATAGGTGCAGACAGATTAGTGGATGCCTCCACGCATGATCATCGAATGATCGTGCCGGTCGCAGGTGATGACCCTTATCCCGAAAGAGGGATTGAGGTAAGCCCGAATGAAGTGTTTCTTCGCCCATGGGGAGATGAAATGGAATGGGGTGATTGGGATGCTTAGAGTTCTTCATAATGCTCGGTTGGAAGATGGCAGATTAGTGAACCTCCACATAAATGGTGGTCGTATAGAAACCATCACAGAATTGCAGAAACCCTCTCCACTATCTGAAGATGGTACGGATCTAAATAGCTGGCTTGTGATACCCAGTATGGCTGAGCCGCATGCGCATCTTGACAAAGCACTAACAGCTGAAAGTGTTCCTAATCCTGCTGGTGATTTATCGGGTGCCATTGAAGCTTGGATCTCTGCAACAGCTCGTGGAGAAATAACTTATGAGGACACTATCGACCGCGCTGTAGAGGCAATGCGTCTACTAGTTTCCAGAGGCGTTACAGCAGTTAGGACTCATGTAAATGTGGCACTAGGTTCTCGTGCTTTGGAAGCAGTCCGAGAAGCCAGAAAACTTGTTGAAGGCCTCATCGATGTTCAAATAGTTGCCTTAACAATAAACCCTATGACTGGCCAAGAAGGAACAGACAATCGAAAAGCTTTAGAAACAGCAATAGAAACCGGAGTGGATCTGGTTGGAGGATGCCCTCATCTTGACCCCAACCCTTCCGTTTTAATTAAAGACGCATTAGATGTAGCCGAAGATGCAGGTATAGGAATTGACTTGCATGTCGATGAAATGCTCGATGAATCAGTTTTAACACTTCATGACTTGGCAAAACAGGTGATGGATCGAGGTTTTGAAAACTCTGTTACAGCAAGCCACTGCGTTACTTTGGGAATGCAAAGCCTAAAAAAGCAAAAAGAAGTTTCAACTGATGTTGCAAAAGCTAATATCGCTGTTTTGCCACTTCCACAAACCAACCTTTTTCTTCAAGGAAGAGAAATACCTACTGCTACGCCTCGTGCGCTTACCGCGATTAAAAGCCTTAAAGACGCTGGAGTTCTAGTTGCAGCTGGAGCTGACAACGTTCAAGACCCGTTTAATTTAGTAGGTCGCAGTGACCCACTTGAAACTGCTTCACTTTTGATTTTGGCTGCTCATGAAACGCCAGAAAGCGCCTACGAAATGGTAAGTGTGAATGCCAGAAAAGCCATGGGACTCGACAAGGCCGACGTGTCACCTGGGTCTTTAGCCGACTTTGTCGCTATAGATGCGACCTCACTTCGGGGAGCTATTGCTGATGCGCCAATGTCCAGGAAAGTTTTTAAAGGTGGAGTTCTAATTTCTTCCTCTCAACAAACCACTCAAATAAGTCCAGAAGGACTTTAAGCACGAACTTCACCTAAGCTTGAACGATGACGGAAATAAAAGATTTACGCGATTTTATATCGGCCCTAGACTCTGCCGGTCAACTCGTTAAAGTCAACAATCCAGTTTCAATTGAATATGAATTGGCGGATGTTGGAGCAAGCATTGCACGTGAAGGCAAAGGGGCTTGTCTCTTCGAAAATGTTACTGATAGCCCTTGGCCGATCTTTTGCGGAGGTGTCGCGTCTCACAGCAGAGCTGCTGTAGCTCTTAACTGCGACCCATCTGAAGTTGCCGACACAATGGAAAAAGCACTTGATCCTTCAAATGGCATCGCTCCAGTAAGAACAGAAAAAGCAGCTTGGCATGACAACAACCTTTCAGGAAGTGAGATTGATCTTGACAATTTGCCGATTCTTACTCATTCAAGAGGTGACAGCGGACCTTTCATAACGGGCGCTGTAACAGTTTCTAAGGATCCTGTTTCTGGTAGAGGGAATCTCAGCTACAACCGGATGTCTAAACTCGAGAAAAATATTCTCGGATTTAATGTAAATGAATGGAGAGATGTAGGCACTTTTTGGAAGTCTCGAGAAAACCCAGACGATCCATTTCCTATAGCTCTTGCCATGGGTTTAGATCCTTCTATCATGATCGCAGCTGGGGTTAAGACACACGTAGATGAACTTTTTATCGCAGGTGCGATTCGAGGTAACGGCATAGAAGTCTGTAGAGGACTTACTGTGGACGTAGATATACCTGCAGCAGCTGAAGTAGTAATTGAAGGTTTTCTACACCCTGCAAAACGGGCGCCGGAAGGGCCTCTGGCAGAGTTTCATGGATACCACGGGGAAGCTTGGAACAGTCCGACTCTCGAGGTTTCTTCTATTTCTTGGCGCGATAACCCTATTTTCCAAACGATTATTCCCGGCTGGTATGAACATATCTATATAGGCAACATTTTGCCTAGAGAGCCTCTGCTGAAAAGTTATGTTAGACACTTGGATCCTTCTGCTGAGGTTTACATACCTCCTTATGGAAATGGATTTTTAGCAGTCATTCAGATAGATCGAGATAATCCGGGTACTGCAAAAAATCTTGCCTTAGCTGCAATGTCAGCTCATATCAATATTCGAAATGTCGTTGTCGTGGATAGAGATATTGATATTTTCCAGCCATCAGAATTACATTGGGCAATTACTAATCGGGTCAGTTGGCAAGAGGATATTTTTTCCATTCCTCTAGCTCAAGGGCATGAAATGGATCCAACAGCCGATAATCGTGGCATAAGTACGAAAGTTGGCATTGACGCAACTTATAAGAGAGAGCGACGTGAATACGGATCTCGAGTTGCTTATCCGACCGTTAACCTCAATGACTACCTGAACTGAGATTAAGTTTATTTAAACATTTTTGAAGTACGTAAAATGACTTTTTCTGCTTCTTCGGGGCTCCCTATCGGCAATTGAAATTCATCTATACCATTTTCGTTGATGAGATTTCTAAGTTCATTTGAAGCTTCTGACGAAGAGCCTGCTATTACAAACTGTTCAACCCATTCGCTGGGAACATGTTTAGCCGCATTGGAGGGACCTCCTTCAGAAAGTGCCTGTTTTATTTCAGTGTTTATTTCTTCTGTCAGCCCTATATGTTCTTTCACCTCCTGTGGTGAATCAACAAGACGAAAACTCAATGCTGCACGCGCTTCTTCAAACTCTTTTTGAGAGGAAACAACCATTGTTGAGTAGACAATTTTGAATGGATCGCGTTCTGCTGAGTTGCGTAGTGCGTTGATGTGTCCGGACAAGAAGTCTTTGTGTATATAACTCAAATAAAAACCGTCGCCTAGCTCGGCGCCTAATTGGGTCATGCGTTTACCGCGACCGGCTAAAAAGATCTCTATGTTTTTGCGTCCGTAATTTAAAGAAGCTGACTTCAGTGAGAATTCACTTCCTTCAAGGTCTACTCTTTCTCCCGAAAAAAGACCTCTGAGAGCAATCACAGTTTCTGCAACAGTTGTTGCAGGTTTCAATCTTTCTATTCCTAATGGGTTGAGTGTTAAGCCTCCACCGGCTCCTATACCTACGAATGCTCTACCTTTACTTACTTCGTCCAAGCTTGCTATGGCAGCTGCTGTAATTCCTGGATGACGTACATAAGGATTGGTTATCCCAGGACCTATGAGAATGTTTTTGGTGGCTGTCGCTATTGAAGTAAGTGTGACAAAAACATCTCTCGTGTGCAGCCCTTCGTCGTAGACCCAACATCTTCTGTACCCTAACTTTTCAGATAGTTCTGCTAGTTCAACTATCCTCTCAACTTTTGCTGTCGGCATCAGATTTACACTGACAGGTAAATTCACTTTGAGTTCCTATGCCGCCCTCGACCACGGATCGCCTGCCTCACAACATCGGCGGCATTTTTTCCTGAAATTCCAACTATTCCTGCACCTGGATAAGTTGCAGCACCTGAAAGATAGAGACCATCGATTGAAGTTTTATAACGTGTTAGTTCTTTATCCCGCCCGAAAAACGTACTCAATGGTGAAGTTCCAAAAGATGGTGTGTGTCCTTTATGCATAGAGAATTCATTTTCATAATTTTCAGGTGTCATCACCCGCCATTTTTCTACTTTTTCAATTCCTTCTGATCTCATGAATGAACTCCAGATGTCCAGCCATCTTTTGGGTTCGTTGGAACTTTCCCAGCCTCCAGGTGTCGAATACGGAGTGAAAAGAACTTCAAGACTAAGAACGTGCCCTCCCGAAGCTGTCTTCAAAGTTGGATCAGGAACAGACGGAATGTCAATTAACATTGTCGGTTTTGTAGCAACTTTCCCCAAAGGCCTCATCTCATGGGCTTGAACCAGATCCTGTGGCGAAGGAGAAATAATTGTTGTTTGACCTAAAGGGTCCAAACCGTTATGAGTGGAGCGGATCTTATCTCCCCATGTCGGCTCGGGAAGCTCGTTTAAAACGGCATCTATTTTTGACTCATAACCTTCAGATACTGGCAATTGTCTCCACTTATCAACCATTTTTCTTGCTTTTCTAGGTGCTTCTCCAACCCACTCAACAAAAACCCTTTTTGGATCACACGCTGCGACAACTGTTCGTGTATTTATAATTTCTCCATCTGCGAGTCGTACACCTTTAACTACCCCATCTTCAATAATCACATTTTCCACTCTGGATCCGCAACGAACCTTGCCACCTGCCGCCTCGAATGAAGCTCTTGTCGAGTCTGTAAGAGAACCGCTACCCCCTTGAGGTCTGCCAACGCGATTGATATGTCTAGTCGCATAACCCAATGCAGCCATACCAGTTCCAGGTGTTTCTGGGGATAGCCCCCATACTGTGGGCCCCACTGAAATCGTGGGCATCATCAAATGCCAATCACTGAAATAACGACTCAGTAATTCCATTGCACTGCTACGAGACCACCTGATGAGTCGACTCAGACCTTCACCTCTTTTATGCAATGCTTTTGAAGCGAAGTTGAGCGAAGATGGTGGAGTCGCAGCCAAATCAAGAGCCAGTCTTGCTACTGGTAAGGCATCTTTCAAATATCTTTTATAACCTTCAACCTGATCTGGGTGTGATTTAGNTAATCCAGAAAGGGTCTTATCAATATCAGAGTAAATCACCCAAGGTTCACTTTCGTCATGGAAAGCNCAAACTGAGCTTGCTTCTGTTTCTACGTATTTCAATCCATGNTTGGCTAAATCAAGTTCGTCGATTATCGGCATTGCTCTAACCAAGTTGTGTTCGCAATGACAAATATTAAACCTTGCACCTAAATCGTCGACTGTTGATGCACACCCTCCTACAGAAGATCGCGCTTCAATGAGGATTGTGTCGATACCCGACCGTGCAAGATAAGCAGCACAGATAAGACCGTTATGTCCACCGCCTACAACTACTACCTCAGCTTCACCCACTGGTTTCCAAATTGCTCACAAAAGAAAGCGGCAACCCAAATCGATGACTCATATTTTTTCTATTCAAACTTGGGTAGAACATCTTCAGCGAGTCTGTGCAGTTGCTCGGTTCCCGATGCGTAACTATCTCCGGGCATCATTGGGAAAAGCATTAAGTTTTCTACTCCCAGCAAATCTCTGTACCACTCGATTTGCTCACCAACATCATCTGCTGAACCGACAATCCAAATCTTTTGTTCCAGCGACTCCTCTAAAGTGGGAATTAAACCAGCTTTTGAAGGTTTACCATCTGGCCCCATATAACCCTTGCTCCACCCATACGGTCCTAAAAATTTCCACATTTCATCATGACCGGGTCGCACTGACTCGACAGCTTCTTCATAAGTATCAGCTACACAAACACACCTAACCAGCATTCTTTTTTCACCAGATTCAAGTGACTGGTTTTGTGACTCTTCGTACAATTCAGCAAATCTGTCCCACTGAGCTTTAATAAAAGTTGGATGAGAGTTCCAGAAAACACCTCCCCAACCTTTTTTGGGGACGACTTCTAGAGTGGGAGGAGATGTAATTGCCTGCCAGGTTTCGTACGGGTACAAAGGTCTCGGCACTAAGGTCAATTCTTGTACTGTGCCTCCCCTGTCTGGGATTCCCGGTGGGGGGAAATCATAAATTTCTCCATGATAAGAAAACGATTCTTCATTTAAAGCTAGTTGTATGATCTCCATTGCTTCATCAAATTGTTTTCTATTTAAATCATCAGCTGCAGCTTGATCGGGGTTGTCAAAACTACCAATCTGACTTCCGAGCGTTTCAGCTTCTCTGGGAACCGTACCTCTACCTACTCCAAGAATTCCCCTTCCACCTGAAATGTTGTGCAAGGTAGCAAAGTCTTCAGCTAGTCGAAGTGGATGCCATTGCGGAACGATATTAAAAGCCATTCCTATATGAATTTGTTCTGTTCTTTCAGCAATTATGGCACCCAAAAGAATTCCATTTGGTACAACTTCGTAGCCTTCATATTGAAAATGGTGTTCAGTAAGCCAAAAAGAATCAAAACCAAGTTTGTCTGACAAGCAGGCTGCATCGACTATCTGTTCCGTGGCTTTCCACATCTCTTCACTGCTGTAGCGTCTATCAGTCGGAGCGGGTAAATCTGGTCCAGCATCTTCCATTTCAACGCCGCCAAAAAGAAAAACCCCTGTTCGCATAATTACACTGTAGAGGCTATTTAGAATGAAAATCTATACCAGTCAAGTAAAAGGACTTAAGTCACTAACTGTTTTCCTATTACATAATTAATAGCTGTAAAAAGAAGATTGTTTCTGTGTAGCCTGCTTCCTTAGTAGGTGGACATTCGTATTAATGTGCTTCTTTAATAGGTTTAGATTAGATAGATGGGACCGAGTGAGATAAAAGTTGGATACAGGACTAAGCACTTCTACATCTTTATCATTTGATGACATAGGAATGATTTTTCCGGATGGCACCGAAGCACTGCAAAACATTACTTTTGAACTAAGCAAAGGGGAATTTGTCACGATTGTAGGACCTTCTGGTTGCGGCAAATCGACTTTGTTAAAAATTGCTTCAGGCCTTCTTGAACCTACAAACGGAACTGTAGAAGTTGATCGTGAAAGACTTGGTTACGTTTTTCAAGATGCCACCCTGCTTCCTTGGAGGACAGTGAGCAAAAACGTTGAACTTCTAACAGAACTCCATGGAATAGACCCACAAGAGCGTAAGAAACTAGTTGAGGAATCAATCAAACTGGTTAAATTAGAGGGTTTTGAGAACCATTACCCCAAGTCCCTTTCAGGTGGCATGAAAATGAGATGCTCATTTGCTCGTTCGCTCACATTGAAACCCCCACTTTTTCTTTTCGATGAACCTTTTGGAGCAGTTGACGAAATAACTCGTGAAGAATTGAATGAAGACACACAGCAATTGTTCAAACAGGAAGGTTTCGCTGGGTTGTTCATCACTCATTCAATTAGCGAAGCTGTTTTCATGTCTACCAAAGTACTTGTCATGTCAGCACGGCCAGGAAGGCTAGTAAAGCAATTTGATATTCCTTTTGAGTATCCGCGACAACCGGACCTTAGATTTAGTGCAGACTTCGCAGAGTTATGTGGAGAGGTCTCAGTTGCATTGAGAGGATCGCATTCATGAACACGGTTACTGAAAACGAAGAAAAATCTTCAACAGCCATTCTGGGTCAACCCTCTCGGATAAAAAAATATGTTGCTGTATTTGTGCCACCTTTAATTTTAGGAGCATGTGTAATCGGTCTTTGGTACTACATCACTTTCGGCGTTTTAGCTGAAAAAAGACGCTTTCTACTTCGTCCAATCCACAGTGTCATCGACGTAGGTTTTCTCGATGGTGATAATCGAACCGAATCATTAAACGCACTGTGGTCGAGCACAGAGGTGGCGTTAATCGGCTTATCTATTTCTATAGGTCTTGGGTTTGTTCTCGCAATACTAATGAGCCAAGCAAAATTTCTTGAAAGAGCAATTTTCCCCTACATGGTAACGTTGCAAGCCATACCCATTTTGGCAATCGTCCCATTAATTTCATTCTGGTTCGGCACGGGTCAGACATCTCGCGTTGTCGTTTGTGTAATTATTTCTCTTTTCCCAATCATTGTTAATACATTATTTGGTCTTCAATCCGCTGAAAAAGGCATGCATGATCTCTTCACTCTCCATCACTCAAACAGATTTATACGACTTAGAAAATTAATGTTTCCAGCCGCTCTACCAGCCATCTTCGCGGGCCTTCGGATTTCTGCTGGCTTGTCAGTAATCGGAGCAATCGTTGGCGATTTCTTTTTCGGAAAAGGTGAAGCCGGCATCGGGCAAATGTTGAAGAAACATGCAAATAGGCTTAATGGCGAAGAACTTCTGGCATGTGTAATTTTGTCTTCTGCTCTTGGAGTAATTGTTTTCATGATATTTGGAGCAATTCAAAATAAGGCTGTTGGCAGATGGCATGAAGCCAACTCCGCTACTTCCTAAAACCTCTAAGTTCAACGCAAAAAGAATCGGCCTAGGAATCTGAGATAGCTACAACAGCGATTTCCATTTTCCAGGACTTTTGAGCAAGCTGTGACACTACCAGAAGAGTTGATGCAGCTTGATGTGAACCGAAAGTTTCATCCCGTGCTGCCATAACCTCAGATAAGTTCTGATCCGGTACTACATATGTAGTCACCAAGGCGATGTCAGTTACCTCCATGGATGCCTCTTTAAGGATTTCCCTTATATTTTGCCAAATTACTTCTGCTTGAGCAGTAATACTCTCTGGAACGGTTCCGTCAGGTTTTACAGGGACGATCCCAGAAGTATGCAAAATCCGTGAAGCACCTTCAGCTAGTACTGCGTGTTCGTAGTTGGCGGCAGTAGAGGCTATTTCAGTGGGATTAACAGGAACTAAAGGCACAATAACGACGCTACTACGCTAAAGGCGATAATGTCGCCATAAATGAACTCCCGAATCGCACTTTATTTTCAAGACAAACACGAGATCGCGTATGAGCTGGAAATGGCTAAATATGCTGAGAGCCGTGGGATAAAAGAAATCTGGCAAGCAGACACTCGTTTGGCTCGTGACTGTGTGGTCATGATGAGTGCTCTGTTAACTGAAACAAATAATGTTCGCATTGGTTCAGGTGTTTTGCCTATTTGGACTCGAAATCCTGCAGTCATAGCTGCGACTTGGAGCACTATGTGGGAACTGGCTGGTCTCGATGATGCTAATCAAAGCCGTGTGATGCTGGGACTTGGAGCTTGGTGGGAACCCATTACTTCCAGAGTGGGTGAAGAAAGAAAAAAACCTCTTAAGGCAATGAGAGAAAACATTGAATCAATCCGCGAACTCTTCACCATGGAGGAAGTCAGCTATTCAGGTGAATTCGTAAATCTTGACAGAGTGAAACTGGATGTAGCATATGGCAACGTCGACGCTAGACATATACCTATATATCTAGGAGCAACTGGCCCAAAAATGTTGGAGCTAGCTGGCGAAATTTGTGACGGTGTAGTTCTCAACTACATCGTTACACCTGAATACATTCGTGAGGCTGTCGAACTAATTTCTACAGGAGCTAAAAAATCTGGAAAAACCTTGGATCAGATTGATAGGCCTGAATTGTTGGTGTGTTCTCTTTCTGATGATGATCCTGATGAAGCTGTTCGTACCGGAAAATCACTTATCGCCTACTATCTGGGAACTGAGCCTCACATAATGAAAGCTAGTGGTGCCGACCCTGACCTGGTCGAGCGAGTTAAAGAAGTGGTTGGCTGGCCGGCTACAGAAGCTGACTACCGTAAAGCCGCTGACCTGATCCCCGACGATCTTGTCAAGTCGCTTATGGCCGCAGGTACAAGCAGGCAATGTCGTGAAACCGTTGAAGAATATGTAGACGCCGGTGTGACCTGCCCTATTCTTTACCCACTCATGGATGATATGCGTCCAGTTATTGACGCTTTCGCTGACTGGTCCATGTAATGACTTCAGTGCTTTTTGAGGGTTCAGCAATCGTAACCGTTGATGATTCAAACTCTGTTTTAGACCCAGGCTGGATTTTTACAAGAAACGACATAATTGAAGGTCTAGGCAATGGTGAAGCACCCAAGAGTGTCCGTGAGGATGCGGATGAGATAATCGAAGCTCATGGTTCAGCGATAATGCCAGGAATGGTGAACGGTCATACGCATCTTTTTCAAACTTTTTTTCGAGGTCTAGCCGATGACAAACCTCTTCTGGATTGGCTTGAAGAATGTATCTGGCCAGGAGCTTCAGAGCTTGATGCAAACTCTGCCAAAGCGGCCGCAACATTGGGGTTGATAGAAAATCTAAGAGGAGGTGCCACTACCGTTGTCGACCATCAATATATTCACATAGACCCTCAAATCGATGATGCTGTTTGTCAGGCTGCATCCGAAGCAGGGCTGAGGTTCATATTGGCGAGTGGATGGGCGGATCGAAATTACCATCCCCCTCTGACTGAATCAGCTCAGACAGTTATAAGTCGTATAAACCCTGTGCATGAAAAATGGCATGGTGCTGAAAACAATCGGATCCAGGTGGGCTTAGCACCTCTGATCCCATGGGGCTGTTCAAATGAGGCAATGACTGAGACTGTTTCTGCGACAAGGTCCTGGGGTGGTTCTACACATCTTCACTGTGCCGAAACAGCGATTGAAGTCGAAATGAACATTGAAGAACGCGGTCTTAGACATGTTCAGTGGCTTGAATCATTAGGACTTTTAGGTCCTGACATTCAACTTGCACATGCTATTTGGCTTGACGAGGATGAAATTGACTTGATATCGAAGCGTGGAGCTTCAGTCGTTCACTGTCCAGTGTCAAATATGTATCTAGCTTCTGGAGTGGCAAAAATTAGAGAAATGGTTGATCGTGGCATTACTGTTGCCTTAGCCTCTGACGGCCCTGGAAGCAACAATCGACAGGACATGTTTGAAACATGCAAGGCAACTGTCCTGCTGCAAAAAGTTGATCGTTTGGATGCAGGTGTTTTACAACCTGAAGAAGTACTTCATCTGGCTTGTCGACATGGGGCTCGACTGGTAGGTAAAGAAGAAGAAATCGGTTCGTTGGAGACAGGTAAAAAAGCTGATCTAGTAGTCATTGATTTGATGACGGCTTTCTCTGCGCCGGTACACAAAGTTGAATCTGCAATCGTTTATTGTGCTACTCCAAGGGATGTTATGCACGTGATGGTCGATGGAAAGTTATTGATAAAAGATAGGAAAATTACTTTCACTGATGAGAAAAAAGCTATAGCCACGGCAACCGAACATGCCGAAAAGGTCTTTCAAAAAGCTGGGATACCTACACGATTACTGTGAGCTCTCCTGCTGTTAGTCAGTGGAACCGTCTGCTTGCAATTCAACGATATATGACCAAAGTTCAGCTGTTAATGGCAGAGGTTCTGGATGTTCGTTTGCGGCTTCCATAGCTGAACGGTGTCCTTCTGCAAAATCTGGTGACTGCACCCAAGCTAAGAAATCTTCTTCAGTGTCCCACCTTGTAACTACTAACCATGTTTCGCGGTCGTCTGTAGGCCGCATTAATTCAAAACCTTGAAATCCTTTTCTTCCGTCTACTGCTTTTATTCTTCCTGCGAAACGTCGAGCTACTTCATCTCCCAGATCCTTTGGGACAGTTATTGCATTAATCTTTATAACTGACATCTCTGCCTTTCTGCTATTAATTGGGTGAAATCGGCTTAATGCAGTTCACCTTAGGTCTTTGGCGTTGAGAATCGTTAAGTTTCTGATAATTTCTTCTTGGAGCAAAAATTTATATTTAAGAATTGGAACTAGATTTAATGGCCAAAATACTCTCATACCAGAGACCTGAAAATCTTGAAGAAGCACTAAGTCTTATTTCTCAAGATAAACACGTTCCGTTAGCTGGGGGAACTCTCTTAAATGCTAGTGAAGATAAAGAACCGCTTCATTTTGTGGACCTTCAAGGTCTAGCTCTAAAAGAAACCGAGCGATCAAACGGAAAATTGACAATAGGTTCCATGATGACACTCGATGAAATAATGAAAAATTCTGATTGTCCTGATTCAATCCGACTATCTTCACGTTCTGAGTTGCCGAGCACTCTAAGAACGATGGCGACTATTGGTGGAACAGTAGCTAGTGGTAATTCTGATAGTCAATTAATAGCAAGTCTCTTAGTTCACGATGCTGAAGTCACAATTTTAAACTCTGATGGAGAGTCAAATGTTCCTCTTCAGGAGGTGCTAAGTGAATCAAATAGTTCCGGAACACAATTGATATTGTCAATCGTTTTAGATACCGATGGGGAATGNGTGCTAGAAGCAACAGGAAGAACTCCGGCTGATACGCCTATTNTTTCGGTTGCTGCAAGACGTTGCTCTGATGGTGACCGGATGGCCGTTACTGGAGTNGCCTCAACTCCAGTTCTTGTGGACCCAGAGAATCCGACAGTTTCATTGCAACCTCCTAGTGATTTCCGCGGAGATTCGGAATACAGAATGCATCTAGTAAAAATTCTTGCTTCACGGGCTCTTGATTTGCTTAACGGTGAGAAATAATGCAGATCAATATTGAACTTAACGGTCAAGAAACGACCATCGAATGCGAGGTTCATGAAACCTTATTGGTGGTTCTTAGACGTGAAGGCATGGCAAGCGTTCGCTTTGGTTCTTTATCTGGGGAAACCGGAGCTTCAGCTGTTCTTTTCGATGGCCTGCTCGCTAGTAGCGAAGTAATCCTTGCAGCTCAAGCAAACGGACATTCAGTTGTAACACTTGAATCTTTAAATACGGACTCTTCCCTCCACCCTGTTCAAGCTGCTTTTGCGGCAACTGGTGCTATGCAGTCCGGCTATTCAGTAGGAGCAATGATTCTTGGCACTCTGCAATTATTGAAAGAAACACCTGATCCAACTGAAATTGAAATACGTGACATGCTTTCGGGGATTCTTGATAGAGAAACCGCTTACGTTAAACCTGTAGCAGCAGTCCAACAAGCTGCAGCAGTTCTTCGCGGAGAGGAAGCAGAACCATTTAGACCATTAATTCTCAAGCCTATGACTGATGGGACCAATCCTGTGAAGGTGGATCCAACCGATTCCCCTCCTGAAGCTTCAGATGCTATCCCAAGATTGATTCCTTCTTCAGAAGTTCCCTCAACTTCAGTAGTAGGTCAACCAGAAGTCAAAGTAGATGCAGTTCGTCTTGTGAAAGGTAACCCAGCTTTTACAGCTGATTTTGACATTCGAGGCTTACTCCATGCGAAGGTTCTTCGAAGTCCACACGCTCATGCACGGATTGTCTCAATAGATGATTCAGAAGCACTTGCTCTCTCAGGAGTGCATGCCGTTATACACCATGAGAACGTGAACAGAATCAAATACGCTTCAGGAGGACAGTCCTATCCAAATCCTAAGCCTCACGACCAAGTCAGTTTTGATAACAAGGTAAGACATGTAGGTGACCGTGTAGCTGCTGTGGCAGCTGAAACTCCAGAGATAGCTGAAGAAGCTTGCAGTCTGATAAAGGTTGAATACGAAGTCTTGCCCGCAGTCTTTGATGAATTAGAAGCCGGTAAACCGGATGCCCCAGTGATTCATGATGAAGTTGACACCGTAGATATAGCTGACAGAGATCGAAATCTCGTTCATCAAATATTTGCTGAACGCGGTGATGTGGATTCCGCTCTAAAAAATGCTGACCATACTTATGAACAAACTTTCAGGGTGCATCAAGTCCAACCGGCGCCTATAGAGCCTCATATTTCCACGGCTTGGCTTGACAGCGATGAACGTCTGGTGGTCAGAACAGCAACGCAAGTACCATTCCATACCCGTCGCATGCTTGCCCCATTAGTTGGAATGGACATTAAAGATGTCAGAATTATCAAACCTCGAATTGGTGGTGGTTTTGGCGCTAAACAAGAGATGCTTATTGAAGATATTGTCGCACATTTAGCTATAGCTACCAGAAAACCAGTCCAACTTGAGTTGACCAGAGCTGAAGAATTCTATGCAAGCAGAACTCGACACCCTCAAACGCTCACTTACAGGACCGGCGTTGACTCAGAGGGAAATCTTGTTGCTCAAGAGCTAAAACTGGTAGGTAATACAGGACCTTATGGAACTCACGGATACACCGTGCAGACAGTTGCCGGACTTAGGGGTCTTTCCTCTTACAACTGTGATAACAAACGTTTTGATTGTGACGTTATGTACACAAACATTCCTGTGCCTGGAGCATATAGAGGATACGGAGCCCCTCAAGCTCTCTTCGGTTTGGAAGCCCATATGGAAGATATTGCACTTGATTTGGGGATAGATCCCATTGAATTCCGGAGACAGAATTGGGTGAAAGTCGGGGACGAAATGAATATTGCTCCACACTTGGGTGAGCAGGGAACAACAGAGGAAGAACTCGATGAATATCCGAAAGTTATGTCGAATGGAATCGAAGAGTGCGTCGCTCAAGGAAGTCGTGCGATTGGTTGGCATCGCAGGCATGACGAGTCTTGGAAAAGTCCCGTTGACCGACCACATATCAGAAGAGGACTTGGGTTCGCATTCTGCATGCATGGAACATCAATTCCGTTTCTGGATATGGGAGGCTGCAGCATAAAATTAAACGACGATGGTTCATTTAACATGCTCGTCGGTGCTACAGATCTAGGCACTGGGGCTGACACTGTCCTTGGGCAAATAGCTGCAGAAGTTCTTGGCGTACCTCTAGAAGATATAAGGGTTTACTCTTCAGATACTGACGTCACGCCTTTTGATACTGGTGCTTATGCTTCAAGCACTACTTATATTTCTGGTGCCGCGGCTAAAAAAGCAGCGGATGTTGTACGTAAAAGACTCAAAGAACGCGCAGCAATGCTGCTTGACATAGAAATTCCTTGTTCTATTGAATTGCGTGACAGGCGGGCTTGGACACCTGATGGTCGTTCCGTCAGTCTTGAAGAAATCGCTCTAGATTCTTTGCATCTGAATGAACAAGAACAAATTATGGGAACCGGATCGCATGTATCCCCTGACTGTCCTCCTCCTTTTGCAGCACAATTTGTTGAAATTGAAATTGATACCGAAACAGGCCAGATTGAAGTAACAAAAATGATTATGGCAGTGGACTGTGGCGTAGCCATTAATCCTGTGACAGCAAGTGGTCAGGTAGAGGGTGGGATGCTTCAGGCCTTGGGGTACGCACATTGTGAGGAGATTGTTCTCGATGATAAAGGAACTATGGTCAATCCTTCATTTGGTCCTTATCGCATTTACAGAGCAGATGAAATGCCCAAAACTGAAGTGTTTTTAGTTCAAACAATGGAAGATAGTGGGCCTTTTGGAGCAAAAGCAGTTGCAGAGATACCTAAAGATGGAGTGGCTCCTGCTATAAGAAATGCGATTGTTAATGCTACTGGAGTCCGAATAGACGAACTTCCTTTTACACCTGAGCGCGTTCATCGAGCGCTTAAAGGAAACTAGCAATGCCCTCAAAGGGCGGTCTCGTAATTCAACCTGATTGGTTGATTTCTGAATCTTCAGAAGAACCTAAACAAAACTGGGGCGTGCGTGTATGCGATGGGACAATTCACACTGTTGCATCAAACGAAGAGCTGGAAACCAAATTTCCAGAAGACGAAATCTTATTAGCTGAAGGAAAAGTATTAATGCCTGGTTTCGTTAATGGGCATGTTCATATGTACGGAGTTTTAGCGCATGGCATACCTTTAGAATCAGCGCCTTCAGATTTCTGGTCTTTTCTGGAAAAATTTTGGTGGCCATTAGTCGAAGACAGGATTGACCATGAAATGATTTCTGCTGCGACCAACTGGTTATGTAGCGAAATGTTATTGACTGGAACAACAACTTTTTGCGATATTTTAGAAGCGCCTCAGTCGCTTCCTGAATCCCTTTTGATCGAAAAGGAAATTATAGAAAATCGTGGACTAAGAGCTTTGCTAAGTTTTGAAGCCAATGAACGGTCAGGTCATGAAGTTGCTCAAAAAGGAATTGACGAAAATATTCGCTTAATTGAAACGAATACTGCAGAAGACCTTGTGGCTGGATTCATGAGCGTGCACACAACATTTACATGCTCTGATGACTTTCTTCGACGTGCATTCGAACTAGCTGAGGAAAACAATGTTCTCTTTCATGCTCACTGTAATGAAGGGGTTTATGAGGGAGAGTGGTGTGAAAAAACTTACGGTCATCGAACTTTCGAACATTACGAAAAACTTGGAATAAACGGTTCACGATTCCTAGCTTCACAGTGTGTTCATCTATCCGAAAAGGAAATTGAATTAATTTCGTCTGCTGGAACACGCTGTGTTCACATGCCTTTGTCAAACTGTGAAGTTGGAGGTGGAATAGCTCCTATTCCAGAACTCCTTGAACAAGATGTGTCCATTTCTCTGGGAAGTGACGGATACATAAATGATATGTTTGAGGTGATGCGTGGCGCTTTTCTCATCCACAAAGCGCGACTGCAAGATCCTGGAACGATGAAAGCTGATCAAGTTTTTGAGATGGCGACACTCCAAGGGGCTAAGACACTAGGTCTGGAGAATGTTGGTGCGTTGAGATCAGGTTTCGCTGCAGATCTCCAATTAGTTGATGCAAACTTTCCAACTCCCTCAAGTAAAGAAAACCTAATAGAGCAGGTAATACTTCATCGTTCCGGTCATCATGTCGATTCTGTAATGGTCGCTGGAGAGTGGAAATTGAAAAATGGTGAGGTTCTTGGAGTTGATCTTGAAGGCCAGAGACAGACTCTGCATAGGCAAGCCAGACGCCTTTGGGGTGAAGATGGATAAAAAAAATCTCAGTAAGGGTATGGATGAGACCCAGATACTGAACGAACTTAATAGTCTCGTTGAAGATGGGAAGACTGTTGTACTCGCAACGGTTGTAGAAACGTCTCGATCCGTACCTCGGCACTCCGGAGCGAAAATGTTAATACTTTCAGACTCTCATCAGGTTGGGACTATAGGTGGTGGAGAGATGGAAGCACGGGTAATAAAAGAAGCCTGTGCCTGTATGGACGACGGTACCTCACTTCTGTTGAACTATGAACTAGTTGACCCTGTAGCTGGAGACCCTGGTGTTTGCGGCGGGACGGTTACTATTCATTTGGAGACTTATATGCCTAATTCTAAAATTCTGATCATAGGGTGCGGACATGTCGGACGAGCTGTAGCGGAACTTGCCAGCTGGTTGGGTTTCCATGTCGTCGCTACCGATGACCGTGAGGAAATCGCTGAAAGCGTAACTGAAGCAGATCTTGTTCTCACCGGTTCAATTGAAGAGACTTTGAAGCAGGTCAATTTAACTGATCGAGATCATGTAGTAGCTGTCACCCGAAATGCTGAGTTGGATATCCAAAATCTCCCTCATCTTCTTTCCACTGAAGCAAAATCAATTGGCGTGATGGGAAGCTCTAGACGATGGGAAACAACTCGTTCTTCACTTGAATCAGCTGGCGTTTCTGAGGAAGATCTATCGAGGATTACTTCTCCTATAGGTTTGGATTTAAATGCCGAAACTCCGCAAGAAATAGCTCTTTCTATCCTGTCTCAAATCATCGAACAAGATAATGCTGGTAACAACTGACTGTGATTTCTGATTATCTCTGTTTAATTCGTGGCGGTGGTGATCTGGGAACTGGTGCCGCTCTCCAATTGAAAAGAATGGGGATGCCTGTAGTCGTCTGTGATCTGAAGAATCCCTTGGCAGTAAGAAGAAAAGTTTCGCTTTCTTCAGCGATCCCTGACAGGAAAATAAAAATAGAGGAAATCACAGGTGAAAGAATTGATGACCTCTCAACTATTAATGACTTTTCATCTACCGAAGTTGTTCCAGTGATTATTAGTGACTCTCTTCCAACTTTTCCGATTTCTGTAATTGTCGATGCCAGAATGCAGAAAAAGCCCATGGATACGAAAATTGATGACGCCGACCTAGTTGTTGCCCTAGGGCCTGGTTTCTTTGCTGGCAAGGACTGTCATGTCGTTGTCGAAACCATGCGTGGGCCCAATATGGGAAAAACTATTTGGGATGGTTGTGCTGAAGAAGACACTGGAATTCCTGGTGAAGTCGGAGGACTTACTGGTGAGCGATTGTTGCGTTCTCCTTCTAATGGTGAAATCTGCTGGATTAAGGAAATTGGGGATTTAGTCGAAAAAGGTGAAGCAATTGGCTCTGTGGGTGGTGATGACGTAGTCGCTAGAGCTACCGGAGTCATTCGTGGAATGATAAGTGAAGGCACACTGTTAGAAGTTGGGATGAAAATTGGAGATATCGACCCGAGAGGAGCGAAGGTTGATGTGAACAAAGTTTCTGATAAGGCTCTAGCAGTTGGTGATGGTGTAACGGGAGCTGTGGTTGAATGGTTAGGAAAAAGCAAATCGAACCTTTAGATGTTTATCAAGCTGTCAAAAATCTAGAAATAAAAGAGGGTGAGATAGTTGCCCTGGTCGGAGGTGGAGGTAAATCAACTCTTCTTTCGGCTCTCGGTGAGATTCACGGTAAAGGCACAGTGTTAACTACTACTACCAAAATGGGAAGTTATCAGGTTGGAGGGGCAAATTTGCTAATTCGACCTTCTAAAAAAGAGCTTTCCAAAGCTTTAGGTGAGATCTCTCCTCTTCTGGTCTGGGATCGTGTCGATGGCAAAAAAGCTTTTGGAGTTGACCCTTCACTACCCAAAAGTTGGTTACCCGAAGCGACCAGAGTGATCGTTGAAGCGGATGGTGCTAGACGACATCCTGCTAAAGCCCCTGCACCTTACGAACCTGTTTTACCCTTGGGTGTTACAACTGTTATTGCAGTAATCGGCGCTGACGCCATTGACAGAGTGATTGAAGACCAATGTCATCGACCACTACGAGTAGCAGCTGTTGTTAATTGTTCTCCGTATGAAAGACTCACCCCTGAAAGAGCCGCAGTTCTTTTACTTGATTCAAACGGGTCTAAAAAAGGTTTAGCACCTGAGGTGCGTTTTGTTATAGCCATTACAAAAGTTTCACCTGAAAACCGAGATCTTGTTGAACGTTTAGTAGAAGAACTTCAGAGTTTTGACTCAGAAGTTGAAATTTCTCTAGTTGCAAGTCACAACGGAGGGTAGATTTCTTAGATGATTTCAGGAAGTGTAAACCTCATTCCGGAAGCTTCAGTTGATTCGATGCGTGATTTAGCAATCAGGTCTGAA
>PBYV01000006.1 GCA_002729765.1 Acidimicrobiaceae bacterium
GATTTTTGAGAACTTCTTCGATCCCTTGTCCTTCAATTCCCCAGCCGGTGACTGCTTGACTTACAGCGACACCTGTTATTCCAGCATTTCTAGCAGTGAAAGCAGCACCGAGCGTTCCAGAGTGGTAAACGGAATTTCCAACGTTGCTACCGGGATTGATTCCAGAAACGACTAGGTCAAAGGAGTCTTCTAGAACTCCTCGTGTTGCATACATTACGCAAAGAGCAGGTGGTCCACTTATAGCCCAAGATTTTTCAATTTTGTCAATATTGACTTGGTGAACTTCTGGTCTGGAAATGTGAAGTGCTCCTATTGCTGCTCCAGCACCTGAATACTCCTGGTCAGGGGCGGCAATTGTCACCTCTCCGAGGTCAACTAAAGAACGAGCTAAGACGTGTAGTCCTACTGAATCGATTCCATCATCATTAGTGACTAGTATTTTCACACTCAAGACCGTATCTACATCATTGATTGTTTAGGTCAAGACTTTAAGTAAAAGAGATTAATTGTTTTTCTCTTCTGCTTTTTTTTGGACTCTCAGTTCTTCTTCAAGTGATTCCCACTGGCGCATGAGTTCAGAAGCATTATCTTTAACAGTTTCGTACTCTGCTACTAACGACTCAGCTTCTTTTGGATCTTTGAAAAGATCAGGGTCGTTAAGTTTTTCTTTTGTTTCCAACAGAGAGGCTTCTGCTTTTTCCCATTTTTTCTCCACTCTTGCGAGTTCACGCTTCAACTCACGAATTCCTCCATCAGTTTTCTTTGATTGTTTTTTACCTGTTTTAAATTTCTGAATTGAGGTATTTGTTTTTGTCTCGTTAAATGATGGATTGATTATCCGATCAGGCACACCGGTATGCAGTATGGCTTTTGATTCGCGTACTTCGAGCAGGTCGTCTGCAACAGACCTTATGAGATGTCGATCGTGCGTAATGAGAATTACGGTTCCTGGGTAAGCGCTTATGGCATCTTCAAGTACGTCACAACTAGGTAAGTCAAGATGGTTAGTTGGTTCATCAAGGATCAGTAAATTTACAGGCATGCAAAGAGCTTTAGCGAGCGCTAGGCGCGTTTGCTCTCCTCCTGATAGATCTGCAACAAGTGAGTCAACGGAATCACCTCTAAAGCCGAAAGAGGCAAGGTACGTCCGAAGATTTCTACCCGACTCTTCGACTTGCGGAACAGTTCGTAGTTCTTCCAAAACAGTTTTTTTAGGGTCAAGTATTTCTGCTTGCAACTGATCAAACCACGACATATCAACATTTTTTCCGCGAAAGATCTTCCCATCAGTTTGTTTAAGTTCTCCTGTAATCAGCTTGACCAGAGTAGTTTTTCCAGCACCATTGGGTCCGATTACAGCAATATTCCTACCTCTTTCGATTGTGAATGACAGATTCTCTAAGATCACCTGATTTTCATAACCAGCTTGCACTTCTTCAAATTCAACAACGATTCGAGAAGAGCGACGTGGCTCTGGGAAATTAAACTTGGTTTTAGAGTTTCCTTCGGCTTCGATTTCGATTTTTTCGAGTTTTTCTAAAGCTTTCACTCGACTTTGCACTTGTTTTGCTTTTGAGGCTTTATATCGAAAGCGTTCAATAAATTTTTCCGTGCCAGCTACTTCTTTTGCCTGTTGGGAAGCTAAAGATTTTTGATATTCAATACGTTCTTCTCTAGCTACAACAAATTCTCCGAAACTCCCAGTGTATTCAGTTGCGCGACCTGCGGAGATCTCAATAATCCGATTCGCTATTCCATCTATAAAGTCACGATCATGACTTACGAATAGCAGTCCGTTATTCCATTTTCCTAAATAAGTTTCCAACCATGCAACACTGTCAACATCCAAATGGTTAGTTGGTTCATCAAGAATCAAAAGATCCGGTTTTGACAATAAGAGTCGAGCCAGAGCAACTCTCATTTGCCAACCTCCAGAAAGCTCACCTATGTCACGGTTATGATCATGAGTTTTAAAACCCAGTCCGGATAGAAGGCGATGTGCTTCAGCTTCAATTGCGTAACCACCAATTTGCTCAAATCGTGACTGTGCTTCTCCGAACTCGGAAATAAGTTCTGATTTGTCTTCACCGTTTACTTTTTCGAGTTCTAAGCTCAATTTTTTTAACTGTGTCGCTAACTGGTTAGTGTCTTCTGCTCCTGAAAGGACTTCTTGTAAGACATTTTTACCCTTACTTGTTTGAAGCTCTTGTGGAAGGTAACCGATCTTCATTTCTTGCGGCTTATGGATCTCTCCTGCATCAGCTTCTTGAAGTCCAGTCAGTATCTCCAATAAGGTCGTTTTCCCAGTTCCATTGCTGCCAATCAGTGCAATGCGACGGCTAGGCCCTAATTGAAGAGAAACATTTGTGAAAAGTGTTCTAGGCCCAAAAGATTTGGTCAATCCAGAAGCGGTCAGCACATGAGTGAGACTACATCCTAGAAAGCAATAGAAGTAGCAGTAGGGCTAATTACCAGCAGAATCCCATCTGACAACTGCAGCGGCTGAGGTCATCCCTGCTCCAAATCCAACTAAAAGTAGTAAGTCGTCTTGTTTAACGCGACCTGAATCTATTGAATCTATAAGAGCTAACGGAATAGAAGCTGCAGAGGTGTTACCAGTTGTTTCCATTACCAACGCTGCTTTTTCTTTTGCAATTCCAAGCCGTTTCATTGCAGCATCGATAATGCGGACATTTGCCTGGTGAGGGACAACAAGAGAAATCTCATCACTTGTAACTCCAGCTTTTTCCATAGCTGTATTAGCAGCATTTTCCATAGCTATAACAGCGCGTCGGAAAACCTCTTGGCCGTGCATAACAATTTTTCCACCATGTTCGCAGTAGAGAAGATCAGCGGCAGAACCATCAGCCATTAGGTCCCATCCGAGAAAACATGGCTGATCTGCAGTTCTTTCGATAACAACTGCTCCAGCACCGTCACCGAAAAGAACACATGTTGTTCTATCTTCCCAGTCTGTGAATGTGCTAAGAGAATCACTTCCAATAAGTAGAATTTTTTGCATTCCACTATCGGCAAATTGCATTGCGGTAACGAGTCCATAAACAAAACCAGAGCATGCAGCGTTTAGATCGAAAGCACCGCACGATAAACCAAGATTATTTTGCACAATCGAAGAAGTGGCGGGAACCACCTTGTCGGCGGTCGTGGTAGCAAGGATAAATAGATCTATCTCCTCGGGTTTCACTCCAGCTTTTTCTAATGCCGCTTTACCCGCATTAGTAGACATTTCACTTACTTTTCCATCAATATGTCGAGTTGAAATTCCACTTCGTTCTCTGATCCATTCGTCTGAAGTGTCAACCATCTCTGACAGTTCATCATTTGTAAGGATTCTTTCAGGGAGATCTATAGCCCAGCCTGTAATTCGCCCAAATGTCATTCTTGAACCCCTCAATAAAATTTTTAAATGACTTCTAACAAAGGTAGCGCTTAAAACCCTAAAGATGTGTTTCTCTCTTTTTTGCGACTAAGGTCAGTCAGTTATGAACGACCATGAAATAGCAGGTCTTTTAGCAAGAGAAGCTGGAGAGTTGCTTTTAGAACTTCGAAAAAGAGGCTCGGATAAAGGAGTTTCGGGCTATCAACTTCAG
Organism: Acidimicrobiaceae bacterium; assembly: GCA_002729765.1. Taxonomy (GTDB): domain Bacteria; phylum Actinomycetota; class Acidimicrobiia; order Acidimicrobiales; family MedAcidi-G1; genus MedAcidi-G1. Next base: position 3,612 of record PBYV01000006.1, read on the forward strand.
GTGATGGCAGACCGCGAAGCGCACTTGCATATCAGTAAACGCCTTAGTGAGTTATGCCCCGAAGATTTTTTGCTATCAGAAGAGGGACGGGATGATAAAGCCCGTTTAGAAGCTGAAAGGGTATGGATTGTTGACCCTCTTGATGGAACACAAGATTTTGGACGTGCAGGAAGCATTGAATGGGCGGTACACGTTGCCTTAGTGTCAGGAGGTCAACCTTTGGCTGGAGCAGTTAATTTGCCTGCTATAGGAACTCTTTATGGGACACTTCAAACTCCGACAAAGAAAGATTCTGCCAATGATCCACCTGTAGTGATAACTAGTCGTTCTCAATGGGGAGAAGCGGAAGCTGTAGCAGCATCTATAGGAGGAGTAGTTCGTTCAGTTGGTTCAGCGGGAGTTAAGGCTATGGCCGTTGTAGGTGGAACTGCCGACGTTTATGTTCACCCTTCTGGCCTGTACGAATGGGACGTTTGTGCTCCCGCTGCAGTGGCTGCATCTGCTGGACTAGATGTCAGTGGAGTGGATGGTTCTTTTTTAACGTACAACAAAGAAAGACCAGTGGTACCCGGACTATTAATAAGTAAACCTGAGTTCACTTCTGCAGCTTTGGATGCATTGCATTACTAAAAAACTTTAAGAAAGTCATTTTTCACGCTATTCTGGTGTTTCCTACAAAAAGAAGACGGTTGGAATCCGTCACTGTCCCGCAACTGTGTTCCTCATTGAGGTAAGTCAGACCTAAGAGTAGGAAAAAGCAAATACGAATAACCATAAGTTCCCGAGGAGGAACGGTTAAGGAAAGAAATTTTTCTTCTCCCGCCGTCACTTTAAGGGAGGAGAAAGAATGAAGTTTAAAAGCAATCTGTTATTAGTTCTTGGGACTCTCACCCTTGCAAGCCTTTCCTGCAGTTCTGATAGCTCTACCGGACAAGTTCCGATTTCGGGTGGAGCTTCCAGCATTGAAACAGCGGAAAGAATAATTTCACTTTCCCCTACAGCTACTGAAATATTTTTCGCGTTAGAAGCTGGTAGTCAAGTTATCGCTGTTGACGATCAGTCAAATTTTCCCGAGGATGCGCCTATGACTTCGCTTTCTGGGTACACACCGAATATCGAGTCGATTGCTGAATATCAACCTGATTTGGTAGTTGCGTCTTACGACCCAGGCGACTTGGTTGCCGGTCTTAAAGCATTAGAAGTTGCGACTTTACTTCAACCGGCAGCTTCGTCTATGGAAGATACATATGTGCAAATAAACGAGTTAGGTGTTTTAACTGGGCGCCAGTCTGAAGCCATCAAATTGATTGAGAGCATCAAATCAGATTTAGATGAAATAGCGTCTAAAAAAGTAGGAGAAGGGCTTACTTATTACCATGAGATTGATAACACTTTTTATTCACCGACTTCGAAGACATTTTTAGGCAAACTTTATTCACTTCTTGGTTTATCAAATATTGCTGACCCAGCAATCGAAGGTGGTTTCGGATGGCCGCAGTTATCTGCGGAGTTCATCATTGACGCAAACCCTGATCTAATTTTTCTAGGTAACGCTAATTGGGGTGAATCTGCAGAAACTGTTGCTACTAGACCGGGCTGGGGGTCCATGACAGCCGTAGAGAAAAGTCAAGTTATTCCTGTTGACACCGACACTTCTGGACGTTGGGGTCCACGAGTGGTCGATTTTCTAAAATCTGTTCGCTCCGCAATTGAAAAAATTTTAAGTTAGCGAATTAAGTTGTCTGCTTCTACCAATGAAAACGATTGTGTAGTAAAACCTGTTTCTCTAAACAAGTCACAGTTGTGTCTGGCAGTGTTCGCAGTATTGATCACAGCTTTCGCAGGTTTAGTTTTTGGTCCTGCAGATCTTGGGATGAAGGAAGTCATTCAAGAACTCTTGAATAAATTACCCCTAATTGATTTTGATTCAGGACTGAGTTCAAGACAGCAAGCAATTTTGTTTGAGATCCGTCTTCCCAGAGTAGTTTTAGGTCTCCTAGTGGGCTCGATGCTTGCAATAGCAGGTGGCGCCTATCAGGGGGTTTTTCGCAATCCACTGGCAGATCCATATCTTCTTGGTGTTGCTGCAGGTGCGGGATTTGGAGCCACACTGGCAATAGTTTCGGGTATAGGAGACGGTTTGGGTTTTTTCGACCCGGTTCCATTAGCTGCCTTTGCTGGAGCTTTGATTGCAGTAGCTTTAACATACACAGTAGGTAGTAATCGTGGCAGATTGGACCAAGTCACGAGCCTCGTTCTAGCCGGAGTTGCAGTAGCAAGCTTCTTTACGGCGGTTCAAACGTTTATTCAGCAAAGAGAATCAGAAACCATCCGTCAAGTTTATTTCTTCGTTTTAGGTCAGCTCAGAACAGCTGGATGGAACGAAGTAACTCTGTTAGCTCCTTACACTCTTATTTGCATTACTGTGATTTTTTTAACCCGAAGACGCTTAGATGCGTTAGCTGTAGGTGATGAAGAAGCTGGTTCTTTAGGTCTTGATGTCAGACGGTTGCGTTTAATTACGGTAATTGCTGCTTCGCTCGGAACAGCCGCTTCAGTTGCGGTGAGTGGACTTATCGGTTTCGTCGGAATAATTGTTCCACATACGATTCGTTTGATTTTTGGAAGCAGTTACAGGGTGATCATACCTTTAACAATTTTTTTCGGTGGAGCGTTTCTAGTGGTAGCTGATTTGGTCGCGCGATTAATTCTCCAGCCTGCCGAAATACCCATCGGAGTTGTTACAGCTTTTCTTGGTGCGCCTTTTTTTGTTGTAGTTCTAAGAACGGCATGGAAAAACTCATGAAGGGGATTGATTGCAGAAATGTTTCCGTAACTCTTGGAGGGCACGAAGTCTTAAAAGGAATTGATCTTGAAGTAGAGGTCGGCGGTTGGACAACAATTGTTGGTCCTAATGGGGCAGGCAAAAGCACTTTGATAAGAGCCACCGGTGGAATTATAGAATTTTCAGGAAATATAAGAATAATCGATAAAAACGTTCAAGATTTGAAACATAGAGAACTGGCCAAATTTGTTGCTGTCGTATCACAAAAGCCGATAATCCCTATGGGGATGAGAGTCATGGATTATGTGCTTTTAGGAAGGGTTTCGCATCTAGGCTTTTTCGAATCTGAAGGCGAAAGCGATATAGCAACTGTACTTCTAGCACTTGAATTATTAGACGCGTCACACCTGTCAGACAGATTTGTAGGCACTCTATCTGGTGGAGAGAAACAGCGTGTTGTGGTTGCACGGGCATTAGCGCAGAGTTCTCCAGTGATTTTACTGGACGAACCTACAACGGCATTAGACATGGGACATCAACAAGAAACCTTAGAACTTATAAATCAACTAAGAATAGAAAGAAACTTGACTGTTCTTTCCACTATGCATGATCTGACTCTTGCCGGTAGATACAGCGAACATCTAGCGATGCTTGTAGAAGGAAAAATTGTTGCTGAAGGTTCCGCAGAAGAAGTTCTTACAGAAGCATTGGTTTCTTCCCATTACGGCGCACGAGTGAAGGTAATTGATGACAAAGATGGGCCAATCGTAGTTCCTTTACCAAACTGATTTCTAAAAAAGTAATTCTACGATTACGTTCAATAGGAACGATTTTTAGGAGTAAAAATGACTGGCACTGAAAAGAAAACGGCAGATATTTTTGGTAAAAAGATGTCTTATTTAGATATTGGGGAAGGAGATCCGATTGTTTTCTTGCACGGGAACCCCACTTCGTCATATTTGTGGCGGAATATCATTCCTCATGTTTCTCAAATGGGGAGATGTATAGCACCTGATTTAATAGGTCAAGGGGACTCAGACAAACTTGATAACTCAGGTCCCAGTTCTTACAAATATGTAGAACATCGCGAATATTTGTTCGAATTATTGAAACAAATAGGAGTTGAGTCAGATGCGACTTTTGTCATCCATGATTGGGGCTCTGCTTTAGGTTTCGATTGGGCTATGCAAAATCCCGATTCGGTTAAGGGAGTTTGTTATATGGAGGCAATTGTGAAGCCATTTGAATCATGGGATGACTGGCCAGAAAATGCTCGTGGCATTTTTCAAGGTTTTCGTTCAGAATCTGGCGAAGACATGGTTCTTGAAAAAAACTTATTTGTTGAAGGTGTATTACCGGCATCCATATTAAGAGATTTAGAAGAAGCAGAGATGAATGAGTATCGTCGCCCTTTTTCTGAACCTGGTGAATCTCGCAGGCCCACGCTTACATGGCCACGTGAAATTCCAATTGAAGGGTCTCCAGAAGATGTCACAGGAATCGCTACTGCTTATGCGAAATTTATGGAAGATTCAGTATTTCCAAAATTATTTATTAACGCAGAACCAGGAGCAATATTGCGAGGTAAACAAAGAGATTTTTGTCGCAAATGGCAAAACCAAACAGAAGTCACTGTTGCAGGTAACCATTTTATACAGGAAGATTCACCTGATGAGATTGGTGCAGCATTGAGTTCTTGGTACTCGAGTCTGCCTAGCTGAGATTTACTGGTGTAGAAACTTCTGAAAAGAAGTCACCGCCTTTATCATCTATAACAATAAAAGCAGGGAAGTTTTCAACTTCTATTTTCCATACTGCTTCCATTCCCAGTTCCGGATAATCAATCACTTCTACTTTGCGAATTGACTCAGTTGTTAAGCGGGCTGCCGGCCCACCTATAGAACCAAGATAAAAACCACCATGTAGAGAACAGGAATCAGAGACTTGTTTCGAACGGTTACCTTTTGCGAGCATTATCAAACTGGCTCCTGCAGATTGGAATTTTTCCACATAGACATCCATTCGTCCTGCAGTGGTTGGGCCAAAGGAACCCGAAGTATAACCTTCTGGAGTTTTCGCAGGACCTGCATAGTAGACAGGATGATTAATAAGGTAGTCAGGCATAGGTTCGCCAGAATCAATGCGTTTAGCAATTTCAGCATGAGCTACATCTCTAGCTACCACTAAAGTTCCAGTTAAAGCTAGACGAGTTTTAACTGGGTGCTTGCTTAATTCAGACCTTATTTCGCTCATAGGCTTGTTCAAATCGATAGGAATGACTTCACCAGAAAGTTCATCTTCAAGTGTTTCGGGCAGAAAACGAGCGGGATCATCTTCGAGTTTTTCCAAAAAGATACCTTCAGAAGTTATTTTCCCTAGAGCTTGTCTGTCTGCAGAACATGAAACTGCCACACCTACAGGATTGGAAGCTGCGTGGCGAGGAAGCCTAATAACTCTCACATCATGGCAAAAGTATTTACCCCCGAATTGAGCACCGATACCGAATTCTCTGGTTAAGTCTAAAATTTTACTTTCCCATTCGAGGTCACGAAATCCATGGCCGCTTTCGCTTCCTTCTGTCGGTAGATGATCCAAATAACGAGCAGAAGCATATTTAGCTACTTTCAGATTAAATTCCGCAGATGTTCCTCCTATCACAACAGAGAGATGATACGGAGGGCATGCTGCAGTCCCTAGAGTCCTTAACTTTTCGTCTAGGAAACTAATTAAACGATCAGGTTCGAGAAGGGCTCTAGTTTCTTGAAAAAGAAAACTTTTGTTGGCTGAACCCCCACCCTTTGCCATAAAAAGAAACTTGTATGAATCGCCTGGAACAGCTTCAATCTCAATCTGTGCAGGCAAATTTGTTTCAGTATTTTTTTCGGTAAACATGTCTATAGGTGCCATTTGAGAATAACGAAGGTTCGAAGTTGTGTAAGTGTCATAGACGCCTCTAGAAATGGCTTCTTTGTCGTCTGTATCAGTCAGAACCTGCTGGCCTTTCTTCGCCATGATTAGAGCAGTCCCTGTATCTTGACAAGACGGCAGGATACCTCCAGCAGAGATATTGGCATTATGGAGTAGTTCCAATGCGACGAAACGGTCGTTTTCCGAAGCTTCTGGATCTTCTAGTATTTCAGCTAGTTGAGATAAATGACTTGATCGAAATAAATGCGCGATATCCCGCATAGCTGTTGAGGTGATAAGTCTTAAAGCTTCTTGTTCGACTTTAAGAAATTTTTTACCGTCTGGTCCCTCCACTTCGGAAACTCCTGAATTTCCTAAATGGTTAAATTCGGTTTCTTCGTACGGGTCGTTTAAGAGTGGTAGAAGATCTGTGTATTCAAATTCGGAAATTTGTTTATCTTCTGCCATATCTCCAAACTACCTCTTCATGAGGCACTAGTTAGTTGATTAAATAATGAATATTTGACTTCAACCGGCTAAAAGGTCAGATGCGATTTTATCCCACATAGAAGAATCGCTATTCGAACCGAGACTATAGAAAGCCATTCTGTCGACAACATTTCCGTATCTTTCAAGTACACCAGGAGCTATTGCTTCAGGTTCTCCAACAACTGCGAAAGTTTCTAACATTTCGTCATCGATGATTGTTCCCATCTCCTGCCATGCTCCCTCTTTTGACATTCTGTTGAGTTCGCTTTGAGCGTCTCCCCATCCGTGTAAATCAAGAACTGGACGATAAGCAGGTGTTGAAGCATAGAAAGCTATTTGTTGTCTAATGGCTGTTGAAGAATTTTCGATTGCCTGTTCGTCGTTTCCGGTTACAACAAAACCAGGTCCTACAATTTCGAAGGAATCTAAACTACGTCCTGATTTATCTAAACCACGTTGCACTGCTGGAATAGTCACCTCTTTTAAGTAACGTTCGGTGCTGAAGGCATGACAAATGATTCCGTCACAAACCTCTCCAGCGACTTCAGACATAAGGGGTCCGACGGCAGAAATAAAAATCTTTGGACTTCCGTGATTACTTGGACCTGGATTGAAAAAAGGTGACATCAAAGTATGTGTATAAAAGTCACCTCTAAAATCTAGCCTTGAGCCATCTTGCCAAGAGTCCCAGATTGCTCTAATAGCAGCAACCATTTCACGCATCCGTGCTGCTGGTTTTGACCATTCCATCGAAAATCTTTTAGTTATGTGCGGTTTTATTTGAGTTCCAAGTCCCAGAATAAAACGGCCTTTACTGTAGTTTTGCAGGTCGTAACCAATATTGGCGAGAATCATTGGGTTACGGGCAAAAGCTACAGCAATTGAAGTTCCTAATTCTATTTTTTCAGTGTGTTCAGCAGCGATCATATGAGGAAAAAATGGGTCGTGGCTTGTTTCTGCTGTCCAAGCACCTGAATAACCCTTGGCTTCAAGTTGTTTAGCTGAATCAATTATTGGCTGAAATCCACCTTCCAGCGAGGTTGGGAATGCAGCTCCTAGGCCGCCATCAATTTTCATAGACATGACCGTAGCGCGTGAAATGGAAATTTTGAAGTTTTAATGATTATTGCTTAATAATGTTCTTCTAAACTCTTGATGTGGCAATAGAAAAGAAAATAAGTAATGAGTTGCATCTTTTAGCTGCTCGCAGATTAAGGGCAGCTGGTATGCGTTACAGCAAATCCAGGAAGGCCATAGTCGAAGTTTTGGCTAGTGCAGGTAGACCTTTAACGCTTGATGAAGTTTTGGCTTTCAACTCGGATGACAATTTGGCGCAGAGCTCTGTTTACAGAAACTCAACTGAACTTGTAGACGCCGGTGTTGTTAAATGCTTAGCATCAGGGAAGGATCACAATCGTTTTGAATTGGATGAGTCAATAATTGGGCATCATCATCACTTCGTATGTTTAGATTGTGGGGAGATAGAGGATTTTGAAGTTCCTGAATATTTTGAAAAAGAAATACTTCGGTTAGAAGCGGAACTTGTAGAGAAGGGGCTGTCGGTCGAAGGGCATACGTTAGACATACAAGGACGTTGTCCTAAGTGTTCGAAGACAATAGTAGGTAATTTTGTTTCTTAAACGCAATGCAGCTCGAGTTGTTCTCCTCGATAACAAAAAAAGAATTTTCTTAGTAAATGCTGAGGATCCGATAGACCCATTTAAACAACCGTGGTGGGAAATTCCAGGTGGAGGTATCGGTAGAGGAGAAGACAGTGCTATTGCTGCAGAGCGTGAATTGTACGAAGAGACAGGTATCGACTCAATTCAGATGGGGCCAGTTATTTGGACTCAGCATGTTCAATTTACTTTCGGTGGTTATTTCTTCGACAGTTATGAGAAAATTCATGTTGCATGGTGTGACGGGGGAGAATACCGTCCTCAGCATTTAGAAGCTTTGGAAGCGGCTGCTTTTCTAGGAGCCAGATGGTGGGATGTTAGCGAACTGCTCCAATCAGAAGAACCAGTTTTACCAACTTTGCTGAGAGAATATATAACACCAATTGTTTCTGGGGATCTTCCTGAAGAACCAATTGATATTTCTCCGGTTCAATTGGAAGAAAATTAATTTTGTTCTTTTTCTTCGCGTTCTGCTCCTCTGACTGCATAGTGAAGCAAAATCGATGGAGCTAGGACTATAGATCCAACTATTAAAAGAACAGTTAAAGTTTTGGCAACAAGATTATTAAATTCGACAGTAAATCCAATAGCGAAAATAATCAGTGCAAGAAAAAAAATTGAGTATCCGATTTTTCGTCCAGTATTAGCTATTAAAGAAGCTTGTTTACGACGGATAGCGAGAGAGTTTGAGTCACTTGAACTTGTCATCTCTACTCCTTGGAACCACGGGCCGTGCCTATAAGTTCTTCACCTTGTTTATATATGTAACAATGAATACCTCTGAATCTAGCTTTTGAATCCTCAAAGTTTGTTCGGTTTGGAGTCAGGAAACCTATTTTAAGTTTTGATAATTCGTAGATCTCTTCAATAAAATCTTCAAATTCGTCATAACAAACTGAAGTCGCAAAAGTTTGCATTTCTTGATCTCCAGGCCATGGGGCACCAGGTCCGGCGGGGTGTTCAATTCTGAAAAATATTTCATGTTGGTGTGGACCCTTACAAGAGACTTTTGTATCTATCTCCACCAGCCGTTCAGCATTTGTCCAAGAGTAATGATTAAAACAGTCGCCAGCGGCAAGATTGTGTACATTAACTACCTCTCCGATCCAGTTAGGTGTGGATTGTGTAGTCACTGTTGGTTTCACTTCAACGGCGCTAGTTGTGCTGTTTATCGGTGTGGTTTCACTAACGTTTTCAGCAGTTTTTGAACAAGCTATAAAGAGAAAAGTTGAAGCGAGAAATAAAAGCAATACATCTCTTTTTTTCTTTGAAAAAGACATTAATTTAAACACAAGACAAGGTTAGGGGTGCTGGGTCGATCTGACGGTACCGTGGGCTCGTGTCTGTTGTAAAACTTGACGGTTTAGTTGCTTTATTAGAAGGTTTTCCAGCTTTAACAGGAGTTGATCTTTCTGTGGATGCTGGTGAAATAGTTTTTGTAAAAGGTCCTAATGGGGCCGGGAAAACAACTTTGTTGCACTTATGTGCAGGACTAATACAACCGAAAGACGGAACAGGTCTAATTTTGGGGCACGATCTGTCTTCAGAGAGAACTGCAATAAGGAAAAGAGTTGGACTACTTTCACATAGTTCAGGACTATATAGAGATCTCACAGTATTAGAAAATATTACTTTCTGGACTCGGATTGCAGGAGTTGAACAATCAGAAATTGATAGCCGTATTTCATGGGCCCTCAAGAGAATGGAATTGGATAATAGATTGCAAAATCAGAAAGTCCGTTCTTTGTCTGTAGGTCAAAAAAGAAGAACGTCGTTAGCGGTTTTCATAGTTCGTAGACCAGATTTGTGGCTTATGGACGAACCACATGCAGGGCTTGACCAAGAGGGAAGGCAGATTGTAGATGACCTTATTGAAGAGTCAGTAGAAGCTGGAGCTACAGTCGTTGTTGCGTCTCATGACTTGGAGCGTGTTTTAAACATTTCGACAAGAGTAGTGACTCTTTCCGGGGGCGCAGTGGTGGGTGTGGACCATGGTGGAAATAAATGAAAAGACTTTTTGCTGACATTGGGCTTATAACGGGTAAAGACTTGAAGATTGAATTACGTTCAAGGGTTCTCATCAATCAAGTAGCTCCATTTGCTTTAATGATTCTTGTTTTATTTGGTATTGCTCTTGACGCAGATCAACAATCGTTGAGGAATTTTGCCTCAGGTCTATTTTGGATTTCAGTTTTGCTTTGTGCCTTAATGGCGATTTCCCGCTCGATGACTATAGAGCGAGATGATGAAGCACTGGTTGGGCTAAATCTGTCAGGAGTCGACCCACTCGCTATATTTTTGGGTAAGACATGTGCAATAGCAATACAATTGTTGATTCTTGAAATTTTTCTAGGTGTAGGAATAATTTTGTTATACAGATCAGAAGTAGAAGATTTATTGTTACTAGTTTCGACTGGTTTGTTCGCGTGTATAGCAATATCAGCTTTAGGTACGATTTTTGGATTTTTAGCTTCAGGTCTAGGAGTTCGTGAAACACTTCTACCCATTCTTCTTTTGCCGTTACTTCTACCTGTTCTTATAGGCGCAACTCGAGCTTTCGACGATGCCTTAGGTGTTGCTGCTATAAATGGTTGGAACTGGTTTGCTTTCGTAGCAGGTCTGACAGTTATCCTCACCTCTGTTGGGGCAGGAGCAAATCATCTTATGGTCGAGAACTAAGAGAAATTGGAAATGGATAGATGACAAGTTCGCTTACAACCGCATCAAAAGGTTCAAAAATTTTAGGAATGACTTCGATCGTTGGATTTGTGGTTTTAGTACTTTTAGCTTTTTTCGTAACAGATCCAGATATTAGATTTCATCCTGAGACAGGTGAAGAGTTTGGACAGTTTGATGCGGTTCGACTTTTATATCTGCACGTGCCCATGGCGATAGTTACATATTTGGCTTTTGTGGTCTGTGCAATAGCAAGTGCCGGATATTTAGTTAAACGTACATTCTGGTGGGACTCGATGGCTCATGCTGCTGGTGAAGTTGGTACTCTCACTTGCGCTTTAGTTCTTATTACTGGTTCTATATGGGGTAGACCCGTGTGGAATACATGGTGGGAGTGGGGCGATGTGAGACTGATGAGCACCCTTATTCTTTTTCTTTTATTTCTTGGATATCTAGCATTACGTGGAGCTTTCGTAAGCCCACAACATGCAGCACGACCTGCTGCCATAGTCGCACTTATTGCAGTTTTGGACATTCCTCTCATAAACCGATCAGTTGAGTGGTGGGAAAATAGAACACTTCATCAGAAATCAACATTGTCAGAGCTCAAAATCGAAGATTTAACTCTTTTTACATTAGTGTTAGGGATTTTAGTGTCAGTGCTTGTGGTGTCGTGGTTGATTCTGCATCGATTCAGAGTCGCATGGTTGGAACATGTTGAGTTTGAACAGGGAGTAAAAACTGCGATTGAAGAGCGTCGACATTTGGGGCACGGGGATTAACGATATGACACATTTAGGTTATTTACTTGCAGGTTGGGGTTTGTCTTCTTTCATAGTTTTGCTTTATGCGTTTCGTCTACTTAAAAGAGGAGCTCAACTGTCAGCTCGAGTTCCATCTGACCAAGCTCGTTGGATGAGCTCGCCAAAACAAAATGGCAGGTGAAACCTTTGGAAGAGTTAACACCCAGACAAGATCGAATTGAAAAGAAAAACTCTGCTCTATTACCAAAATTTGCCGGAGTGTTGCTTTTGGTCATAGTCGTTATTGTTTTATTTAAGACGTTGGGAAATGCTTCCTTATTTTTTTATCCAGTTGACGAAGCAGTAGAAAAAAGAGTCGAACTTCAAGACAGACGCTTTCGTGTAATCGGAACTCCACAGCCTGAAATTTTTGAAACCACGTTATCCGGTCGTCAAGTTCTTGTTTTTACTTTATGTACAGGAGATATTTACGCTGACGTAGTTCATGAAGGCGATCCTGCAGAATTGTTTAATCCAGGAGTTCCAGTAGTTTTACAAGGAGTTTGGAGAGAAATTCAGCCTCCGAGTATGGAAAAACTCCGATATTCACCAAATGATGGGTGGCACATAGAAACTGACAGCATGGTGGTTAAACATGACAATGATTACCGGTCAGACCGTGCTGAATTAGAGTCTTGCAGTAGTGAATAGCATGCTGTATCTAGCTCTTGATCAACTGGCTAATAAATAATAATGAATACAGATTTAGGAACCGCATTTGTAGCTTTGGGTTTGGCCGCGTCTTTATTAGCTGTCGGTAATCAGATTTATGGGCTGATCACTAAAAGGTCAGATCTGTTGTCACGGGTTCAAATTCCAGTATTAATTATGGTCATCGCTGCCGTCGGTCAAGTAGCTGTAATGGAAAGAGCTTTAATAACACGTGATTTCACAGTTGCTTATGTGGCGCAACATGGGAGCACCAGAACACCAGCTTTGTTTAATATTGCTACTCTCTGGTCAGCGCTTGAAGGCTCAATATTGCTGTGGGTTCTGATCCTTGTGGGCTATCTGGGTTTAGTGGTTTGGAGATTTAAGAGCCGTCTTGAAGATCCTCTTGTTGCATGGGCAGTAACTGTTATATCTATAGTCTGCATTTTCTTTTTTATATTGTTGATAGGGCCTGCATACCCATTTGGAGAGTTTGACCCTTGGCCAGGCTTTGATGGACCAGGCCCTAATCCACTTTTACAAAATCATATTTTGATGGCGTTTCACCCTCCAATTTTGTATCTGGGTTATGTGGGAATGACAGTCCCTTTCTCTTTTGCTATTGCCGCTTTGATTACCGGAAGAGTAGGAGAGGGTTGGCTTGTGCAGACCAGAAAGTGGACTCTTATTGCATGGGGATGCTTGTCGCTTGGAATAATTCTCGGTTCTTGGTGGTCATATGAGATTTTGGGATGGGGTGGCTATTGGGCCTGGGATCCAGTTGAGAATGCTTCTTTTTTACCATGGCTTACTTCTACAGCTTTTTTGCATTCCGTAATGATTCAAGAAAAGAAAGGGATGTTGAGAGTGTGGAATCTATCCCTTCTTTGTGCAACTTTCTCATTAACTATCCTTGGTACTTTTATAACCCGATCAGGCGTTCTTGAGTCAGTGCACTCCTTTACAGAATCAGGCATTGGGCCTCTACTGCTCGGATTTTTTCTTTTGGTAGTAATCACAAGTGTCGGTTTGATTACATGGAGAGGGGAAAGTTTACGAAGCCCTGGTTCGATCAGCTCACCACTATCTAGAACCGGAGCATTTTTGCTTAACAACCTTTTATTTGGTTGTTTTGCGTTCGTGGTTTTTCTTGGAACAGTTTTTCCCTTGATAGTAGAAGCTTTGAATGGAGACCGAATATCTGTTGGTAATCCTTATTTTGTAAAAATGTCAACGCCAATTGGTTTTGCTTTGCTATTTATGATGGCCATAGCTCCAGCTCTATCATGGGGGAAAACTGAACTTGAAACCCTTTCAAAACGACTTACACCGTCTGTTGTTTGTGGATCAATAGCGATGCTCGCTGGGGTTGTTGTAGGTAGCAGAGGTTTCGTTCCAACTCTGGCTTTGGGTTTTGGAGGTTTTGCGGCTGGTAGCGCTATTAGACAAATTTCATTTGGGTTTAGATCGAGGAAATTTAGGGGATTGCTCGGGAGAAATGGTGGCGGGATGGTAGTCCATTTAGGTGTGATAATTCTGGCGGTAGCGTTGGCATGTTCTTCCTCTTTTTTAAGACAGGCCGAGTTTAAATTTGAGCAAATTGGTGACCAGGCAACATTAGGCGGTCATGAATTCAAATTTGATGGTATTGAACGTGTGGAGCTTAAGGAAAAGAACAAAATTATTGCGAAAATTTTTATAGACGATGAGTTATTCAAACCCTCAATAAACCAGTTTCCATTCGGGGGTAGAAGTATCGGGACCCCGACTACACGTTCAACTTGGAAAGATGACGTTCAATTAGCCGTACTGTCCGTTCCAGAAGAAAGTGAACAGAAAAATACAATAATTAGAGTCACGATCCAACCTATGGTTTGGTGGATTTGGTTTGGCGGGGGAGTGATGGTTTTAGGAACTATTTTTTCTTTATTCTCAAGAAGAAAAACTCTCTCTGAAGAGTCTGTTATATCAAGCAACGAAAATATTCAAGAATTGGAAATCAATGAGTCCGTCTAAGACTGCATCAACGGTTGTCGCCATAGTCACGGTTTTTTTAGTGATTATTTTCGCCACGAGTGAATCTGGTGAAGAAAGAATGAGAACCCACCTAGTAGGTGAAGTGGCTCCACCAATCTCGGGCGAAACTATTGATGGTATTTTTTGGGATCTTGATGATGCAAAAGGAAGATGGTTGTTAGTCAATTTTTTTTCTACAACTTGCATTCCTTGTATAGAGGAACATCCTGAGTTGCTTTCCTTCTCAGAAAATCAACCTATAGATACTGGCGTCAGAGTCGTGAGTGTTGCTTTTGACGATGACCCTCTTTCGGTAGAAGCTTTTTTTGAGAAAAATGGAGGAGAGTGGCCAGTCTTAACTCGTGATACAGGCCCCATATCAGTCGACTGGGGAGTTATAGCTGTCCCAGAGTCATATCTTGTTTCTCCTGCAGGATTTGTTTCAGCAAAAATCGTGGGCGGAGTCAAAAGGAATGATATCGAGAACTTGCTTTTAAGAGCGAAAAGAAAATCTGAATGAAGACTTTTAAGACACACCATTTAATTTGGGTCTTGTTTCTTTCCGTGGCGGTTTTATCCCTCACTTTCTCCGTAGTCTCAGAAAGTCCTCCTTTAACAAATTCTGAACGAGTTAGCGATCTTGCAGCTGATTTTGCTTGCCCTGTCTGTGCCGGTCAATCTCTAGCTGAATCAGATGTTCCAGTAGCGAAAACTATCCGAGCAACTATTTCCACGATGGTAGATGGAGGCTCATCTGATGAAGGTATAAGAAATTTTTTGGTTTCAAAATTCGGTGAAGATATTGATTACAACCCAAACGGTGATGGGTTAACCGGGCTCGTCTGGGTGATACCTGTAACCGCGGGAATAGCAGCTCTTTTTGGAACAGTACTAATTCTATTTTCATGGATGGGTAAAGAAAAAAATGTTAATAAATCAAGAGAAAAATTTCCTTTTTTAGTGAACTCATCTAAATGGATGTGGATTTCTTTGGTTTGTGTAGTAGCGATCGGATCAGGTCTTCTAGTAGCTAAAACAGCAGGTAGCAGGAATTCTGGAGATGCAATATCAGGTGAAATCAGAATGTCCCCAAGAACTTTGTTGATCGAAGCATCAGTAGCCCCCAGAGAAGAGGCAATGGAAATTTACAATCAAGTTCTTGAACTACAACCTTCAAATGCCGAAGCACTTGCTTACAGAGGTTGGATGCTTTGGCTCGGTGGAGAATCAGAAAACTCACTTTCTGATATAGAAAGTTCCATAGTATTTGATCCGGCGTATCCAGATGCTAGAGCTTTTCGCTCAATTATAAATTTCAGAGAGGGAAAAATATTAGAAGCCTCTGAAGATCTTTTACTTCTAGATTCTTTAAATTCTTCACCTATAATCGGGGACTTAATTGCATCTAGTCGCTTCCGTGAAAGTATTTCGAGCGAGCTTGCGCGGAACGGAGATTTACTTTTAGCTTTAGAACTTCTCGATTCAGGTACTGAAAATGACCCAACAAATTCTTCTCTTTACGCTCATCGCGGTTGGTTGTTGGCTATTTCTGGCGATCCACAGTTGGCAGAACTGAGTTTAATCTCTTTGGGTATTTCTCTTGATATCAATCCACAAGATCCATATGCAATAGCTTATAAAGCAGTAGTCGAAGCAAAGATTTTTGAAAAAATGGACAGTTCTGAAAAATACGTTGAACAGTTCAAAGCGCTTTTTAATCCACCTTCAGAACTTGTCGAGTTGCTGAGACTAGAAGGGCTTCTTTGAGGGTTAACTCAAATGTGATTCATGGTAAGAACCACTCTCAATTTTTCCGTTTAAAAAAATTAATTCCCAAATTGATGCTTTAGCAAACCCTTTTCTTTTTGGGGTACTCATCCCGTTTAAAGTCAGAGATCTTATTAATTCACTAATCACGTCTCCGTGGCTGCAAAGGATTGAGGAAGTATCTGAATTTTTTGTTTGTGCAAGTTCATCGAGTAAGCCATTTGTTTGGCTAGTAGAGCCTTCTGAAAGCGAGTTTGATAATTCAATCTTGGTATCTGATTGTTGAGCAGTGGGCCAAATTGTTTGCTGACATCGCACAGCCGGACTGCAAAAAATAGAAGAAATATTGGCACCTGAAAAGTATTTAGCGATCATTAGTGATTGATTTGAACCTTCTTCATCAAGAGGTCTTTCTGAGTCATCACCGTTCCAGAAAAACCTCTCAATCGCTGAAGCATGACGAACAACAAAGATTTTCATGATGAAAAAAACTGGTAGAGCATATTTAGATAAGGAGAAAAGACATGATCAAATTGAAACTTCAGTAATGCACACATCGTTACCCATAGGTAAAGAAGAAGTCAGATCAGTTTTAACGTCACCATATAAAATGCTCAACATCCCTCTAACGAGCCCTCGGTCGACTGCACAAATTACTGGGTGTTCAATTGGCATGCTCCCGAAAGGGCAGTGTTCAGAAAGAATTCTTAGTTGTCCGTTTTTAGATTGTTCTGCTCGAGCTGAAAATCCATGAGAGATAAGTGCATCTATAATTGCATCTGTAGCCGAACGAAAAGAACGTTGTGTTTCTTTGATCCCCAAGGATTCTGCCATGGAGCGTCCGACCTCTGAACCAACTTCTTCTGCTAATTTTTCAGCTTCTTCAGATGGCAGCAAAGACAGGGTTCGAGCTAGAAGGCTTATAAGAATGGAATCCCTTCTTATATCAAGATTTAACGGTTGATCAGAATTTGAAGCCTTGTATGTTTTTGAAGGTCGACCTGCGGTTGATCCGGTACTTTTTTTAAGTGAGACTTCAAGATATCCACCTGAAAGAAGTTTGTCTAAATGATGTCTAGCTACGTTTGGATGAAGGCTGAATTTTTCTGCGATTTGTGATGCATTAGTTCCTTCTTCACATTCGCGTATATGCAAGTAAATTTCTCTTCTAGTGGGATCCCCAAAGGCTCCAGTGATTGCGGTCACTATAGAAGCAAATTCTGTATGGTCGAGAGATGTATTTCCCATACTTTTATTCTACTTAAACTCTGCCTTTACTCTTTTGTTGGGAAAAATATACCTAATAAGAAGAGCAATTTTGTCATATAAGACAAGCAAAATCGCTCTTAAAGGAGTACCGGTCAGGTACTTTCTGGAATCCGGAAACTAATAAGAAATGTTTAGGTATCCAAAAAAATAGAGCAGCAGTAGAGTTTTAATTCATGAATGAAGAATCTCCAACAGAGTCGCACCAAGAAAGATCTCATGAAGGAGCTCCTCCTTCTTTTTTTGAATCCAATGTAAAAACTCGGGTTCTCCTCGTGGCTTCAGGTAAAGGTGGAGTCGGAAAGTCTTCAGTTACAACAAATTTGGCAGTTGCTCTTTCAAATCGCGGAAATGATGTAGCTGTAATTGATGCAGATGTTTGGGGATTCTCCATTCCGAGAATGTTGGGCATTACTGAACCACCAAGTGTTGTTGATGACATGCTCATTCCACCTTCTGCGCACGGAGTGCGGTCAATTTCTATGGGATTTTTTGCAGAAGAAGACCAACCTGTAATCTGGCGTGGACCAATGCTTCATAAAGCACTTAATCAGTTCTTAACAGATGTTGCTTGGAATGAACCCGATTTTCTACTTATTGATTTGCCGCCTGGAACTGGAGATACTGCTATATCTTTAGCTGGTTTTCTACCCGATTCTGAGATGTTAGTTGTGACAACTCCACAAATAGCTGCGCAATCAGTTGCACAGAGGGCGGCTTTTATGGCTGAGAAGGTCGAAATAGAGGTAAAAGGGGTTATAGAGAATATGTCTTGGTTTACCGGTGATGACGGTCAACGTTACGAACTATTTGGTGAGGGTGGCGGAAGTGCTCTTGCAGAGAAGTTAGGTGTTCCCTTAGTTGGGCAGATACCTTTAGTAGCGACGTTAAGAGAAGGTTCGGATAATGGAAACCCAGTCGCAGTAGATCCTTCTACCGAAATAGGGTCTATTTTTGCCGAGATGGCAAGAGTTGTGGAAGAGGATTTAAAACCTTCTAAGCGACGTCACCGAGAACTTAAAATTAACTAATAGTCAGGGGATGATAAGTGGATTTACGTATTGGTATTGCACATATGCAGAAGGAAATAAACCTTGAAATGGCGGATGATTTTGACTTGAGTGGTTTTAAATCAAATCTAGAAGAAGCATTGAAAAAAGAGACTGGTGTTGTTTGGTTGACTGACATTAATGGACGCGAAGTCGGAATTCCGGGTAACAAAATAGGTTATGCAGAGATTGGTATTCAAGACTCAGGCCGTCCTGTTGGCTTTAGTTGAACCTTCGTGACTAATTGGAAATCAACGTGAAAGACCATTTGAAATGGCATCTCTAGAAGAATTAGCTAAAGAGAACAGAAATCTCGAAGATGACTTAATTTCTTACTTACAGGATTTAACAAGATCGTGGGGTTTACTGGCAGACCTTTCCTTTTCAGATTTACTTTTATATTTACCCAACAAGGAATCGCCAGTTGATTCTTTTGTTCTACTGGCACACGTACGTCCCACGACTTCAACGACTTTGTATAGGGCTGATTTAGTTGGCCAAAAGTTTGAAGCGCAAAGTCGACCATTGGTATCTGAAGCTTTTTTAAATGCTCAAATATCAAATGGAAAAGTTTCAACGGGTGGCGATCGTGAAATTAGTGTTATGGCGGTACCAGTTATCTGGAAAGGCAAGACAGTAGCAATTTTAGCTAGTGAAAAAGCTTTCGTCGGAGAAACCCCCAGATCGGAAATGGAAAGAACTTATTTAAGTATTTTCGACAGGTTTGCAGCGATGTTTGAACGAGGAGAATTCCCATACGGCGAGGAATCACGTTTTCAGCGTCGAATGCCAAGACTCGGAGATGGACTGCTTCTAGTGAATGCCGATGGTCAAATAGAGTTTGCTTCCCCAAATGCGGTTTCTTTGTTGCATCGACTTGGTTGGCATCGACCAGTAGTTGGATCACGATTTGAAGAAACTGGATTAAGTCCAAAAATTCTTAATGAAGCTTTTTCTCTTAAGAGTTCTGTTATCGATGAGTTGGAACGAGAGGATAAAGCTTTTGTAGTAAGTCATTGTTTTCCACTTTTACATTCAGGTAAAGCAACGGGGGCTGTAGTATTGGTTAGAGATGTAACGGAATTGCGTCGCCGTGACAGACAATTAATTTCAAAAGATGCAACGATACGTGAAATACACCACCGAGTAAAGAATAATCTTCAAACCATTTCTTCCTTACTCAGAATTCAAGGTCGACGCCTGGATTCTGATGAAGCTCAAATGGCATTAAATGAATCGGTGCGCCGGATAGGGGCGATAGCGATCGTGCATGAAACTCTTGCAGTCAGCCAAGAAGGAGAGGTTACTTTTGGAGAGGTAATGCGACCCCTCGTAGAGTTGGTAAAAGAAGGTTTAAGTTCACCGGTTAAACCTATTTCCATAGAAGTTAGTGGGGACACTGGTTTATTACCTTCAGAGGTTACGACCACTCTGGCAGTTGTGGTGACTGAGCTGCTACAAAATGCTTTAGATCATGGATTTAAAGCAGCCTTGGGGGAATTTGAAGATGGCAGGGTCGATGTTGTATTGAGTAAGAACGAAGAAGCTGTAATGATAGAAGTTTCTGATAATGGGGTTGGACTCCCCGAAGGTTTTGATATTGAAAATAATGTCGGACTTGGTCTTACGATAGTGAAAACATTTATCCAACAGGAGCTAGAAGGATCTCTTAATGTGGTTTCAAATGGAACAGGTAAAGGTGTGGGATTCCAAATTTATTTGCCTTCTGACAAACTTTTTGAAAAAATTGATTTATAAGGAAGAGTAAATTTGTGAACTTTCAGAAACGCCCTTTGGTAATTGCGCATCGAGGAGCTTCAGTTGATTTTCCTGAAAATTCTTTAGATGCTTTTTCGGGTGCCTTTGATCAAGGTGCTGATTGGATAGAACTAGATGTACGTCGATCAAAAGACGGGGTTTTAGTGGTCCATCATGATGCTCACCTTGCAGATGGCAGTTTAATCAGGGATTTGGATTCGGAATGTCTTCCAGAAGAAGTTCCAAGTTTAGCTGAAGCTTTTGAGGCGTCAGAAAGCATGGGAATAAACATAGAAATAAAGCACCTTCCTGGTGAACCTGACTTTGATGAAGTGGATCTTGTTTGTGAAGCGGTAGTAGGACTGGTAAGGGCTTATAGGCCGGTTGACGAAATATTGATTTCGTCTTTTGATATGAATGCTATTAATCGAATTAAAGAAACGGATCCGTCCATTGCTACCGGATGGCTTGTAGCCGAACGAAGCGATGGCATTCAAATACTAGACCGTGTCAAAGCTCACAATCACACATCAATCAACCCTTGGGACGATTTAGTAGATGAGTCTTTGATAGAACAAGCACATTCTCGTGGATTAAATGTGAATGTTTGGACTGTTGACGATGAAAGCAGGATTCTTCAGTTAAGCGAGTGGGGTGTCGATGGGATCATCACTAATCTCCCAGGTCTAGCAGTAGAAGTTCTAAATCAAGAATATTGAAAGTCGGTTGGCTTTTTTGGCATCACCACGTCCAAACAAGATGCTTTATAACGAAATGAAAACTCTTCGAAATTTCCGAGAAAATCACCGTCTACTTGTAGAGGTACCGATTTGTAAGCGACTGCTTGTGCTTCAGTTAAATCACTTCGCAAATCAACGGCACGACTTGATGAGGTTGTAGATTTTCCGATCCCCAAAGACCCAAAGAGAACTGGAAGTAACCTTTTCAAAGTCAGATTTTTGAATGTTGCCATGGCTAATGGGGTATCTAAATTTGCATGCGGCGCTAGAGAGATTTTTCTAGTTCCTAGATACGTGTACGGATCGGTATTTAAACAGACTGCAAATAAACCTTCTACTCCAGTATTTTCTAGATCACCGATTTCTTCGTCGCCAACCTTCCGGGTTGAGATGCGGAAAGCGGGACGTTTCTTGTCGTAGTGTTGGAGCCAAGTTCCTACTGCAGCAATAACGAATAGAGGATGGCCAGCGAAGCGTTTTAGAACTCCGCTCCTTTTTTCGACTTGTTCGACGACTGCTGCATCAAACCCTATTCCGGCATGAAAAAGAAAGTATCTTCCGTTAACTGAACCTAGGCCTATACGGTGAGTCGATCCAGCTTCTAGAGAGTCTAATAAGGCTCCTGTAGCTTCAATAGGATCATCAGGGACACCTAAAGTGCGAGCAAAAACATTTGTGGAACCACCGGGAATAGCAGCCATAGCAGTTCCAGAGTCGACTAAACCATTAGCTACTTCATTTAATGTTCCATCTCCTCCAAGTACTACCACGATGTCTATTCCGTCCTTAGCCGCATTTTGAGCGATTCGCGTTGCATGACCTCGGTGATTGGTTACTGCTACCTCAAGGCGGTGGTCAGCTGATAGCGCTTTTTGAATAACAGCCCTCGTTCTTCCGGTTACAGCTGAAGCTAAAGGATTTACTATTAGGAGAACTTTCATGTTCAATAACAGTAGTTGTGAATTGCTAAAAGATTTGTGTTGAAGCCTAAGTGTTATTGAACTATTTGAAAGTGGTTTTTCTCTTTTTCGAAAGGATGAAAAAAATCTCATAAAATCCCATGAAATTGGTCACTTGATGTACCAGTTTGATCATATAAAGGGCAAAATAGCGAAATGGATGTAGTTGTTTGTGTTAAACAGATTCCGGATCCGGCTGACCCAGGTGAGTTGAATCCAGATACTAAAACTTTAAAGCGTGATACCAAATTAATTCTTGATGAGTCTGACTCTTATGGGGTTGAGATGGCTTTACAGCTTGTTGATGCTGCTGGGTCAGGAGAAGTTCGTCTTGTCTCAATGACTCCAGGAGGAGAAACCGGAGGTTTGCGTACAGCATTAGCTATGGGAGCTGAAAGCGCAATATTGGTAAGTGATGAAGCACTTGCTGGTTCTGATTCTCTTTCTACTGCAAAGGTTTTAGCAGCGGCCATAAAACGTTCGAATCCTGACTTGATTCTTACTGCTACTGAGTCAAGTGATGGATACACCGGAACAGTTCCAGAGCAGATAGCAGAAATTTTAGGTCTTCCGTCTGTCACTTTCGGAAAGGAAGTTTCAGTAGACGGTGAGCTGGCAACTGTTAAACGTCAGACTGAGTCTGGTTATGACGTGGTTGATTGTCCTCTTCCAGCCGTTATCTCGGTTACAGCTGGCGTAGTAGAACCTCGTTACCCATCATTCAAAGGGATTATGGCGGCAAAGAACAAACCTGTTGAAGAGCTTGATCTTGCAGCGTTAGAAATTGATCCAGCAACGGTCGGTTGGGCAGGTGCTCGTCAAGAGATAACTGAGATAGTAGATGCTCCCGCTCGTGAAGCCGGTGAAGTAATTGTTGATGAAGGTGAAGCTCATGAACGGATCATGGCTTTTCTCGATGACCTTAAGGTTCTTTAGGAGGCGTACGAATGGGATTTTCAAAAATATGGGTCCATGGCGAAGCAAATGAAGGTGTTGTAGCTTCGATCACTCTTGAACTTTTAGCTAAAGCTCGTGAATTGGCAGACTCTGTAGAGGTTGTAATTGCAGGTGATGCGGATTCAGTTGCTGCAGAGTTGGGTGCCCATGGAGCTTCAGTGGTTCATTCAATTGGACCACTTGATGGTGGACTTGCTGGTCCGAGAATTGCATCTGCCATAGCTGATGCGTGTTCACAGGGATCAGGTCCAGATGTTCTGCTATGTGGCACGACTTACGATGGGCGCGACGTGGCAGGGCGTCTCTCAGCGAAACTTGACACTCCTGTCATAACGAATGTTGTTGATTTGAAACCAGATGGAGACCGCCTTCTTGGTCACGAACCAGTATTCGGTGGAACTAAAGATGTTTTTACTGGAACTACATCTGAAGGTCTCGACATTTTTGTCGTGCGACCAAAATCTTTCGTAGCAGAATCTACGGGCGGAGATCCGGCATCTGTATCAGCTCTCCAAGTAGGAGATCTTGGTAGTACCGGAACTGCAGTTGTCAAAGATCAATTCGTTGAGGAAAGCAGTGGGCCACGTTTGGACGAAGCGACCATTGTCGTATCTGGAGGTCGAGGTCTTGGAGAGCCTGAGAAATACGAAATGATCGAAAAGTTAGCAAGTCTGGTTAAAGGAGCTCCCGGAGCATCTCGTGCTGTAGTAGATGCAGGTTGGGTGCCTTATTCATATCAAGTTGGACAGACCGGAAAGGTAGTCAAGCCAACGGTTTATCTTGCATGCGGCATTTCTGGAGCTACACAACATCTAGTTGGCATGAAGGGGTCAGCCAACATTATTGCTATTAACAAAGATGAGGAAGCACCAATTTTTGGAATTGCAGACCTTGGAATAGTTGGCGACGTACACAAAGTTTTGCCGAAACTAATTGAGGCTCTCGAGGCTCAATAACGGCAGCTTCTCAAAGTAGAGGCCAAGGAACCTGTCTTCCTGATGGGTCATGAGGCAATGAGCCATTTGCAGTGAGAGCTCTAGTTCTTTGTAAAAGAGCTTCAATTTCATTCTCATTCAATAGTTCTGAAAATTTTTCTGGTAACCCTCTATCAGTTATTGCAGTCAGATCGGAAACAAGTTGTTTTGGAAGTTCTTCTCCGCTGAAATCCCAAATAACTGTTCGGATTTTAAATTCTTCGTGAAAACATAGAGAATTATCGATAGCCCAAACCAAACCATCATCTCCCACTAGGACATGGCCTGCTTTTCTATCAGTGTTATTGACTAAAAGGTCAAAAGTTGCAAGACGGATAAGTTCATTTTTGAACTTTGAGTCTTTATGGATTGTGAAATAATGCTTCTCATAATCACAAGGTATGTAAAGCTGTAAAGAGCCGACCCCTAAAGGGCCGTCCCTGAGCACAGTCGGAGGTATGAGACCCCAGCCCAAATGATTTGCAAGTTCAAAGGCTGCTACCTCCCTCTTGTAAATACCTTGAGGAAAATCGTACAAAGGTCGTTCACCTTTTTGGGGTTTATAGATGCCCTGAACATTTAATCCGTCGTTTTCTAAGTTCACTAAGAAAGTTCCATTTGATGCCCAAGGCATTCGACCAACTATCTCAATTTCTCCGAAGGCCAGTATTTCGAGCGCAAGCTCATTTTTTATAGGTTCACGACCTTTAAAAGGGTTCTGTTCAGTTTCTGTTTCATCTTCCTCTTTCAAAGTATTTTCTTTCTAATTGGAACATGGACACCAGCCCGCAGCATCCGGTTCGAGAGGGGAGCCGCAGTACGGGCAAGGCGGACGACCGCTTGATATTAGTTCTTGGGCTGTTTGAATAAAATGCTCGACTTGAAGTCGACTTAATGACAGTCGAGCTTGTGCAGGTTCGGAAGCTTCGTCCCGAATAAGTTCTTCTGCTATAAGTATTAGTTGGTCTTCTGATTGTTTATAAATGACTTCAAAATTTCCGATTACCCAATCAGGTTCCTCTGGTTCTATAAACTTTGTTTCCGCCACAGTGCTATTTGAGAGTTCAGGTTCATCTGTCGGAGGTAGATCATTTAGCATACTTGTTAGAAAACCAGCCAAACCAGCCATTTGCTGTTTCTCAACTTTCAAAGAAAGAACTTGATTCCCAAAAGAAGCTTGCAAGAAAAAGACACGTCGACCTTGAGGCCCCATCGTGCCTGCAGTAAAACTTTCAGTGTGCTCCCAGTTTATTTCAGGGCGTTCCATCGTTATAGACGCTACCTTTCATATCTAAGTTTTTTAATACGAAACAATTAATAAGTTAGTGGATTCATGAGCTTAAAGAGCCATTAAAATTTCCATTCGAATTCAAAGTTAAAACTAAAGGCCTTTCTTTTGTGTAAAGAACCACCGAAGTTGAACAAGGCCCGACAACGATTCTTTGAAAGAGATCCAAGGGTGTCCCAACGGCAGAAGCCAGTATTGCCTTTATAGGGTCAGCATGCGAAACACATACAACTGTTTCTCCAGGGTGCCGTTCAAGTATTTTGTCGACAGTTTTTTGCATGCGATTTTGCATTTCAGTAAATGATTCGCCATTAGGAAATCTGAAGCTTGAAGGTTGTTTTTGTATGATTGACCAAGATTTTAGTTTTGAGAGATCACGCAATCTGCGACCAGTCCAGTCTCCAAAATCACATTCATTAAGTCCTTGGAGAGTACGCAACCGTAAATTAAGAGTTTTAGCAATTGGTTTAGCAGTTTCTTGTGTACGTTCCATAGGTGATGCGTAAACAGCTGACACTTTACTGCCAAGAAAACTGCTTGAAGAGTTCTCGATTTCTTTTGCAACTATTTCTGCTTGCGATTTACCTTCATTTGAAAGATGCAGGTTAGGCGCCCTTCCAGGAAGTTTGGTTCCTGTCGTAGGAGTTTTCCCGTGACGTACAAAGATAATTAAAGTAGCTGCCATTAATAGTTCAACCTACCCTTCAGATGTGGATCATGTTCTTCAATTAGAAGCAATAAAAAAAGAAGTTGTCTCATGTAGGGCCTGTCCGAGGCTTGTTGCATGGCGTGAAAAAGTTGCGGAAGAAAAACGCGCTGCCTATAAAGATCAGGAATATTGGGGATTGCCGGTACCAGGTTTTGGAGACCCGAAGGCTCGAATACTTATTGTTGGTTTGGCTCCTGGTGCACATGGAGCTAACAGAACTGGACGAGTTTTTACTGGAGACAGGTCGGGAGACTTTTTATACGCGGCTCTTTATAGAGCAGGGTTAGCAAATCAACCTGAGTCAGTCGGTTTGGAAGATGGACTGGAACTAGAAAACGTATTTATAACTTCTCCTGTTAAATGTGTGCCACCGGCAAATAAACCAAATCAAAAAGAACGGAATAAATGTCGACCATTTTTCGAGAGAGAGCTTTCAGCTTTGGCAAATGTAAAAGTTATTGTTGCTTTAGGTCAGATTGGTTATATGTCAGCAGCCGTTGAGTTTGGTTTAAATCCAAAACCAAAGTTTTCTCATGGTTTAGAAGTAGCAATTGACTCAAATAGGAAACTTTTATGTTCCTATCATGTCAGTCAACAAAATACTTTTACCGGTCGATTAACAGAATCGATGTTCGACACGGTTATTAAACAGGCCAAAATTATAGCTGGCGATTGATATTGCTTGTATTACGCTAACCTCACGCTGTGGGTAAAAATTTTTCAAAGAAGAATTTGTTTGCGGGCATCTTTGTTTGTGCTTTGTTGTTTTCAGGCTGCGCGAATGACGGTAAGCCTAAGACTTGGGAAGATCAAGACGGTCTAGTAGTGAGGAATTTCATAGAAGCTTGTCAGGAATCTAATTCTGACATGTCAACATTTAAAGCTAAAAGTTATTGCGAATGTGTGATTAATGGAGTTAAAGATTCAGTCACATTTGAAAAGTTTAAAGAACTAGATGATTTTATTCGCAAGCACAGAGACGATTTGAACTCTCAAATGATTTCAGAAAATTATGGATGGTTGAATGATTCAAGTGAGGCTTGTTCATAAAGCCAAACATTCACCCTTGATATTGAGGCAATCCGACTCTTGCTGAAGAATTTGCCCATTCGGGCCATCTAGACCGACTTTTCGCAGCCAACTTGTGCATTAGCTCGATCGCATCTGGATCACTATCACCCGGCCTACCTTCTATTACGCCTTCTTCAAGCATTCGCATAATTATCTGACGACCTAACTCTGTGCGAACAACAGTTAATGTCCAATCGTTGTACTTGCCAATACCACCTGTAGATATATCAGCGTGTTCCGCAGCAAAGTCTGGACAATAGTTGCAACCTTCTCGTGTCCAAGCATGGCATTCTTTAAGGTTGATTTCATGATAGTCACCATTTTTCATCCATATCTGGAAAACGCCTTTAATGTTCATTTTGGTCATTTCTTCTTTTGGAAGTCTGTACTTTGCCCAAAATAATTCTTCGAAAATTGAATCATCAAAAGATTTCGAACATAACAATCCGATGTTTAATTTGATAGGTTTTCCCGCCTTGCCAACCTTACGGTTCCACATGACAGGAGCAATTGAAGTTTGACAGCTCATTCCAACAAGAGCTAACGATTCAAGATTCTTTTCACGGGCTTCGGTAATAGCAAGAGTGTTAGCAGAGTAGGTATATCTACTCCCAGCTCCAGCTAAAACAGATTCTTTATCAGTAGCTAAAGCAGGGATAGCTTTCCAAGAATTTCCATTTTCTTCATCATTTTCGAGATGAGAAGTCAGAGCTCCATCAATAATTCCGTTATTTAAACACCAAATGAGTATTGCCGAAACCAGACCTCCATCTTGACCAAGTTCATGAACTGTTGAATCGCTAGCTCGGGTCAGGAGAACGTCTTTATACACTCCGGAAAGCTCTTCTGGTTTACGGTGACGGTCAAAAAGGTGCATTTCTGCTTCAGTTTCCCAGTCTCTAAACCTTGGACATGCACGAGTGCAGGAAGTGCAACCTTTTTCACCATGTACACAGTTGTCCGTTCCTAGTTCTTCTTCTAAATGAAAAGGTTTGTAAGCTCCCGGAGCGTGTTCATATCCAATCACATCATGAGGGCATGAGATCACACATCCGGCGCAACCAGTGCAAAGCCCGGTATCTATGACCTCTTCGTAGAGTTCTTTCCATTGGAAAGTCCACCGTGGTTGTTTTTGATTTGCCATCGCTCGGGTAAAACTCTCTTTTTATCTGGGTTCAGACGTAAGCATAGTCTATTCGATTCAATGATCGCCTGTATTCTGCGCCCCTGGCAGGAATCGAACCTGCGCACACGGCTCCGGAAGCCGATGCTCTATCCGCTGAGCTACAGGGGCGGGGTTACAACAGGAAGGCTACGACCTCTTTTCACTGGACACATCAATCAACGACATTTCCTTATATTGTTTCTCGAAAGAGTTCGTAAAAAAAGTGAAATAATTATTTCTTTTAGAGGAGTAGACATGGTTGGTGAAATGGTTAATTTTGAAGCAGGCGACGCTACAGCTGGCGGTTATCTGGCTACACCAGATGGGGCAGGTCAGGGCGTTAT
Organism: Acidimicrobiaceae bacterium; assembly: GCA_002729765.1. Taxonomy (GTDB): domain Bacteria; phylum Actinomycetota; class Acidimicrobiia; order Acidimicrobiales; family MedAcidi-G1; genus MedAcidi-G1. The sequence continues at coordinate 31,665 of PBYV01000006.1, forward strand.
GGTTATTCAAGAGTGGTGGGGATTAGCGCCGCAAATCAAGTCTGTTTGTGACCGACTAGCGGAAAATGGTTTTGTAGCATTAGCTCCTGACTTGTATCACGGTGAATTAGCTCAACACTCCGAGATGGATAAGGCTGGGGAGCTCATGAGCACCTTGCCGCCAGATAGAGCTGTTAGAGACATGTCCGGCGCCATCGATTATCTACTAAAAAATCCTAATGTTAATGGGGGAACCGTCGGAGTAGTTGGGTTTTGTATGGGAGGGATGCTAAGTCTGCTAATTGCAGCCTCAGAAGGTGACCGAATCGCTGCTGTAGCTCCTTTTTACGGAGCCCCCCTAGGAGACGGTGAGCCTGACTGGACAGATCTGACAGCTCGTGTTGAAGGACATTTCGCGAGTGTTGACGATTTTTTCCCTCCCGATTCAGTCGCTGAATTAGAAAACAAACTCAGAGAAATGGGTAAGGACGTGACTTTTAATATTTATCCTGAAACAGGTCACGCTTTTGCCAATGAAGAAAACCCTCTTGGTACCTACAACCCTGAAATTGCTGATGTTGCTTGGGGCAGAGTTTTAGAAATGTTTAGTAAGGAGTTGAGTAGCAACTAAAAAAAGTTTGTTGTGGACAGGGCTGCTCCAATAGCTCCGGCACTTGAACCTAGCTTTGCTAATTTCACTTCAATCTTTGGACGGTGCTCATTTCCTATAAGAGTTTCTTCTATCCATTTCTCAACCCCATTTCTCAGTGGTTCTCCGATTCCACAAACTCCACCACCTAGTACAACTCTTTCTAAATCTAAAAGTAAAATTAGATTGATTAACCCTTTACTGACTTCATGACAGAAGTGATCCAGAATTCTCAAAGAGTCCGGTTCTAGCTTTTGTATTCCAGAAGACAAATGTTTACTTGTAACATTTTCCCAGTTGCCTGCTTCATTAACTCCCCAAGGGTAGGTTCCTTCCGAGGCTTCTTTTTGGACGATGCGGTTTAAGGCGTTACCAGAGGCAAAGTATTCCCAAGGTCCTCTCTGACCTGTTATATGGACTGGCCCGTTGACATCTATCGTCATGTGTCCAGCCTCACCAGCGAAACCATTGTTACCGAGCAGGAGGCGGCCATCTATGACAAAACCTGTTCCGATTCCGGTCCCCAGAGTTACCAAAGCAAAATTATCACTCCCTTTACCTGAACCTATTTTCCATTCTGCGATCGTTCCTACAGTCGCATCATTGCCTACAACGACAGGAATGCCGAGCTCATTTTCAGTTTCAAGAGTTATAGGAAATTCAACGAGGTCAGGAAGGTTGGGAGAGTATCTGACTGTTCCTGACCTGTGAGTCAAACCAGCTACTCCTAAGCCGAGTTTTGAGAAAGATTGTTCTGTATTCTTTTCTAGTTTCCTAACGAGAGATTTAATAATTTGGACAAGTTCTAGTCCGTTATCACTACTTGCTGTTGTGAGTTGGTCTTTTATTTCGAAACTAGATGGATTAAGGACGATAGCTCTGGCCGAGGTGCCACCAATGTCAATACCGATTACATCCTTTTCCATATTGAAAGGTTAAAGCAGTAAGTATTAAAAGTGGCGATTTACTTTTCTAGCTTCTGATTCCAGTTAAGTCTGTAATGGCTTCAAGAGTGCGTGATTCTTCGTCAGTGGTTTCCGCACCTTTTATAATTCTGCGCCTTACGGCAGCAGAAATGGTATCTATAGTCAAGACCACTGCCATTGTCATTATCAAAACAGCGCTAGCAGCAGGGAAGTTCCTAAATGAAAGTTGGGAAACCAGTTCTGAGCCAACTCCACCGGCCCCAATCATTCCTAGAACAGCAGAAGCCCTGACATTAATTTCAAATCTAAATAACCAGTAAGAACTTATGACTGGCATAACTTGAGGCAGAACTCCCCATCTCATGCCAGTAACCCATTTCCCTCCACATGCTTTTGTCGCCTCCATCGGCCCTTCGTCAATATCTTCAATTGATTCACAAGCCCATTTGCCGAGAGTGCCGATTGAATGTATGCCAATCGCTAGAGTTCCTGCCCATGCTCCCAGTCCCGTAACTGGTATTAGGATCACCGCAAGAATCAGTTCTGGCACTGCTCTGATTGCATTAAATAACTGGCGTATAGGAGATCGGATCCAAAGTGGAGCAACGTTATGAGCAGCTAAGAAGGCCAGAGGAAGTGATACGAAAGCTCCGATGATTGTCCCAATCCAAGCTATGTATACGGATTCGAAGATTTTTCCGACTGCGCCACGTTCATAAACTTCACCAAAAGCTGGCGGTATCATTTGCCTTATAATTGACCAAGCGTCACCTGGTGCGGCTAGCAAGCGTGAAAGAGTTATATCGAGTCCAACAACGGACCAAATAATTGCAACCAAAAATGGGAGCGCAATAAACCAACGATGAAAAGTTTTTGGTTCCGGGGGTCTCTGCGAGGGAATTGAGGTATCTGAAAGAGTTTCCATGTTAGACAAGTCTCTTTCTTAACGAGACGCTAATTTGTTCTATCACCCATACAATTCCAAAAATGATTATTAGCAATCCCAATATGCGATCGAATCGGAAGAACTGACGTTGAGTTTCAATAACCCTACCTACACCACCGGCTCCAACGAGACCAAGTACGACCGATGCTCTGATATTAAGTTCGAAAATATATAGAGAATAAGCAACGTAGGAAGGGAAAACAGTCGGGAAAACACCTGTTTTAACAGCAGGTAGATGTCGAGCTCCTGAAGAGCGGGCAGCTTCGAGAGGTCTAGGGTCAGCTGCATCTACCGTTTCGCTAAAAAGTTTTACCATCACTGCTAAAGAAAAAATTGAAAGCGACCATGCTCCCGCAAAAGCTCCAATTCCTATTGCGGTTACAAGCAATTTCGCCCAGAAAAGGTCTGGTACAGCACGTACTAGGTTCATAATAGTTTTACTGATGAAGTAGACAACTTTATTGGGCGTCGTCAGCGAGGACATCGCAAAGCTAACGGGAAGGGCGACTAAGCAACCGAGAAGAGTTGATGCCACGGCGATTTGCAGAGTTTCAATCAAGGGATCAAACGTGTTTTCCTTTGTAAAAACCCAATCCCAAGGAATAGGCCAAAATTTACTCCATATTGGATTTGACCAAACTTCCCAAAAAGTAGAGAGGTCGAAGGAAACTCTGACCGCTGCCCAAAAAGTCAAAACTAAAAGTACTAAAGCGATTAAAAACGAGCGTGCACGTGGTTTCGGTTTTACTGGCCTCTCAGAAGTCTTTGTGGAGTCATTCATTTACCATTGCCGATACTTTGTTGCTGTTCTTCATTCATAGCGTGAAGATCTTCTGAAGTAATAGCTCTTCCATAGATTTCTCGGAAAGTTTCGTCAGTTACTTTGTTTATATCACCGTCATAAACCAACACGCCATCACGTAAACCAATTAGACGTTTCCCATATTCCTTAGCTAAGTCTAAAAAATGGAGGTTTACGAGAGTAGTGATTCCTAATTCTCGGTTAATTTTTTGCAAATCACCCATAACTTGACGGCTTGTTACCGGATCTAGTGCAGCTACAGGTTCATCTGCAAGCATGAGTGAAGGTTCTTGAGCTAAAGCTCTGGCGATCCCGACTCTCTGCTGTTGACCTCCTGAAAGGTTTGAAGCACGTACATAAGTCTTGTCTACGATTCCGACTCTTTCTAAGGCGAGCATTGCTGCCTCTTTATCCTCGGCCGGCCAAAGCCCTAAAGTAGATCGCCACGAAGGAACATTAGCAAGGCGACCCATTAGCACGTTGTTCAAAACCGTAGTTCTATTCACAAGATTGAATGTCTGAAAGATCATCCCAGTCTTAGAACGGACTTGTCTTAGTGTATGAGAATTAGCGTTTACCACTTCAGTTCCGTCAACGATAATAGACCCCGATGTTGCAGGAACGAGTCCGTTGAGCACCCGAAGCAGTGTTGATTTCCCTGCTCCGGAAAGCCCAACTATGACAACAAACTCGCCATCTTCTATCTCAATATCGACGTTTTTTAGAGCCTCAACGCCACCCGGATAGGTAACTGAGACACGTTCGATTTTTATCACGCGTTTTCCCTAAATTATTTGATGAACGCTGGGGTTCGAGTTTTAGTCGTTAACTCCTAGTTTTTCATTTGCCTCACGAACAACATCAAAGTCGGAGTCTTTGGCTACCTGCATGTCAGTCCAACCAAATACTTCGTCAGAAACCGCTTCGCCTTCTTCAGTTTTCAAGTAAGCATCCATGTTGTAATAGATGGCACCCTTCAAACTGTCTGGCAAGTCGGTTCTTACAGCTATTACGTCATTAGGAATTTCCGCAGTGAGGTTGAAGACAATTACTTTGTCGCCTACATCCGTGTTCGTCTTCCTCATTGTTCGACGTGCATCGTCATAGGCAACACCAAAGTCTGCATCACCGTTGTAAACAGCAGCAACGGCACCATCATGCCCACCGGCAAAAACTTTTCCGTACTGGTCATCTTCGATTCCTGCATTTCGAAGTTGCAACGTTGGGTACTGGTAGCCAGATGTTGAACTTTCGTTGGTAAATGCGACAGTCTTTCCAATCACATTACTTATATCTGCCATGCAGGACATTCCAGGAGAGACGCTTCCTGCATCAACTGTTTCTGCAAGTTCTTTGCCTGAGTCTCCAAAGGAAACACCTACTTGCAAGGCGACTGCATCAACTGCACCGACTTGTTCCATACCATCTGACCCATTTATTAGAGCTGTTCCTGACTTAAGCGTGCCTGGTTCACAGATACTTGAGTCATTTGTCATCCATTGACCATGATATGTAGGTGCTCCATAGCGAATTGCTTGAGCCATAACACTCATATTTCCAAATTCTTTTTGAGCCATTACGAACCCAGCAGGTCCAAATGCACCAAGATCTGCTTTGCCGGTTCCCATTGCGGTTCCGAGTCCCACGAAGTCAGTAGTTACAATACCTTCTACTTCGATTCCTAGTTTTTGTGATAGATGATCCACCATGGGTTTGATGTCATCTTGTAGTTGGTCTTGTTCTTGGCTCGGAACAAAACCGAAGACAATCTTGTCTGGCCATTCCTCACCTGACTGTTCGGATTCTTCACTTCCGCAAGATACGACCAAAAGTGATAGTGCTAAGACTGCAGCAACTCTTTTAATTATTTTCATTCAAATCTCCAATTTTGAATTTAAAAAGCTACAAATTTATGTGTAGCGAAACATAACGCAACAATAGTAAACAAATTAGCAACTTGCACCTTCGGCAAAATTAACTTTTTATAACCATTTCAAATTATTTGTTAAAGCCCCTATTCGAGATTCAAATTGGTTCTATTGTTCAGGAATGAGAATTTGTCGATGAATTTGCCTCACCTGGGACGCGTTGCAGCAGTAGTTGCAGTTATTTGTTGGTCGACTGGAAATATTATTGTCGCGCGCCTTGATTTATCAGGTATTGAAATTGCATTTTGGCGCCAGTCTTTGGGAGTGGTCGTTTATGGTGTGGTCTTTTTTGCTATAGGTAAAAGAATTACATGGGAGCAGATAAAAATCGCATTTCCTGTTGCAGTGCTTTTTTGTTCTGAAATAGTGGTTTTCTTCTCAGCCCTTAACATCACAACTGTTGCAAATGCAACGATTATCGGTGCTTTGCAGACAATCGTGTTGATATTTGTTGCTGGCGGGAAGTTCGGAGAAATTATTACCAAGAGGTTGGTCGGAATTTCTATTTTTGCTACAGGGGGTGTGGCTGTAGTCGTTTTAGGCTCAAGCAGCGAAATTTCATGGAGTCCATTAGGAGATTTACTTGCTTTATTGGCAATGATCTTATTTTCAGCTTATTTCGTTGCTGTCAAATCAGTTCGTTCGAGAATAGACACTTTTACTCTTCAGACATTGGCAATGCTTATAGGTTCACTGGGACTGTTACCTTTCTTAGTAATTTTTCAAAGTTCAACATCAGGTTTCCCTGACCTAACCAGAAATGAGTTTCTCTGGATTTTGGTTTTGCTGGCGATACCAGGAAGCGGTCATTTTTTAATGAACTGGGCTCATTTACATGTTTCTTTAAGCCTTACGGGTCTACTGATGCTTGCCATTCCAGTATTTTCTGCAGCAGGAGCTTGGATTTTTCTTGAACAAAGTGTTTCGCTTTTGCAGATAGTAGGAGGGGTGATTGTTATAGCGGCTTTAATAATTGTGACGAGAGATGACGCAAGTTCCTCAAATGAAGAAAATGAGATAGCTCTAGAGAGTTAAGTTGTAAATTGTCAATCAATTAAAAGTTGATCCCGTATGGGACAATTGAAAGTTTTTGATCTACGTTTATGCGAGTAGCGACAACAATCAATGGAGGAAAAAAGTGAGTGCTGACGGTACATGGAATGTAACACTTAACAGCCCTATGGGAGCCCAAGCAGGAACCCTCGAGCTTACTTCTGATGGAAATACCCTTACGGGTACTATGTCAGGACCACAAGGGAGCATGGAATTAGAAAATGGCACTGTAGATGGAGACAACCTTTCATGGACAGTAAATATGACGCAACCAATGCCAATAACAATTGATGCCACAGCAACCATTGATGGTGATCAGATTAGTGGCGAAGCCAAACTGGGTGCTTTTGGAACGGCGACGTTTGAAGGGTCAAGAGCCTGAAGTAACCGTTTGACTTTGTTAAGTTGATTTATTAACAATTAAGCGTTCTTTAATAAAAGTCTTTCATTAGACAAGGACATGTCCTGTAATATCTTGGAGGACCCATAACGCCTCAAAGGTGTTATAAAATTTCACCGGGGTGGATCATGGATGTTCGCGAAAGTATTAAGAATCTGATACGAGAAGCCCTGTTAAGTTTGGGTCTTGAAACGCCGGCCGAGATTCATTTAGAAAGACCAGCAAATGTTGAACATGGAGACTGGTCAACGAATGTTGCTTTAGCTTTGGCTAAAAAAGCAGAATCGAATCCACGTGATCTAGCGGGGCAGTTAGCAACAACTCTTGAAAGTTTTCCGTCAGACCATGTAGCCAGATTAGAGGTTGCCGGGCCTGGATTTTTAAATTTTTATTTAAACAAAGCTTGGCTTTATGACGTCTTGTTGCAAGCAGTTGATGCTGGTTCTGAGGATTGGGCGCGTTCGGAAGAAGGAGCAAACAGGAAAGTAATTGTTGAATTTGTAAGCGCGAATCCGACTGGACCTTTACACGCTGGGCATGGAAGAGGGGCGTGTTACGGAGATTCGGTTGCCAGATTATTGGAAAGGTCAGGTTATTCGGTTTCGCGAGAATTCTATGTAAATGACCGAGGGACACAGATGAATTTATTTGCCGCTTCTTTGGCTGCCTGTGTTGCAGGAGAAGACATTCCAGCAGATGGATACCACGGGGCCTACATCAAAGAATGGGCTACTGAGATACCTGAAGACGAAGATCCGCTTGATTGGGGTAAAAAACGAGCTTTATCTAGTCACAAAGAAGTTCTTAGCGACTTGAACATAGAATTTGATTCTTGGTTCAGCGAAACTTCGATGGTTGACTCAGGTTCAATTGAAAAGACCCTCTCAATGCTCGAAGAGGCAAGTGCCTCTTATGAAAAAGATGGGGCTATTTGGTTAAAAAGCACAGAATATGGTGATGACAAGGATCGAGTATTAGTTAAATCAGATGGAGAGTACACATACCTATTACCGGACGTTGCATATCATCTCGACAAATTAGTTAGAGCTGAACGTCTTGTAAATGTTTGGGGCGCTGATCATCATGGGTACATCCCACGCATGAAAGCAGCGATTGAATCTTTAGGGTATGAAGCTGAAAGGCTAGAAGTAGAAGTTACTCAAATGGTAAATCTTCAGCGTTCCGGAGAAGAAGTAAAACTTTCAAAACGAACTGGAGACATAGTAGAACTTTCAGAAGTTGTAAAAGAAGTTGGACCTGATGCTGCACGTTTTACTTATCTACTTCAATCCATTGAAACAACTCAAACATTTGATTTGGATTTGGTCTCTAAAAGAGTAAATGAAAATCCGATTTTTTATGTTCAATATGCATATGCCCGAATCCGGTCAATGATGAAAAAAGCTGATCAAATCGGTTTCAAGCCGTTGCCTCTTTCTGAGGTTGACCTGTCGGAACTTCAGCATCACAGAGAACTGGTTTTGATCCGGTCGCTGCATGAATTACCAGATGTTGTTGAGCGAGCTAGTCGCGAGCTGGCACCACATCAAATAACAACATGGTTGAGGGAATTTGCCGGAGATTTACATGGCTTCTATCACGACTGTCGTATTCTTGGTGATGATGTAGAACCTTCTTTAACGCAAGCCCGTTTTCTGTTAATGAGGGGAGTTTTAGTCGGACTTGAGGTAGGAATGGAATTGTTGGGCGTTAGCGCTCCTGTAGAGATGTGGCGTGATGACCTTGTTGAAGAGGGGGATGGCTGATGGCAGGTCCAATATCGCGTGATTTGTTGCCAGACACTACAGATATTTCATCTGGAGAACACACTCTTGTAGGAGGTTGTGACTTATTAGAGCTTGCTCATGAATTTGGTACACCACTTTTCGTTTATGATGAAACACATTTGCGATCAAGATGTCGTGAAGCGGTGGAAGCATTTGATGGCAATGTCGCATACGCCACAAAAGCTTTTCTTTGCACAGAGATGGCAAGACTTGCTTATCAGGAAGGCATGAATCTTGACGTTGCAACTGGTGGAGAATTGTACATAGCTCGAAAAGCTGATGTTCCTGGCGAACGAATAGTAATGCATGGAAACAACAAGAGTTTCGAAGAACTCGACATGGCTCTCAGGGAGAACGTAGGACGTATAGTCGTAGATTCTTTTAATGAACTTGATCGTTTAGAGGAATTGTGTGCAGACCTTAATAAGTCAATCAAAGTTCTTCTAAGAGTCACTCCCGGAGTGGAAGCGCATACTCATGAATTCGTTTCGACAGGACAAGAAGATTCAAAATTCGGATTTACAGTTAAATCAGGTGTAGCTGAAGAGGCCGTTGAGAGAGCTAGAAGTTCGAAACATTTGGAATTACTAGGATTACATGCCCATATTGGCAGTCAGGTTTTTGATGTCCAGCCATTCGCGAAAGCAGTCGGAGTATTAGCAGAATTTGCAGCTCCGTATGATTTCCCTGAGTTGGTTGTTGGAGGAGGCTTAGGGGTCCCTTATGTCGAAGGAGAATCTGCTCCTTCCATACAAGAGTGGGCAGACGCAATTTTCGATGCTTGTGCAAAGGCTGGAGTTAAATCTTCAGTTGGTTCAGAGCCGGGGCGTTCCATAGTCGCTAGCGCAGCCGTAACTCTCTACACAGTAGGAACAATTAAAGAAGTTCCTGGTCATAGGACCTATGTTTCGGTTGATGGCGGAATGAGTGATAATCCTAGACCAGCTCTTTACGGGTCCGGTTATGAGACTTTTCTGCCAAGATCAAATCAAACGGAACGGCAAAGCTCAGTACGTCTTGTAGGTAAACATTGCGAATCTGGAGATGTTCTTATAAAAGAAGCATGGGTTCCTGAAGATCTCTCAGTAGGAGATATTCTTGCCACACCTGTAACGGGTGCTTATGGTCACTCAATGGGTTCGAATTACAATCAAATGCTTAGGCCAGCAGTCGTTTTCGTATCAGATGGATCTCCACGACTGGTTGTAGCAAGAGAATCATACGAAGATTTAGTAAGACGTGACATTTAACATATTAAAGAAGTTAAAACAGTACCTGACTACGGTCTTTCGCCAAGTACTGTATGAGTATGGAATTAGCTAATGTCAACATAGGACTTCTAGGCTGCGGAACGGTCGGAGCCTCTTTGTGTAAATTAATCGATGAGCAGAGCGAAGCTATTGCCGAACGCACAGGACTAACACTCAATGTTGTCATGGTGGCTGTCCGCGACGTTTCGCGATCGCGAGATGTTCCTATAGATCCTTCTGCATTTACTGACGATTCGAATTTAGTTATTGAGAGTCCTGACGTGGACGTTGTCGTTGAAGTGATGGGAGGAATTAATCCATCTAAAGAACTGATTCTAAAAGCTCTTGAACTTGGGAAACCTGTAGTTACAGCAAATAAGGAACTTTTGGCTACTCATGGAGATGAGTTGTACTCTTCAGCTAAACAATCTGAAGTTGATCTTTTATTTGAAGCTGCTGTTGCAGCTGCGATTCCAATCATCCGTCCGTTGCGCGAATCTTTAGTAGGTGAACCAATTACACGAGTGATGGGAATAGTAAATGGAACCACAAATTTCATTCTTACGAAAATGACTGAAGAGAATATGCCATACGCAGACGCTCTCGACGAAGCGCAAAAACTTGGTTATGCAGAAAGCGACCCAACAGCTGATGTTGAAGGTCATGATGCAGCTGCGAAAGCTGCAATAATTGCAAGTCTTGCATTCGGAGGTCAGGTCACACTCGGTGACGTCCATGTTGAGGGGATCACAAAGATAACTCCTGAGGACATAGATTTTGCTCATCGTTTGAATCATTGCATAAAGCTTTTAGCAATCGCAGAAAAACAAAAAATTGATGGTGAAGATGCCTTATGCGTTCGCGTTCACCCAAGTATGGTCCCTTTAACGCACCCTTTAGCCACAGTTCGAGAAAGTTTCAACGCCATTTTCGTCGAAGGTGATGCAATGGGAGAGTTGATGTTTTACGGAAGAGGCGCTGGAGGTGAACCTACAGCATCAGCAGTACTTGGCGACTTGATCGACGCTTCTTGTAATTTAAAAAGATCTAATAGTGCTTCAATTGGCGAATTCAAACCTATGAGAATTTCACCAATTGCAGAGCTAGAAAGTCAGTATTTCCTAGAAGTGGAAGTTGATGACCAACCAGGTGTGCTTGCACAAGTGGCTACTGTTCTCGGAGAACACCACGTCTCAATAAGGTCGATGGAACAAGAGGGTCTTGATAGTGAAGCAAGACTGATTTTTATTACGCATAAAGCTTTCGAGAGTGATTTTCAAGCCGCGACCGATGCTTTGAATGAGCTAGAAACAGTTAGAAGTGTAGGTACTGTGCTCAGGGTTATTGGCATCGATTGAGTCAAGGGGTTCGAGTGAAGTACGTAAGTACAAGAGGTTCAGCGCCAGAAAAAAACTTTAGTGGAGCTTTGCTGACAGGTCTCGCCGATGACGGAGGTCTATACGTTCCAGACGAATGGCCAACATTAAAAGGTTCAGGTAGTGGCGACTATTTAGAAACAGCCTTTGAGGTTATGAACCTTTTTACAGCAGAAAGTCTTAATCAAGAAACGTTAAAAAAAATTATAGATGAAGCCTATAAGTCTTTCGATGCGCAGGAAGTTGTTCCTTTAATCGAATTAGATGAACAACTTTTCTTGATGGAATTATTCCATGGGCCCACTCTTGCATTCAAAGATATAGCCCTCCAACTGGTTGGTGGGCTATTTGATTACGAATTAAATAACCGAGGAGAGCATCTTACGATCGTAGGGGCAACTTCTGGGGATACAGGTTCTGCGGCAATTGAAGCTTGTAAAGATCGTCAGAATCTAGACATCGTGATTCTTCACCCTTCGGACAGAGTTTCTGAAGTGCAACGGAGACAGATGACTACAGTCGATTCTTTCAATGTTCATAATGTTGCGATTGAAGGAACTTTCGATGATTGTCAAGACTTGGTTAAAGCGATGTTTAATGATCTTGAATACAGAAACAAATTGAGATTAGGTGCTGTTAATTCAATTAACTGGGCGAGGGTCATGGCTCAGATCGTTTATTACGTGGTGGCTTCAGAAAGATTGGGTTCACACGATCAGCCAGTAATCTTTTCAGTCCCAACTGGAAATTTTGGAAATGTATTTGCTGGCCACGCGGCGCGAAATTGTGGTCTAAACATTCCCAAATTATTGGTTGCAAGCAATAAAAACGATATTCTCACTCAATTTTTTACTTCAGCTGAAATGAAAATTGACGAAGTCATACCAACCCTTTCTCCAAGTATGGATATTCAAATCTCATCTAATTTAGAAAGACTCATTTTCGAATTATTTGAAAGAGACGGGACGAAGGTAAAGAACCTTTTAGAAAAGTTCCGAGCCGATGGAAGCGTTAAAGTCGACTCTGATACCGAAGCCAAGTTCTCCAATAGTTGGGCAGCGTACAGTTTCGATGATGAAGAAGTAATCAAGTGCATTTCTTCAGAATCAGAAAGATCAGGCGTTATTCTCGACCCTCATTCTGCAATAGGGGTTTTAGCTGCCCGTTCTCATCGAGATAAACAAATCGATCCTGAAATTCCAATTGTTTCTTTGGCTACGGCACATCCAGCTAAATTTCCCAAAGCAGTCGAAAGAGCATTGGGGGACTGTCCACCTCTTCCAGATCGTCTAGCGGATTTACACGAGCGTCCTGAGTTCTTTACCCGACTGCCGAATGATTTAGAAATCGTGAAAGATCACGTGACCAGTTGCTCCAGAATAGATGAAAAATAATGAAGATGAAAAAGATTCTTGTCAGGATCAGAAAAGTATGAAATATGTGATTTGCGTGCCAGACGGTTGTGCTGACTTACCAGTTCCGGAACTCGACGGAAGGACTCCTTTAGAGGTAGCTAATATGCCAAATCTTGACTCTCTTGCTGCTAAAAGCATTTTAGGCAGGGCAGAAGTAATTCCAAGTGGCATGCCTCCGGGAAGTGATGTAGGCAACATGTCGATTTTTGGCTACGACCCAAGTCAATATCACACAGGGCGAGCCCCGATCGAGGTTGCTGCGCTTGGAATCAAATTAAGGCCAGATCAAACGGCGTTCAGGTGCAATTTTGTGAAAGTAGTTGATGGAGTGATGATTGATTATGCAGGCGGAAACCCTTCTTCAGATGAAGCTGAGAAGGTTATTGCTCAATTAAATCGAGAATTAGGAAATCCTGACGAGGGTATTTCCTTTTTACCAGGTGTCAGTTTTCGAAACGCAATGATCGCCCCTATGGATTTCGTTGATGCGGTTTGTGTACCCCCACATGATTTAACAGGTGATCCAGTTGTATTGCCTTCTGGGAGATCAGGACAAAAAATTTCTGACCTTATGGCTGCATCTGAAGAAATATTGGCCGCATCTAATTTAGAGGCAACGGGGATTTGGTTATGGGGTCAGGGAACGCAACCCCAATTGCCATCATTTAGTGAAGTCAATGGAGTGAATGCAGGTTTAGTCACAGCAGTTGATCTTGTTAGAGGTATTGGGAAGTTAGCCGAAATGAAAGTATGCGATATTCCGGGTGCAACCGGTTGGTATGACACAGATTATGAAGGGAAGAGAGATATGGCTCTAAGAGAGTTGGAGGGCGGTTTAGACTTATTCATAATTCATGTTGAAGCTACTGATGAAGCTGGTCACGCTGGAAATGTTGAAGCTAAAGTCGAATCTCTCGAAAATTGGGATAGCCGGATTTTGAAAGGGTTGATTTCCGGCTTAGAGGATTTAGGACCATGGAGAATGTTGATGCTTCCTGATCATGCAACTCCTTTGACGCTTCGGACGCATACGCCTGATCCCGTTCCTTATCTCCTGTTTGATTCAGAAAAAGATTCGGATGGTGGTGTTTTCACTGAGATTGGCGTTTCGGAGATGCCTTTGACTCAGGGGTATCAGCTTATGAAAGCTCTTTTAGCCAACTAAATAAAAGGTTTTTGCAGAAAAAAAAGCAAAAACTGTTTTTAACTAAGGTTTTGCGTTGTTGACTAGTTGCGCTTCGCATACAGTACTAGGTGTCGTTAAGGCCAAGGGCCTGATTGACATTCATCAGGTCTGATGGTTACACGAGTGTACGACCCAGAGCGTGTTTCGTTTTAACGGCAATTCAATTTCGGTGTTAAACCAATTTTCTAGAGGGGTTTAACCCAACAACACACAGAACACAGAGGTGTTTAAGTATGGACTCGACTGAGTTACAAAGCGATTCATTGGAAGCCAAAGGGCGAGATGAACTTATTACAATTGCCACGGCTTTAGGAGGGAAACCTGCTTCACGTGCCAGAAAAGCGGAGATAGTTGAGTTGATCCTTGATTTGGCTTCTGGAGGTACTTCCTCTTCGACTTCAAAAACTGAAGAGTCGGAAAAAGAGACAACTGCAAGTGATCAAGAAGCAACCACTACAAAAGATCAAGAAGAACCGCCAGCTGATTGGGAGGTTGCTCTCAAGAGTGAGAATGAAGTTGAGGAAGAGATCAAGGACGACGATTCCAGCAAAGACGACGATTCCAGCAAATCTGTGAAACCTGAAACTTCGAGTAATGCTAGTAGTAGCAGAACATCTTCAAGTAGAGATTCTGAATCAAGAAGTTCTAGCAACAATCGAGAAAAACGTAGTAATGAATTCACGGAACCAGGAAACCGCCGCCGCCGCCGCCGTGGTAGGCCAGATGGCCAAGATGATTCCTGGGATGGTGAACCTGTTTCGATAGAAGGTTATTTGGACTTACGTAATGAAGGTTATGGCTTTTTGAGAACAACAGGATTCCGCCCTTCAAAACAAGACGCTTATGTATCCGTGAAACAGGTCAAGCAATTTGATCTTCGACGCGGAGACTACTTGGTTGGTAGGGCAAGGCCGGCAAATAGAAGTGAAAAAAACCCTGCTTTGTTGAGATTAGACACTGTAAATGGGAACCCGCCCGAAGATGCGCTGAAACGTCCTCATTTCGAAGATCTGACACCTCTCTTTCCAGATGAACGGTTAAACCTCGAATTAGCTGCTGACCCATCTAATATGACTGCTCGCATCGTTGACCTGTTATCCCCAATAGGTAAGGGACAAAGGGGCCTTATCGTCTCACCGCCGAAGGCTGGTAAGACAACAATCATGAAACAAATCGCTAGATCAATAGAGACAAATAACCCTGAAGTTAAATTGATTGTATTACTAGTTGACGAAAGACCTGAAGAAGTCACTGATATGAAAAGGTGGCTTATGAAGGGTGAAGTTGCCGCTTCAACTTTTGATAGACCGGCTGAAGAGCACACTGCTATTGCCGAAGTAACCATAGAAAGAGCTCGAAGACTTGTTGAATATGGTGAAGACGTAGTGATCATTCTTGATGGAATCACACGATTAGCTAGAGCATATAATTTGGCCGCTCCAGCGACAGGCCGAATCATGTCTGGTGGTGTTGATAGTGGGGCTTTGTATCCGCCAAAGAAATTTTTTGGTGCTGCTAGAAATGTTGAAGAAGGTGGCTCTTTGACTATTTTGGCCACAGCTTTAGTGGAAACAGGATCAAAGATGGATGAAGTAATTTTCGAAGAGTTCAAAGGAACAGGAAACATGGAGCTTCGTTTGGACCGAAGAATAGCTGAAAGACGCGTGTATCCCGCTATTGACGTGAATGCCTCATCAACTCGTCATGAAGAACTCTTATTTGATCGCAAGCAATTAAACCAAGTGTGGAAATTAAGACGAGTTTTAAATGGTTTAGCATCTGACGGGGATAATGGTTCAGGCGCAGGCCTGGAGCTACTCATCGATCGACTAAAGACTTTTCCTAATAATGACGAATTTTTGGCAGAAGTTGCTAAAGGTCCGTCAATTGAAGCTTCTTGAATTTAAATGAAGGTTGCTAATAGTAAACAATTCCAACAGACTGGACTGCTATGAGATCTGAAATACATCCTGAATATAGAACGGTTGCGTTCCAAGACACTAGTGAAGGAACCACCTTTTTGATTCCTTCAACAGCTGAGACCGCAGAAACAACACTTGTTGACGGGGTTGAGTACCCGTTGGTCAAAGTTGAAGTTTCATCTGCGAGTCATCCTTTCTTCACCGGCAAAATGCAGATTATTGATACAGCTGGTCGAGTTGAAAGATTTGAACGTAGGTACGGCAAAGGTCGTAAAAAGGGTTCTGAGTAGAAACCAGCTACAGATAATACTTGTAGAAAATTGCCTTTAGACGAAGAACAACGGTTATCTCTAAACCGAAGTAAATTACGAAAAATTCTTTCCGGAGAAAAGAGTCAAGAACTCGGAAATTTGACTGATGCCTCTGGAAATGGAATTCGGAACAATTCGACCTTATGGATAATAGCTGACGAAGAAACCCCAGAAAGCCTGTTGGGTGCCTCTCTCCTAGAGTTAACCACTCAGGGTGAACTTGACTTGATTATCTTTTTTGAGAACTTGCAAAACGCTCAAATAACACAAAGACGGGCGAGTATTTTGAATCCACCACCCAGCATTTTCTTCCTTTCTGATGGAGAGCCTATTTCTGTGGAACCTATCGCTATCGAAGCTAGAGACAGTGTGCAAACTGCGCCTTCTGAGTTTGACGAACTATGTTTGAAATTTGGACTGCAATCAATTTGTGAGTGTGGGACATGGAAGGGTGAGATTTTAGGACTTGAAGTAATGAGAGTTACCAATGGGGAAATTGAAGTGGGAGTTGGGAAGTTCGACCGCGAAGCTAATTCACTAATGGGTAGCGGCAGACCTTTATCAGAAGTTCTTGCATCAGCAGTAGAAATTGTGAGTTCTTCTCGAAATCCAGAGTCTGGGTTCCATCCACTATCGAGACTCGCGCGAGAAAGATGGCTTAGAGCAGATGCCTTAGCTGATCCAGAAATGTTCGGTTTTGAAAATTTGACTTGCGTTGACCCACCCAGAGAAAGGGAGTCATTACGTGAGACAATGCCAGCAGCAGCAATCGGTATTGACAAGATGGGCGAAAGGGTTCTTATTGTTTTCTCAGTTGGTGTTGATATTTGCCTGGTTTCATTTATTGCAGATCTAATTTTGATTGAACGACCGGACCGTGTTGAAGTGGTACTTCCTGAGAAAGATATTTTAGTTCCGGTGGAAAAATGCCTTAGCTATTTAGATGTTCCTTTAAGTATTAAAGGGGTTGCAGGAGGATGGGAAACACCAACTGTTTAAATTGTTTTTTGTGTAAAAGTAGAATGCGATATTGCAGCAAGTCACATACCGGTACCCTGAATTAATGATCGATCAAGTAAAAGCTTTGATTTCCGAGTTTGAAGATGTTGAAAAACGACTAGCTGAACCTGAGGTTGTTTCTGACCCTAAGTTATTAGAAACTCTTGGTCGAAGGCATAAAGAGTTAGGAAATGCTCTTTCAGCTGGACGACCTCTTCAAGCCGCATATGAAAATCTTGAGACCGCAAAAGAATTGATGGATGTTACTGAAGGTGATGAACGTGATCAGCTTCAAGAGGAATTAACAGAATTAAAGACTGAGATTGCAGAATTAGAAACCCAGTTACGCGTTTTCTTGTTGCCACAAGACCCGAATGACGGGAGAACAGTAATCATAGAAATTAGAGGTGCAGAGGGTGGAGAAGAAGCTAATCTTTTCGCACGCAATCTGAGAGACATGTATGTAGCTATTGCCACCACCAAAGGGTGGACCGTCGAACCTCTTGAGAGCAAAGAATCTGATATGGGTGGATTCACAGAAGTGGTGTTTTTAATTCGAGGTGAAACAGCTTGGACTAACTTAAAACACGAAGGAGGAGTTCATCGTGTTCAAAGAGTGCCCGTCACTGAGACTCAAGGGCGCGTGCATACATCATCTGCAACTGTGACCGTCTTGCCGGAAGCAGATGAAGTAGAGATAGCTATAGAAGAAAAAGATTTACAGGTGGATGTTTATAGGTCGTCTGGTCCCGGTGGACAGTCGGTCAACACTACAGATTCAGCTGTTCGTATTACTCACCTACCAACCGGTTTAGTTGTAACTATGCAAGATGAGAAAAGTCAACTTCAGAACAAAACAAAAGCTTTACGTGTTCTAAGAGCCAGATTGTTCCAGATCGAACAAGAACGTCAACAGTCAGAGGCGGCATCAGCTAGACGAGATCAAGTAGGTGGTGGCGGAAGATCAGAAAAAATAAGAACGTATAATTTTAAAGAAAATCGGGTTACTGATCATCGAATAGGGCTTACGCTGCACCGCTTGGACAGGATTCTCGCAGGAGACCTTGATGAGGTTGTCGAAGCTTTACTCATAGCAGAAAGAGATCGACAACTAGCTGAGAGTTTTGATTAATCGGCAGCATCAATGGATAGAGAGTTTTTTAGTCAAGATGCGTCGGTGAATTGGGAGGAATTACTCTTTGAAACAGGGCGAACACTTAATGGCGATAATGCTGAACTTGAAGCGAAATGGATGATTGAGGAAGTTTCCGGAGTAAAAGATTCAGATGACTATAAAGAACAGGCTAAACCTATTCAGTTAAAAAGATTGAATAGTTTGATTGAGAGGCGAGTAGCCGGTGAACCTCTTCAATATGTTCTTGGAAGGTGGCAGTTTAGAGAACTCGATTTATTTGTAGACGACAGGGTTCTGATACCACGGCCAGAGACCGAAATTTTAGTTGGCTACGCATTGGAAGAATGTGCGAGCAAGAAGAGTGATTTAGATTTAACGCAATCTCTAAACGTCGTAGATTTAGGTTGCGGTTCAGGTGCTATAGGACTTTCGATAGTTAGAGAGACCCAAAATGTGTCCGTGTGGTGTACAGACATTTCAGAAGGAGCTATTTCAGTGACTCGTGCCAATCTCGCAGGCTTAGGAATGGCAGGTCAAAGAGTTTCGGTTAGTCAAGGATCTTGGTTTGAAGCTTTGCCAGAAGAAATGTTAGGAAAATTTGACATTATTATTTCCAACCCTCCCTATATAGGTGACAGCGAAGAATTGCCAATAGAAGTAAGTGAATGGGAACCTTCTTCCTCTTTACGCTCTGGACCTCTAGGGACAGAGGATTTAAGTTTTCTATTAAATAATTCGATTGAGTGGATGTCTACAGAAGGGCTATTAATTTTAGAATTAGCGCCTATGCAGGCAGATGCAATGGTTAAAGAGGCTAAGAATCTAAATTATAGAGAAGTTCAGTTGCAGCATGACTTAACAGGTAGAGAGCGTGTTTTGATGGCAAAAAAACCGCTATGAATTATTTCTTAGATTTAGATTCAGATTTTGAGTTAGCAGTTTCTGAGGCTTCTCAAGTATTGAAAGAGGGGAGATTAGTTCTATTTCCAACTGACACAGTTTATGGAGTGGCGGCCATCCCGACTAATAAGAGTGCTGTTGAAGAGATATTTCAACGCAAAAATCGTTTAGATGATCAAGCGTGTGCTGTTCTGGTTTCAGAGGCTTCGCAAGCTTCAGAGCTTGTTGTTTCTTCAGCAGAGTTTGAACTTTTATCTCAAAAATTTTGGCCAGGGCCACTCACAGTTGTAATTGAACGAGCAAAACATTTGGATTACTTCTTAGGTGGTGATGAAAGCTCGATAGGAGTTAGGTGCCCTGATCATGATTTTGTTCGATCCTTAACAGAGGTTGTAGGACCTTTAGCTGTTACGTCAGCAAATAGTTCAGGTGTAGAAACGCCAGAAAACGCTAAGGAAGCAGCAGAACAATTAGGTGAAAATTTGTTGGTCGTAGATGGGGGGAAGTGTAAAGGCAAACCATCAACCGTTGTTAATTTATTGGCAAATAAAACTGAGATTCTTCGAGAAGGGGCTTTAGGTTCAGAAGATCTAATCGCTGCAGGTCTTCGGCTGCATGAAGGCTAGTCTATTGTCATGAAAGTAATAGCAATTGGGTGTGATCACGCAGGTTATGAGCTTAAAGAACGTCTGAAGAGTGAACTCAGTGAAATGGGTCATGAAGTTATTGACTGTGGTACGGACTCAACCGAACGAGTTGATTACCCTGATTACGGATTTGCAGTTGGCAGCAAGGTTTCGGAAGGTCCCGCAGATTTAGGAGTTGCGGTTTGCGGTTCTGGTATAGGAATTGGAATAGCAGCAAACAAAGTTTCTGGTATCAGAGCAGCGACTGTAAATGATGTCGAAACCGCAAAGTGGGCGAAGGCTCACAATAATGCAAATGTTCTCTGTTTTGGAGAACGTCTGATTGATCCAGAAGTTGCTGTTGAGGCATTGAGTGCGTGGTTAAATGAAGAATTTGAAGGCGGACGCCACGAAGCACGAGTGGCCAAGCTTGACTCCAAGATCGACCCCTAAAGGCTGGTTTATAAATGGCATTTGTGAACAGCATTCGTTCTGTTGTCAAGTTGCGGAAGTTGGAGATCAACAGAACAAAACGACTTCTTAGAAAAGTTGCAAACGTTGAAGATCTGAGGAAATTGGCTAAACGGCGTCTCCCAATAGGAGTTTTTGACTATATAGACGGTGGCGCAGAAGATGAAATCACGTTGCGAAAAAATGTCGAAGCTTACAGAAAGGTTTCATTCAAACCCAGAGTGTTAAGAGACATGGCGAATATCGATACGTCCACTTCTTTGTTCGGCCGTAAGCTAGCTTTCCCTCTTGTTCTGGCACCAACAGGTTTCACTCGAATCGCACATTCTGAAGGAGAATTAGCGGTTGTTAAAGCAGCAACTCGGGCGGGTATTCCATTTACCTTGTCAACAATGGCCACACGTTCCATAGAGGAATGTGCTTCAGTAGCCGAGAGCGATACTCGTCTTTGGTTTCAGATATACACGTGGAGGGACCGATCTGTTGTTAAAAACCTTGTTGAAAGAGCCGACGCTGCAGGTTTTGAAGCAGTGTGTCTCACCGTTGACACTGCAGTTCTTGGACGCCGAGAGCGTGATGTGCGACGAGGATTTACTTTGCCACCTGAAGTCGGTCTTGGAACGATCATTGATGGTGTGAAAAATCCGGGCTGGACATGGGATTTTTTAACAGCAGATCCGATTCGTTTCGCAAATGTTGAAGGCCTCACTTCTATTGATGGTTCAACAGCAGTTGATCTTGCAGAACATATGAAATCCCAGTTCGACCCCGGCCTTTCTTGGAAGGACGTGGAATGGCTTAGATCGATTTGGAAAGGTCCAATTTTGATCAAAGGAATCCAAACTGTCGAGGATGCTTTAATTGCCGTTGATTCAGGTGTGGAGGCAATTGCAATCTCTAATCATGGAGGAAGACAACTAGATGAGGCGCCTGCACCATTCGATCTACTACCAGAAGTTGCTGAAGCGGTTCAAGACCGTTTAGAGATTATTTGTGATGGCGGGGTTCGTAGAGGTTCGGACATAGTGAAGGCGATTTCGCTAGGAGCTAATGCAGTCATGGCTGGAAGACCTTACCTTTATGCTCTAGCAGCATGTGGTGAAAGGGGAGTTGACCATGTTCTAGATTTGCTTCACGAAGGAGTTGAAAGAACAATGGCTTTAACCGGAGCTGCTTCAGTAAACGATTTATCGGAAGAATTGATTAAGAGAGCAGACTAAAACAGTCTCATTCTCATTGATCAGTAGGAGCTTCGAGAATCCCTACAAGCATGTCAATCAAATTTTCTTTATATTCTGAATTATTCAACAACATTTGCAACCCAGCTTCTAAAGAACGAGCCCTTTCTGAAAGAGATGACGTCATTAATTGCATCATTGCAATAAGACGTTCCTGCCTAACAGGGATCGGTAAGTACACCGGTCGATTTTCGAGCAACTCTAAGGCTTTAGCGAGATGAGGTGAAGAAAGATTTCCTGAAAGATTCCTCCAGTTTGAGAATTGATCTGATAACTGGGAAATTATTTGAAGGTAACGACACCCGCTTTGAGTCTCCAGGCAACTAACCATCGGAACCACTAGAGAGCCCACTAGTGCTCTAGTGGGGGATTGTTCATCAAGCGGTAAGAGAAGTTCTCCTCTGTGTTCATCTATGGGTTGACCGTGTGAAGTGAGGATGCCTTCAAGTAGACCCTCTCTTGAACCAAAGTGGTACGTAACAGCAGAGGTATTTCGTTGGTCAGCAGCAACTACAATTTCTTGAACTTGAACTTGCCAAATCCCTTTTAACGCAAAGAGCCTTTCAGCTTCTAATAGCAGTTGTTCGCGTGTTTTGACGCTACTTCTAGGCACCTATCCGAGTGGCAATAGAGCATTTGAAGGTAGAACTGAAACCGATATGTCTTCTGGAAGTTCATATTGGAAGTCAGGAAATCTCCTTTGTGCTTCTGCTCGATAGTGGTCTGTTGAATGAATAGGATCCTTATCGAATTCAGGGATTACACGTTGTCCAAAAACTTCTAGCATTTCTAGCACTTGCTCATGAGCCATTCCTTCGATTGGCAATCCGAACACAACTTGATCACAACCTACTTCTTGATAGCGAACTACTTGTTCACAAACTTCTTCAGGTGTTCCACAAAGTATGTATCCCTCATCAATTGCCCAATCGAGCATTTCATCGGTCCAGTTCGGGTCTATTGGGGCATCAGGCCAAACCACAGCATCGGGGGATTTTGGCATCGTGTCGTGATACATGTTGACCATGGTCACTAAGTAGCCCCTACCTTTTGTTTTAGCGATCGCTCTTGCTTCATCTCGATTTTCAAGGCAAATAACAGCATTGGTCATCATGACATTGTCATTTTTAAACTGACCAATTTGCTCTACGGGATCTTGAATTGCTTCCTTGTATGTGTCAACACGTCCTTTGAGGTTATGAATAGGTTCGAAGTTGAAAGCTATGGCACCTATACCAAGTGACCCTGCTTTTGCAAATGTTGATGGGTTTCCGCAAGCCACCCAAAGAGGGGGGTGTCCTTTGCCGTATGGTTTTGGAAGGATATTGTGTGGAGTTGGAACAGTAAAAAATTCTCCTTTGAAGTCGTAATCTCTCTGTTCCCACATACGGGGTATTTCACGAATAACTTCATCCCATTGCGCCTTAGTTTCACTTGGATCAGCAACATTAAAACTCAGAAGTTCATGGCTTCCTGCGCCACGTCCTGTTCCAAATTCAAAGCGATTTTCTGTTACGTGGTCAAGCATCGCGGCTCTTTCGGCAATACGGACCGGATGTTCTTTATTTGTCGGCAAGCTTGTGATCGCTGAACCAAGATGTATGTAGTCTGTTTGCGCTGCCACCCAACCCATTAATGGTGAGGGAGCGGACATGTGGCTGTATTCAGTAAGAGCATGATGCTCACCAAACCACATATATTTCCAGTTGTTTTTATCAGCGACGACTCCGTAACTTGCTTCGCGCATTAGTTCGGTGTGTTCTGATTCTGTGTCGTGGGCGGCAGGTCCAGGTATGTAACCGTTACTAAAAATTCCGAATTCCATGGAAACCCCTTTATTTAATGGCTTCCATTAGTATGTCTGATTTTGACTGTTATGTCAAGGCCAATGGTGTGGTTGCTTGTATGTTCAAAATGTAAGAAACAATATTGAGAAATTTATATGAGAACTCAACTTGTAATATCAGGCCAAGAATTACGGATATCTGATGAAGAAACCCTTGTAGGTTCTTGGAAAAAAAGTTTAGAAAAAGAGCCAGAACGAAAACTGTTTTCTTTCAATGGTCGTGAAATAGACCGAGGAACTTTTTTAGATCTGACTTCCAAAACAGCATCGGATTTAGCTAATTCCGGTCTTATTCCTGGGGATCGAATTCTAATTTCCGGAGAAAATTCACTGGATTTAGTCATTGCCCACGTTGCGTGTTTAAGACTCGGTCTCATCATCGTGCCTGTTAATAGCTCTTACAGGGAGGCCGAACTGAAATTTCTTATTGAAGATGCTAGACCACGTGCAGCCTTAGTAGATCAGAAAGAATGGCACAAACTTTTAAATTCAATAGATTCTGATTTATTTATTTCACCTACAGCAGTTGAAACAAGAAGTGGTCGTATGCCAGATTTGGATCTCGCTAAACCAGAAGATCCAGCTTTGATTGCATACACATCAGGGACTACAGGTAAACCAAAAGGAGCTATCCATAGTCAGAGATCCTTATTAGCTGGAGCCCTTTCAGTTGCTCGAGCATGGGAATGGACAGAATCAGATTGTCTCTTATTGTGTCTCCCTTTATTCCATATTCATGGAATGGGTATTGGTTTACACGGGACATTGCTTGTTGGAGGCTCAGCGGTTTTGCAGAAAGGTTTTGACAAAGATTTGGTCTTTTCTGAGATGGCCGCGAATAATTGTTCAATGTTTTTTGGGGTGCCAACCATGTACCACAGGCTTGTTGAAGATGAAAGAGTCAGTCAACTAGCTTCATTACGCTTATGTATTTCTGGCTCTGCACCTTTACCAGCAGATCTGCATCAACAGTTAAAAGATAAAGGAGGAGTTGACGTACTGGAACGTTACGGAACCACTGAGACGATGCTGACGATTTCTAACCCGTATTCAGGTGAGCGACGTGCCGGTTCAGTTGGATTCCCTCTGCCCGGTGTAGAGATTCAAATAGATCCAGAAAGTAAAGAGATACTAGTTCGTGGTGAATCTGTTTTTAAAGGGTATTGGTCGAAAGAGCAGGAAACTAATGAGTCTTTTAAAGAAGGGTGGTTTAAAACAGGTGACGTAGCAGAGATTGCTGATGATGATTACGTATCAATTAACGGTCGCATTAAAGAGATGATAATTACTGGTGGTTTAAATGTTTACCCTCAAGAAGTTGATGAAGTAATACAGTTGCATCCCGATATTGCTGAAGCGGCAGTGTCAGGGATGGAATCTAAAGAGTGGGGAGAGGAAGTTGTAGCTTGGATCGTAATGGAAGAAGGAGTTGACAGTATTAATATCGACGAAGTCAGAAAATATGCCTCACAATATTTAGCTTCTTACAAAATTCCTAAAAGATTAGTAATTGTGAAAGAATTGCCTAGGAACTCACTTGGTAAGATTTTGCGACACGAGTTAAAAGAAAAAGGGGTTATTGATGGAAAGTGAAAATAGTCCGAGTCATGTGGCATTTCATTTTGACGTCATGTGTCCATGGGCATATCAAACATCGATTTGGATGCGTGAAGTTAGAGACAGGTTAAACATAGAAGTTGACTGGTGTTTTTTTAGTCTCGAAGAAATTAATAGAGATGAAGGTAAGAAACATCCATGGGAACGTGAATGGTCTTATGGATGGTCAATGATGCGAATAGGAGCGTTTCTTAAAAGAATTGACCCAGCTCTAAATGATGCTTGGTATTTGAAATCCGGAACAGCTCTCCATATAGAGGGACGTAAACCTCATGATCCTGATGTAGCTCGCTTGCTTCTGACAGAAATGGATCAAGACCCACAGATAGTTGAAGAAGCACTTACCGACCTGACAACACATGATGATGTGAAAAGAGATCACGAACTCGTCGCATCTTTAGGGGGTTTCGGCGTTCCAACACTTGTCTTTAGCAACAATGAAAGGATCTTTGGACCGGTATTAATAAATCCTCCAACAGGTGAAAAGGCGGAAAAATTATGGCACTTAGTAACTGGATGGCTGGAATTTCCTCATTTGTACGAGATGCAAAGACCTAAAATGCCTCTTGATCTTGAAATAATAAGCGACACATTCAACCCTTATGTTGAAGCAAGAGATTGGGAAACAAGAGCGAATCCAACACCGTAAATAGGAGTGAAAATGAGTATAAACAAAACCCAGATTGTTGAAGGACTCAATCAGATTTGGGGAAAATGGAGTCATTTCGGCTCAGAATTGAATGAAGACCAGTGGCAAACATCAAGCCGTCTTCCTGGTTGGACTGTTAAAGACAACTTGTCTCACATCGTCGGAGGTGAATATATGTTGAGTGGCCGAAAACTGCCAGAAGCAGAAATATCGGCTGAGCATGTAAAAAATCCGGTAGGAGAGGCAAACGAAAAAGCACTTCATAGTTTCCGTGAAAAACAAGGTAATGAGGTTCTCACTTTGTTCAATGAAATAACAGCTGAACGATTTCAAGTCTTGTCAGAAATGAGTGAAGAAGAATTTCAAGCTGTTGGGTGGACACCTGCTGGAGAAGCACCATATGGAAGGTTTATGCAAATCAGAGTCTATGATGCATGGTTGCATATGCAAGATTGTAGGGAACCTCTAGGCCTTCCTGGAGATGAGGATGGTTTACCGGCCGAAATCGCAATTGATGAAGTTTCTTCCGCTGCTGGATACATAGTCGGCAAAAAAGGCGGAGCCCCAGAAGGCAGCCGTGTTCAAATCCTTATTTCAGGACCTGTTGAGAGAACTCTAAGAGTTGAAGTGAAGGAAGGGCGGGCATCACTAGTGGAAACTTTCGACGAAGACCCAACTAGTACTTTGACATTGTCATCATTAGATTTCACCGCTTTAACGGGAGGACGTGACGATTCGACAATGTATATAGAAGATGGTCGGGTAGTCCTAGGTGGTGACCTGGAAGTAGCGAGACGAATAGCAGAAAACCTTGCTTATACGATTTAGGAGGATTTAAAGATGTCTTTTCGTCAAAAGTTTTTAAACATACCTGAAATTGAAGATTCCCTGCCTGGACGCTCAACGCCGATCTCTATATCAGGCGTACATGCATTAAATGGCAAAACGATTACGCCACCTTTTTCGGAAGAAATGGATTCATTGGTAGTTGGAATGGGTTGTTTCTGGGGAGCGGAAAGAGTTTTTTGGCAACTGGATGGGGTATGGGTTACGGCAGTTGGATACAGCGGTGGACATACACCTAAT
Organism: Acidimicrobiaceae bacterium; assembly: GCA_002729765.1. Taxonomy (GTDB): domain Bacteria; phylum Actinomycetota; class Acidimicrobiia; order Acidimicrobiales; family MedAcidi-G1; genus MedAcidi-G1. The sequence goes on from PBYV01000006.1 coordinate 58,162, forward strand.
CCGACTTATGAAGAAGTTTGCTCAGGGTTAACTGGACATGCAGAGGTTGTGTTGGTGGTCTTCCAGAAAGAATTGCTTGATTTAGAAGATCTATTAAAGATTTTCTGGGAAAGTCATGATCCAACTCAAGGGATGAGACAAGGAAATGACATCGGCACACAATACAGGTCAGGAATTTGGGTGACGGATCAAGATCAGTTAGTCAAGACTGAAAAAAGTCTAAAAGCCTATGAAGAATCATTACTTGTTTCTGGTTTTGAGGAGATCAAAACCACGGTAGAAATTCAAAAAGATTTTTACTATGCGGAGGAATACCACCAACAATATTTACATAAGAACCCGAATGGATACTGTGGCATTGCTGGAACAGGTGTGCTTTGCAAGTAGATAATCAAAATTTCGGACACAGCCATTCGATCTTTAAAAAGTCTCACTTATGTCTTTGTGATTTAGGCTTCCGTGTAGGGGGAAATGATGAGTGAATTTTTACTCGATCAAAAATTGGTTGATCGATTAGTCGCAGATATGGAGTATGAGTTAGACAGGAAAGCTCCACCAGAAAATTTCCCTAAGTTCCCCGATATTCCTTCAGCGCGCTATACGAATGAAGATTTTTATGATTTAGAACAAAAATATTTATGGAATAACAGTTGGTTGGTAGCGGGCCGAGTTGAAGACATACCTGATTCGGGAAATTATTTTCTATTCGAAGAGACCGGAATCCCATTAATAGTGGTGAGAGGGAATGATAATAAAATTCGTTGTTTTTCAAATACATGCACACATCGCGGAGCGCCAGTAGTACGAGAGAAAGAAGGAACTATACGCCATTTGCAGTGTCAGTATCATTCGTGGACATTCGGAATAGACAACGGAGAACTTTTGGCGGTACCAGACGAAAGGGATTTCGTTGATCTTTGTAAGGAAGATCGAGGATTGCCGGAAATAAGTTGTGACACTTGGGGAGGATGGATTTGGATAAATGTAAATCCAGATGCATCTCCTTTAATTGATTTTTTAGGAAAGATTCCAGAAGAAATGGAACAGTATCAATGCGAGAACCTTCGTTTAGTGGGTACAGATCACCGCGAAGTCAATTGCAATTGGAAAGTCGCAATTGAGGCATTTCAAGAGGTCTACCATTTCCGTTTCATACATGATCGCGGGGGATGGACGAGCCTCGATTCGCGTGGAGGAACAATGGGCCTCCTGAAACATGGCAATTCCAGAATGGTCGTTCCACGTTCAAAACAAATGGTAGAGAAGCTTGAAATGGAATCATGGAAAGATTTTAAGATAGTGAAAGATCCATTAGGACTTGAAAATATCTCTACAGTGCATCCCATAGTCCATTGCACTAGCTATTCATTTACTATTTTTCCAAATTTCATTACACCCTTAGCAGCAACAGGCTTTCCCGTGATGCTCTTTTTCCCTGCAGGTATCGATAAAACTAGGATCCGCATATATCACTACGCTCCAGATTGGGGAGATGGAGACCCTCCAGAAGCATGGAAACAACGAATAGCTGAATTTGGTGTAGTGATTGATGAGGATGTTTGGAACCTTGATGCAATGCAGAAAGCTATGGAATCTCCAACTTATGACGGAACACCATTGTGTTATCAGGAAAGACGGATATATAACATGCAAGAAGTAATTGATCGTGTCATAGGGGTTGAAAGAATTCCAACAGATATGACTGTTGCTCAGCTTTTAGACAAATTTATTGAGGAATAAATTTAGGGACTAATTATTCCCGTTTTTTTGAGATTCTCTAATTCTGTTTCGCTGAGCCCAAGTTCTTCAGTAAGAACCTCATNTGTATGTTCTCCGANCCATGGGACCCTCANNTCAGGTCCTTCAGATACTTTTGACATTTTTATCGGATTTCCAGGTATCAGAATGGGNTCGTTTATTCCATCTGTCCTNGGNAATGCCACAATCATATTTCTTTCTTCTAAATGTGGGTCTTTGACAACTTCAGGANCTGTTAANACAGGTCCNGAAGCCACGTTNGCTTCAGCGAGCAAACTCGAAGTCTCAGATCTAGTTTGGTTTTCAGCCCATTTTTCNANNGCAGGAATGATTTCAGAATGTAAATGTTCCCCCCAACCTGTNCGTTCTTCGAANCGTGAGTCTCCGATCCAGTCNGGCCTACCGATCAAATTTGCTAGGTTTTCGAATTGATGCTCTCGCACGANTTGAAGAANTAAATAGCCGTCNCTGCAACGGAAAGNNGCTATCACATAAGGCGCTGGNTTCGGTTCNCGCGAGATGCCCATTGAATGGAAATTGATAGCAACATCAGCTAAAGATGCCATGCAATCAAACATAGCTAGGTCTATGTACTGGCCTTCACCTGTAGTCTCTCTATGCCGTAGAGCAGCGAGTATCCCGATCACACCGAATAAACTCGTTGCAATATCACCTACAGCACCCATCGGGTTTACTGCGGGAGGCTCTCCTTCACGGCGTTTGAAATCGTAAAGGCCTGACATTGCCTCAGCTACAGAATTGTAAGCAGGCCAGTTTTGGTAAGGCGAATTTCCGGAGTTTCCAAAACCTGAAATAGATATAACAATTACATTTGGGTATTTAGAGTTAATTGACTTGTAATCAAGTCCAAATTTTTTCATCGTCCCGGGTTTAAAATTGTCGCCCACTACATCAAAATTTGGAACTAAACGAAGAAAAAGATCCTGACCTTCTGATGTTGAGAGGTCGATTCCAACGCTTTTTTTATTCAAGTTATTTCGAAGAAAAGTAGCACCAACAGATCTTCCAGAAGGATCGTCCATAGAAGGCAAGGCACCGCGTGCAGACTCTCCGTTAATTGGGTGCTCGATTTTCACCACTTCAGCACCTAATCGGGCTAGTAATTGAGTCGCAAAAGGCAGAGCTTGCATCTGTTCAGCAGCAAGTATTTTTACACCCTCGAGTGGTTTTCCGTACTTTGCGGCCCCCTCGTTTGATATCTCTCCTAAATCCATTAAACACTCCTTGTGTCGGGAGAATAAAGATTTAAGCCTAGGATACTTCCTGAAGGTTCATTGGATTGGATTAAGTTGATTCTTACTAATTCAAAATAGGCAATTGGGGGCTTAATTATGGGAGTCCATGGAATTATTTCATATGGCGCCTACATACCTAGAGGTTGCCTGCTGCGTTCATCGATAGCTGAATTCACAGGCAAAGGGTCAAATAAGGGTGCTAGATCGGTTGCGTCTTATGATGAAAATACCACCACTATGGGAGTCGAAGCTGCTCGAAATGCTTTAAAAGATTCAGAAACGGATCCGAAAAAGCTTTGGTTCTCAACTGTTCTCCCTGCATACATGGATAAAACAAATGCAACAAATATCCACTCAGCTCTTCAATTGGACGATTTTGTGGAAGCGGTCGACTTTGGGAATTCAACCCGTTCAGCAATAGGAGCTTTAACTAATGCTTTAGAAAGTGACTTTTCAACTCTGGTAGTCACGGCAGATTTAAGAACAGGACCATCAGGTGGGGCTGAAGAATCGTCCGGTGGAGACGCTTCTACCGCTCTATTGATCGGTACAGATAAACAAGGAGTTTTACTAGCAGAATATTTAGGCGGAGTCACAGTAACATCTGATTTCACTGACAGATGGCGTGTGCCAGGAAGTTCTTATTCTCAAGTGTGGGAAGAGCGGTTTGGGGAACAGGCATACAAGCCACTGGTAGACAGAGCTTGGAATGAAGCTTTAAAGAAAGTCGATATAAAAACCGAAGACATAACCGTGGCTCTTATATCAGGGTTGCATTCTCGTGCTGTAGCCAGATCAATTCCTTTACTTGATGTTGAAGTAGCTGATGATTTGACTGAGCAAATCGGAAATACAGGCGCTGCCCATCCCTCACTTCTTTTGGCTAATTTTCTTGATCAAGCAAAACCAGGTGAGGTAGTTGCGTTAATAGTTTTAGCTGATGGTTGCGACATTCTTTTTTTCCGAGCCACTCAAGAAGTTGAAAATAGGAGAAATTCTGTTCCCATTTCCGAACAAATAGAAAACCAGTCGCCAGTTCCTTACAACAAGTATTTGTCATGGCGCGGATTGTTAGACAGTCAACTTCCGAACCGTCCATCCCCGACGAGGCCTTCCTCGTCAGCTTCTATGAGGCGAAATGACTGGAAAATGGGTTTTGTCGCTTCGAAAGATATAACAACAGGAATAGTTCACATGCCTCCATCTCGTATCGGCATAAAGGGTGGAAATGTTGATGATATGGAACAGTTGCCGATGGCTGATTCGATAGGAACTATTGAGACTTTTACAGTTGACAATTTGGTTTATTCACCAAACTCTCCTGTAGTTTTCGCTGTAGTAAATTTTCAAGATGGGGGACGCTTACCTGTCGAACTTACGGATGCAGACCCGGAGAAAATTGAAATCGGTGACCGGGTTGAAATGACCTTTCGTTGTTTGTATACCGCTGATGGAATCCACAACTACTTTTGGAAAGCAAGACCGGTAAGACGAGAAAGAGAGAAGTCTTAGATGGCATCACATGGGATTAAGGATCAAGTCGCAATTGTAGGAATGGGTTGTACAAGTTTTGGTGAACACTGGGATAAATCACTTGACGATCTCATAATCGAGGCAGCGCAAAAAGCCACAAAATCGGCTGGTATTGAAACTAATTTGATAGATGCTTACTGGTTCGGAACTTCACAGTCAGCGGCATCAGGAATAGCATTAGCTACTCCTTTGAGGCTCTCAGGCAAACCTGTCACACGAGTAGAAAATTATTGTGCCACTGGGTCTGAGTCTCTACGTCAAGCTTGTTACGCAGTTGCTTCTGGTGCGTATGACTCTGCAATGGCACTAGGAGCAGAAAAGGTAAAGGACAGCGGCTATCAAGGCCTCAATGCTTTTCCCATTCCGACTGACGGTACAAACCGAACATTGACAGCAGCTGCCATGTTTAGCCTGATCCTCCCCGCGTACGCCAAACGATATGAAGTTGATGAAGATGAACTCAGATATGTAATTGCCCGCATAGCTCAAAAAAACCATTTCAATGGATCAAGAAATGAACTAGCTCAATTCCGTCGTGAAGTTTCCGCTGAGAAGATTTGTGAGATGCCTTCAATCGCTGGACGCCTTTCAGTTATGGATTGTGCGGGAGTAGCTGATGGGGCAGCTGCAGCCATAGTTGTCAGAGCCGAAGATGCCCACAAGTACACCGACAAACCGCTATATGTAAAAGCACTTTCTGTAGTTGCTGGAGACAGCAGTGGTTTAGTGGATCCAGATTTTGATTTCACCACTCTTCCTGAGTGTGCCACTGCCGCTAAAGATGCCTATGCCCAAGCCGGAATTGAAAACCCGAGAAAAGAACTAGCCATGGCAGAGGTCCATGACTGTTTCACCCCGACAGAAATGATCCTGATGGAAGACTTAGGTTTTTGTGAAAAAGGAACAGCATGGCAAGAAGTGCTTGACGGATCTTTCGATATAGATGGGGAAATGCCTATTAACACTGACGGAGGTCTTAAAGCCTTCGGTCATCCGGTGGGTGCTAGTGGACTAAGAATGTTTTACGAAACGTGGTTGCAACTAAGATCGGAGGCACCTTCCGACAGGTCGGTCTCTCTTGAAAAATCCAAGCAAGCGCTTGTACACAATCTAGGTGGCTATCCAGGTGAGATGGTCTCTTTTGTAGGCATCGTGGGCTCTGAGGTTTCCTGATTAAGGTCCAATACTTGACCAATTATTAATTGCTTCTTCATCCCCGAAACATTCGAGATTTTCCTGTCCTCGACCCCAAAGGTAAAGAAGAATATCTTCCGCTTTACCTCTTACAGCTGCATCCCCTTTACCGTGCTCTCTTGTTACTTCGAGTTCACCGCTGGATGCGGAGACCATCCATTCACCTTCACAATCAGTGCAGTGTAGATGGATCGAATTATTTGGAAAATTAACATCGCTCTCTCTGATTAAAAACAGTTTTTCTTCTATTCCATCAAGAGCCAACAAATTTGAGATTGAGGAACGAACCCCTAAAGCTTCTTCTGCGTCCAAATTGTGAACCGTGTTTTCGTGAGCCATACGTCTTACCCAAAAACCGACAGTTTTGTTTGAGGTCCAAGACCAACAAGGAGACGAAAAATTCTTAATCTGAAAGGCATTTAACAAATGTTCAAGTTGGCTCAAAGGAGAATCTTTCATCTCATCTGATGGAGCTGTTCTTACGGTTTCATCTCCTGCACTGATTTGTGAAGCTCCGAACCACCAAACCATTTTCAAATGGTTGAGAAGTTCTGAATTATTCCATTCGGGACACTTTGGAACATTCGCATCAAGATCTTTTTCAGCAGAATCTATTAGAGATCGGCCAGCCTCTTCAGCTACTACTAGAAGTTCTTTGAGTTCCATATGATTATTCTGATCCAATTTCAGGTCCTTGTTCACGCAGAAAAGCTTCGAATTCGGCAGCCAGATCATCGCCAGAAGGTAAGAGGTTTTCATCTTCATCAATGGTCGTTTCTAGGCGAGTTACATATGCAGTTATTTCATCGTCACTTGCGACGGCAGCGTCTACTTGTTTCTGCCAATCAGCAGCAGGTCCATCAAGTTCTTCGTATTCTGTTGTAACACCAGTTACCTGCTCGAAGCGTCTAAGAAGAGCACGTGTAGCTTTGGGGTTGGGTGAATCCGGAACATAGTGAGGAACTGAAACTCGAAGTGATATAACTGGAATCTTTGAACGATCGAGCGCATCGTGAAGTACACCAACTATTCCGGTTGGCCCTTGATAGGAAGGCTTTTCTAGATGCAAACGTTCCGCGAGTTCAGGATTAGTACTACTTCCAGTCACAGTTAGAGGTCTGCTATGTGGAGTCATACCAACCATTGATCCAAGTGTGATAACAGATTCAGCATTCGACTTATTAACTATCTCTATTAAGAGTTCGCTAAATGTGCGCCAACGAAGGTGTGGTTCAATCCCTGAAATAGAGAGAAGATCTCTTTCATTTCCGTTGGTTTTTATCGCTACTATTTTATTTTTAGGCCATGTAAGAGCTCTTTCTCCATTTTTGTCAAAACTTATTAGGGGTCTTTCTTGGGTGAAGTCAAAAAAAGTTTCAGAGTCTATTTCCCCCAGATTTTCAGACTCTGACTTTTCCATTAGCCACTCGAGAGCAGAAGTGGCTGAACCACTAGCATCAAAAAGTCCTTTAAAAGCGACAACAAGAACTGGTTTGTTCAAAGAGTCCAGCGAGTCATAATTCCAGATTAATTCATTCACCTAAACAGGATCGCGCAAGATTTGTTCTAATGCACGATCATTCCTTCATTGTTGTGAGATTATTTGACGTGCTTAAGAAATTCCTTGAAGAACCGGGACACAACAACTCATACAGATGGGTGATTTTTTCTGGCGTTTTTGGCGTCTACCTCGGATTCGGCATGGTGGCTATGTCACTAGCTCCTCTGGTTGGTGACATACGAGCAGATTTAAATTTGACTCGCGGAGAAATAGGAATCGCTTTAGGGACATGGCAATTTATATATATAGGCACATCACCAATAGCAGGGCGAATAGTAGATCGTTTAGGTGTGGAGTATTCATTGGCTATTGGAGCTTTTCTAGTTTTTATAAGCGGTATCACACGTTCTCTAGTAGATGATCTCCCAACTTTATGTATGGCAGTTGCTCTTTTTGGAATTGGTGGACCCCTTATATCTGCTTGTGCTCCGACTGCAGCCGGTCTTTGGTTTACAGATGAAAGAGAACGAAAATTTGCAGTTGGAGCCTTTACATCAGCCCCTGTAGTTGGAAGCATTGCAGTTCTTATAATGTCCAATTCGTTATTGATGCCTCTAACAAATTCTTGGCGGTGGACGATTGCAATCGAAACACTTGTAATCGCTTTCGCTCTACTTTTTTGGATATTGATAGCTGAATTTAAGGTAGAAAAGGTTCAAAATGTCGAAAAAGAGAAAGGAGAAACATTTAAGATTTGGAAGTCGATAGTCGATTCCGCAGAAATTAAAATTATATTTTTCCTAGGGGTTACCGTATTCTTTTTATCTCACGGCCTGGGTGGATGGATGCCTGAGATACTTAGAGAACACATTGGGTTTTCTTCCATGGCGGCATCAAACTGGACTGCGGCAAGTTATGGAATAGGAATTCTTGTATCTCTATTACTCCCATCGCGAACACGAAGAGAAAACTTTTCTTTTATTTTCACTTGCGTCCTTCTGGTTATTGTTGCATCTTTAATCGCAATCATGTTTCTACCGAGTTACATGATTCCCGTATCAGTAATGATCGCTGGTTTCAGATCAGCATTAATACCACTAGTAATTCTCGCTCTCATGGAGTCCCCTAGATTGAATGTCCAACAAATGGGCACAGCGTACGGACTTTGGTTTGCCAGCGCCGAAATTGGTGGTGTCTTAGGACCGGTATCAGCAGGAAGGATGGCTGATTCAACTTTTGGGTACGACGGAGTCTTGTGGCTTATGGTCGCAGTTTGTCTGATGATGATTCTTTTGGCTTACGCTTTGCGTATGAGAACAGATGAAAGCAACTGACATGTTCAAAAAAATATCTGTCAGAAATGACAAAGAAAATAATTTGAATAGAGCATACTCAGGGTTCGAAGGGGAAATCGGGCGTGTACATGCGACTTCTGTACCGTCCTGGCCGGAAAGAAACGAATCTCCCGAAGGAGCTCCAAACGTTCTTATAGTTCTATGTGATGATCTTGGTTTTTCAGATTTAGGTTCCTACGGTTCTGAGATCGACACACCCAATCTGGATGCTTTAGCCGCCGAAGGTCTCAGATATACGAATTTTCATGTGAACCCAATGTGTTCCCCGACACGAGCTTCCTTGCTCACAGGTTTAAATTCTCATTTAGCTGGATTAGCTACGGTTTGCCACGCGGACCCTGGTTTTCCTGGTTACGCGGCATCCATTCGAAGCGATACCGCAACTTTGGCTGAGATTCTCTCAGACAACGGATGGGCAACCCTTATGGTCGGCAAATGGCATTTAACTCCAGACAACACCCTTTCAGAGGCAGGTCCAAAAGATTCTTGGCCTTGTCAACGTGGTTTTGATCGTTATTACGGAATACTCGACGGTTTTACAAACTTTCATCAACCGCATCGCATGTATGAAGATAATCATGTAGTGCAGGTTGATTCATATCCAGAAAACTATTTTTTTACTGATGATCTGACTGATCATGCATTGAGCATGATCAGGGAAGTAAGAACAGGTCATCCAAAAAAACCGTGGTTTATGTATTTTTCCCACGGAGCTGTACATGCCCCTCTTCAAGCTCCTGAAAAAGATATAAAGAAATATGAAGGAATGTATAACAGCGGATGGGACAAAATTCGATCGGAACGTTTCGAACGTCAGGTTGCCTCTGGATTGATCCCTGAGGAAACGGTTCTACCTCCAAGAAATACGGAAGATAATTATGCAGTAAGCCCGTGGGATGAACTAAACGACATGGAAAAGGAGACTTTTGCGAGGTATCAAGAGATTTATGCGGCAATGGTTGACAATGTTGATCAGAATTTTGGGAGATTACGACAAGAATTAGAAACGATGGGAGAGTGGGACAACACCGTTGTGATATTCACGTCAGATAATGGAGCTAGTAGAGAAGGTTTGGATAACGGAACGTCGGCATACTTTAGAACCTTGATCAGCCAAGTTCGAAAGAACCCCCTCGACTCTCTAGAGGTTGACAATTCAAGATTGGATCTACTGGGAGGGCCACAAGCATTAGCTCATTATCCAAATGGTTGGGCTATGGCTTCTAACACTCCGTTTCGGTTGTACAAAACAAACACGCATCAAGGAGGACATCAAGTCCCCTTGATAATTTCAAAAGGCGATGGTTTGAACGATATGGGGGCACTTAGGAATCAGTATCAGCATGTAACTGACCTCTTACCCACAGTTCTTGAGATGATCGAAGTTGAAATCCCACAAGAACGAAAAGGACAAAAGCTTGTACCGCTTAGTGGTAACAGCTTTCTTGATTCGGTGAATCATAAAGAAGCTGAAAGTACCCATAGGTTGCAGTACTACGAACAAGAAGGACATAGAGGTATTTACCGAGAGGGCTGGTCAGCCGTAACATGTCATCAGAAAAGAACTCCATTCGAAGAAGACAAATGGGAACTTTTTGACCTATCAACTGACCCGACTGAAACACAAGATTTATCGGACAGCCATCCTGAAGTTCTGGCTGAATTAAAAGATATTTGGGAGGAAGAAGCCTGGGCTAACCAAGTATTTCCACTCGATGAAGGTACAGGTTTAAAAAATATCGCCCGACCAGAATGGGAGGAAGAACTTGAACAAACTCAGTCTTTCTTGCCTAATACACCAACAGTGGAACGATACAGATCTCTTAAGTTGATCAATTCTCGTTCTTTTGAAATCATAATTTCTCTCGATTATAAGAAAGGTGATCAAGGGATACTTGTAGCTCACGGAGACCAGGGAGGCGGATACTCCATGTACATCGAAGACGGTGAACTCCACCATGTTCATAATGGTTATGGGGCTATGACTGAGGTTCCTTGTGGAGAACTTTCAGAAGGTATATCAGAAATAAAATTGGCAGTCGAAGCAGTGGGAGATTTGATATGGAATACCAAAGTGTTTGTAGATGATTCCATAGTTGCAGAAACTCCCGATCTTCCTGTATTAACAGCTATGGCTCCATTTGAAGGAATAGATGTTGGAATTGATAGGAGATCACCAGTTTCATGGTCCTTGTATGAACGCCATGGAACATTTCCTTACACAGGTAGTTTAAATTCGGTTACTTATATACCCGGGGAGCTAGCTCCTGATGCTGGAACAAGATGGATCGATTTGCTAAGAGATTCTGGAGTCAAATATGAGTAGAGAACATCTTGAAATAAAAGATTTAGTAGACCCCAGCCATACAGCCTTACTTTTAGTGGAGTGTCAAAACGGAGTGATAGGAGAAAATTCTAGTTTTCCGGCTCTTGCTGAAGTTTCAAAAAACATTGTTCCTAATTTAGGAAAACTTGCAAAAGCGGCACGAAATTCAAAGATAAGGGTCATTCATGGACTAGCGATGATAAGAGATGACGGTTGGGGCTCAAACAATAATGCCCGACTCTTTGGAGCTGCTCGCCATTCACCTATAAGACAACTGCCAGACACCGAAGCGGTAGAACCTATACAAGAAATAGGCTTCGATAAAGAAACAGATATTCTCCTACCTAGATTTCATGGATTATCACCCTCATCGGGAACTGAACTCGATGCCTTACTAAGAAACGAGGGAATTCATACTGTGGTTGTATGCGGAGTCTCTTTAAACGTCGCTATACAGAATTGTGTTTTCGACCTAATAAACAATAGTTATCAAGTCGTAGTTCCAGTAGATGCTGTGGCAGGCGTGCCTTCTGAATATGGAAAAGCTATTACCGAAAATACTCTTGCGGTTCTAGCGACTCTGACAGATGTCGAATCATTAACAAAAGTTTGGTCTTAACGAAGAGTTTAGATTTGATTTTCTTCCAGTTTTGATTTTTTAGAGATACCAATCAGTAGAGAAAATCCGATTCCTATAAGAACTCCTCTTTCCACGTGAGGGGAAAGAACTAGTGTCGACACAAAAGTAATCCAAGTTATAAATCCGTCGGAAAGAGAGTGCCGAATTGAGAAGAACAGTTTTTTTGGTTGAATAAGCCCAATTACCGCAGCTATAACCACTGCACCGAGGGTAGCTCTCGGGAGATGATCCAAGATGTTAGCGAAGGGTAAGAAAATACAAACTACGACTCCAGTGATCAAACCGGACCACTTACTTTGTGCGCCTGACAGTTTGTTGAGAGAGGACCTGCTGAATGAACCTCCAACAGGCAGTGCACCTGAAAATGCAGAAGCTACATTTGCCAATCCTTGACTTAGGAATTCACGGTTAGCGCTCCATTTCTGATTTTCTTGCGAAGCGAAGATCCTCGAGATTGAAGCGGGTTCTGCAAAACCAATAAGAGCAATCACGATTCCAGATAGCAAAAGGTCACCTATGGAACTCCAAGGTAAATCGAATCCAAGATTAGGCATTCCTGTTGGTATTTCTCCCACAACAGGGCCCTTGTAATCCGTCAAATGGCTGTATATAGATCCGCCCACAAGTACAAAAAGTGCACTGGGAAAAAGTTTGTGTATATGTTTTCTTGAAATTACCAGAAGAATAGTTATTCCGGAAAGCAACAAAGATTCAATTTCCCAATTTTCAAAATCAGTTAAAGACTTATAAGCACGATTTAATGTGCCATTTGCATCGATCTCATTTCCTATTGTTTTAGGGATTTGAGAAGCAATGATTAGTATTGCGGCTGCCGATGTGAAACCTGTAACTACAGGAGCGTTCATGAGGTAAACGACTTTACCCATTTTAAGGATTCCGAATAAGAGTCTTGAAATTCCAACTATTAAAGCTAGCAATGCCGCCAGTTCTACATAGTGTGCTGTACCCGAATCTGCTAACCCGTTTAAAGCTCCTAAAGTCAGCAGGCTTGTAAGTGCTACAGGGCCTGTTTGCAAGTAAGGGGATGAGGCTACAAAAGCAGCAAAAATAGGAGGCAAAGCCGAAGCGAAAAGACCAATCTGTGGTGGCAGACCTGCGAGTTCTGCATAGGCCATTGACTGAGGGATAAGCAGGAGAGCGACACTTACTCCAGCTAACAGATCCGCGAATGTAATGCGATTAAGAGTTCGCTGTTTATCGGTCGTAGGATCTTGCATTCAAAAACCATATGCCTTAAAAGTCTCAAAACGCATCTATTAGCTTTAAGTTTCTTTGATTAACTGCAAGTAGTGTCAAACATGTGAATAATTTGGATCCATGGATTGCGAGAAATGACTTAGAAACTGATGGCATTCCGATAATTCCCGCTGCGACCATGATTCTTTTAGACGACCGACCAGACCTTCAGGTTTTAATGCTTTTAAGAAATGATGCTTCTGGTTTCGTAGCAAGTCATACGATTTTTCCTGGCGGAGCGATTGAACAGGACGACCGAAGTTCTACGTGGGATTCCCTCATTTCAGGTTTGACGAACAAAGAGGCAGATGAACAATTGCGAACTGAAGAGGCAAGGTCTTATTGGATTGCGGCAATTAGAGAAACTATTGAAGAGGTCGGCGTAGTTGTTGGGAGTCATGAGGACGAACTGCTTGAAGATCGAAAGTCTTTAGAAAACGGGACAGTAAATTTTTCACAAATCGTTGCACAAAGGCAACTTTCTTTAAACCTGTCTGGAGTTAAACCTATAAGCAGATGGATTACTCCTAAGGGAGGACCGAGGCGGTATGACACGTATTTTTTTGCAGCCCAGTCGCGCAGTCCAATCACTCCTCGAGTTGATGGTAAGGAGGCTGTCGAAGTTTTCTGGATCACCCCATCAGACGCGCTTCAGAAATGGGAGGCAGGAGAACTCACTATGATAAGTCCTACGCTTGCAACACTTCAACAGTTGCAAACATACAGAAATACAGATGAGATTTTTTCAGCACTTGAGTCAAAGCCATTACCTGAGAACATCAGAATTATTGATGAGTCTAACGCTCTGCCATTATTCCCTAATGATCACAACTACAAAGCTTCTTACACTTGGTCTGCTTTGGGATGGACTTGGCTGCCAAAAAAGGTTCAATAGACTGTTATTTGTTTGAGGCTTCGATGATTCAAATTAGAAAAAAAGAGAAGGATTAAAAATTTGAGCACAAATATCACAGGAGATGAAGCGGGTTACCGACGATTAATAGACTCCGTCGCTCCGATAGCTATCTTTTTGTTGCTTAATAGATTCGCCGGCCTCGGTTGGGCTGTAGGTGGCGCCACTGTTTGGGGACTTCAGGCGACTGTGAGACGCAGCCGTAGAGGAGAAGCGGTAGGAAAGTTTCTGCCTTTACTAATCGCTTATTTGTTAGTGAGGGGTCTGATTGGAATAATTACTGATTCAGAAGACGTTTATTTCGGTATAGGAATAGCCACAAAGGCCGCAATTGGTTTCGGGCTTATAGCAACTGTAATCTTCAAACGCTCTTTTTTAAGTCAAGTTCTACCGACTGTTATGCCATTTAAGGCAGAGACTATTAAGCACAAGATATTTTCAAGAGTGATGGCACAAATGACAGTCGTATTAGGCCTTTATCAAATTCTCACATCCATTTGGGATGTCTGGCTATACAGACATACATCCGTAGACGGTTATGTGGTGATTAGAAATTTAGTCGGTTTTCCAGCAGGGTTTGTTGCGAGTCTTATTGCTCTTTTATATATAGATCGGTCTTTAAGAAAAGCTGATGGCTTTAAAGGACTTGCTGACCTCCTAGAAGCAGAAGAAAAGAACGATATATAAATCTCAAGTTTTTTCGAGGATGATGTGAGCTTCACGGAGACCATAAACGAAAGAATTTGGCATTTCGACTGGAGGGTTATCTTCGTCAAGTGACAGGCCTTTGAATCGTTTCAAAAATTCTTCGAAGAAAATCTTTAGTTCCAGTCTTGCTAGGGATGCTCCCAGACAAAAATGGGTTCCATGACCAAAAGACAGATGATGGTTAGGTGTTCTATCTACTTTCAGAATCTCAGGATCATCGAAATGATCTGAGTCTCTATTAGCAGATGAATACATCAGTACGACTTGATCACCTTCTTTAATGGTCACGTCATTAATTTTGACGTTTTCAGTAGCCACTCTGCACATGTTATGAACAGGGGTGACAAAACGTATAAATTCTTCAACAGCTAATGAAATGTCCTCTAATCGTCGCAGGTCATTCCAAACAGTTTCATTCGCAGCGAGCTCTACCAAAATTCTTGCAATGACTGTACGAGTCGTTTCTGCGCCTCCGTCAAGCATTAATAGGCAGTCAGAAATTATCTGGTCTAAACCAAATGGATAGTCGCCTAAGCCTTCCTCTTCTGTCTCAACCCATTTAGACATCACATCATCGGCGGGGCATTCCTTTTTACTCTCATAAAGATGACTACAGGCACCAGCAAACTCAAAAACTGCATTAATGCCTTCATCATTCATATATTCAGGACCGCCCCCCAAGGCAATTGACTTTTCAGACCATTCTGCGAGTTTGGGCCACATCTCATCTGGGAAACCAAGAAAAAGACCAATCATCTGAGCTGGAAGTGGGGATGCCAATTGAGAAATAACCTCAACTCTTCCGTTTACGGCAACATCTTCCAATAACCCTATGACAGTCTCTCGGATATGTTCTTCCCAGGTCAGTACTGCATTTGGGGTAAAACGACGTGACACTAAATTGCGTCGTACAACATGGTGAGGGTCGTCAAGTCCTATGATTGATGGATCTGCTGGAATGTTAGGTCGGTAGCCACCCTTTTTCGTATCTGAAGAAATAAACCTTTTCTTATCGCGCTCTATAGCGACGATGTCGTCGTAACGAGATATTCCCCATAATTTATTTGTCGCATCCCAAAAAATAGGCTCATTATCCCTCATCCAAGCAAAAGTCTCATATGGAGAGTTAACATAAAATTCTCCATCTAAAAGATTTATCTCAGGTCTGGCATCAAGAGTCACAAATAAATCGTATTTCAAATACTCGTGTTTGTCTCATTATGAAATCTTGCAAAGTAATTTCAGAGTGTTAGAAATATGTAAAGCGTTAGAGGGGTTTCACAATTGGTTGAGTACAAAGAATTTTCAATGTTGAAAGAAAATGCCGACGAGGCAGGAATTTCATGGAAAGGAATACCAAAAGTTGAGAGGAAATTTTTTACTAGTTCTGAAGGTTTTTCGATTAGTGGAATTCTCTGGGGTGAAGAGCCCCCTCAACTAGTTCTTATACATGGTGGAGCACAAAACGCACATACTTGGGACACAGTTGCTTTAGCACTTGACATGCCACTATTAGCATTGGATCTCCCTGGCCATGGTCATTCAGACTGGAGGCCCAAATGTGACTACACACCTTTTGTTCTTGCAGACCAAGTAGCTGAAGCAATACAACATTGGGCTCCTGAAGCTGAAGCAGTCGTAGGAATGTCACTAGGTGGGTTAACTGCTTTTTGCATAGCGTCAGACCATGCACAACTGGTGAAAAGGTTGGGAATAGTTGACGTAACACCTGGTACAGATCGAACGAAAGCCGAACCGATTATAAATTTCGTTTCAGGACCTGAAGTTTTTGAAAGTTTTGAAGAAATCTTGAAGCGAACTATTGAACACAATCCAACTAGATCAGAAGCCTCCTTGAGGCGTGGAGTTCTCCACAATTCCCACGAGATAGAAGACGGAAAGTGGTCGTGGAGATATGACGTAGGTAGAGCATGGAAAGATCAGAATGAAGAAAACGCTTCGGAACCAATTGATTTTTCTGAATTATGGGACAAGGTTTCTGAAATTAAGGTTCCAATACATCTATGGCTAGGTGGAGCTTGGAGCGTCGTAGGAGATGAAGACGTTGAAAAGATGAAAAGTTTCCAGCATGACATGGTTGTTGAAAAAGTAGAAGGAGCAGGGCATAGCATCCAAGGAGACAAACCGCTCGAGCTCAAAGAGCTTATAAAAAATCTACTTAACTCGAAAATAGTCGATTAGTCGTCAATAAATTTTAAATCTTCTGGTTCGTCCACATCAAAACTAAGTTTTGGATCAAATAATTGACGATACGGAAGCCCAAGTCGTTGCGCCTCCAAGATATGAGCAGCAAATGAATCGGGGCCATAAGAAAAACGGAAACCTTTGCCCGTAGGTATAACTAAAACAGGTGTCCCATCGCCTTTATGATCCTGAACGATAGTAACCCCTTCGAAGTTTGCACACTTTTGCAGATCATCCGCATTAGGTAGATCGGCGTGGGCAATTATCACTTTAGAGAACCCAGCTTCTTCAAGAGTGTCAACACCTTTTTCTACTGCATTATTAAGACCTGGTTTTTCAACTTTTATCACTGAAACATTTTTTGATTCAGCCCATGAAGCAACCTCATCATCGTCGCAGACCACCCAGATAGACAAAGAGCCAGATGAATTGATTACCGTTTCTGCCATTTTTTGCATAAGAATTGAACGTTCAGATTTATCGAGAGCTTCTGAGAGCCTCTCCTTTGCTTCATTGAAAGATTTGATAGGAATTAAGACAGCAATCATTTCATTCATCCGTTGAAGTCTATGAAAGTTCTACCCCTATTAATCTCGTAAGGTATCTAACAGTTTATGAATAGTTAAATTATGGAAAATTATGCGAAAAGCTCTTAAAGGAAAGTCACCTAATTTAGATATAGAACGTTCTTATTGGAATGCTGGATATGAAACAGTTGCAGGTTTAGATGAAGTTGGTAAAGGAGCATGGGCAGGACCGCTCACAATTGTCGCATTGGTACCCAATCGCAATCGTCGAATCAATGGAGTTAGGGACTCCAAGATGCTCAAAGAAGAGGAACGTGAGAAAATATTTGACCGCATAGATCAATGGTCAGAAGATTGGTCATTGGGTCACGCCAGCAATGAAGAATGTGACGAACTAGGTATGTCAATGGCTCAAAGAATAGCGGCAAGACGGGCTATCGACGGACTAGTTAAAAGACCAGATCGACTTTTACTTGATGGATCATGGGATTTTGTTGATGATGGCACTTCGGAGACTATTATTCGAGGGGATCAATTCAGTCTTTCAATTGCTGCTGCTTCGATAATGGCAAAAGTTACTCGTGATCGAATAATGAAAGAAGCAGACAAGTTGTACCCAGGTTATGAATTTCCTAAAAATAAAGGGTATCCGAGTCCCAATCACCGGTTGGCTCTCGAGAACAAAGGAGCAACTTTTTTTCATCGAAGAACTTGGGCGTTTATGAAAAATATTCCCCCTATAGGTGCCCCTTCCATCGAAAAAATTGAAACTCAAAGGAATATTTTTGAACTCTAAGTAGTTGATTGGTAAGACATTGGTTACCTTTTTGCTATGAATCGCTTGGTCTCTTTTCTTTGGGTTTTGGTTGCTTCAACCCTTTTAGTTTGGATAATCAGGATCTATAACCTCCTTAATGACAATGAAATTTCAAACGGGGAAAGGATCTGGAGTTTATTGGTAGCAGCTACTTTTCTTCTAGCAGCTATGGCAGTTGTAAAAGTTCTTGTCGGTGATTGGAGGGACAGGAACATATTAAATTTTCTTTTAGTCCCCGCATTTTGTATTTGGACAGCAACTTTCTGGATTGTTCGATCTGTCGGAATACTTATTTCTGATCATGAAGCAGGTTTTAAAATAGTTCATGCTTGTATAGCAGCCGTTTTTATTTTGCTTGCATTGATAGTTAATCGACTGAAAACCATAGTGTCTAATATTTAGCATTTTTAGTTCAAAAAAATGTACTCTACGTTCAACCTAGGTAACCTTCGTCAGTATGGGTCAGCCGATAAATGTAGTTTTTACACGTTCCTCTAAACTGGGGATTTACCGTTTCGAAGTCAATAGATGTTTAACAGGAATGGATCATGAAAGATTTCGAGCTGATGATGAAATAATTGGTGACACGCCATCAGATGAGTTAGCAAGAAGATTATTTTCTATAAGGGGAGTTGTTGGGATTCATCTAAATTCCAACATGATTACTGTGAAGTCAGATGGTTCAGAACTTTCAACAGAAGAGTTAATTGAAACAATTTCAGATTTGCATCTTTTTTACGGCAATGGACTCGAAGTAGCAAGTGAAGATGAGAAAGTCGACTCAGATACCTGAAAGATGTCCGGAGAGAAATCAGATTTCACCATAGGTGTCGGACCTCATTCCGAACCCTGGCCAGAAGACGACCGGTTGGACCCGGACCTTCTAGCTGAAGGAGATAAGCGAAACGTTATTGACAGGTATCGCTATTGGAGTGTTGAGGCGATAAGTAAGGACTTGGATAAGCATCGGCACTCTTTTCATGTCGCTATTGAAAACTGGGATCATGACTTAAATATCGGCACTGTAGTCAGAAATGCCAATGCTTTCTTAGCGGCAGGAGTTCACATTGTTGGACGACGCCGTTGGAATAGGCGAGGCGCAATGGTTACTGACAGATATCAGCATGTTACTTATCATCCAGAAATTGAGGACATGCTTATCTGGGCGAACTCTAATGAAATACCACTGATAGGAGTAGATAACCTCCCAGGNTCAACACCNTTGGAGACAATATCATTACCAAAAGAATGTGTTTTGGTATTTGGCCAAGAAGGTCCGGGNCTTTCCNTAAANGCGCAAAATGCATGTTCTATGGTTTGTTCTATTTCTCAATATGGTTCAACNAGGTCTATTAACGCAGGCGTTGCATCAGGTATTGCAATGCACACATGGATACGCCAGCATGCTGAGGTCAACAAAGATGGTCGGTAAGGAAAGTAATTATTTGTCATGATGGAGTCCACGGAGGCCACTCAAGAGGTTGAAAGCGAAATATTATTAGATGAAGGCGACCATGACCGCTTCTCTCACTATGCAAGAAAGGCAGACATAGTAGAGTCAGCCGTCACCGGAAAACCAATAGTTGCTTTATGCGGAAAGGTTTGGGTTCCGGATAGAAACCCAGATCGTTTCCCTCTTTGCCCTAGATGTAAGGATTTGTATGAACAGAAAAAATCTAGAGAAAATAAGTGATTCCAAAACGGAACAGGGTATTGGTATTTAACGATACGGCATAGAGTTTAGTTATGAGTGTCTTAATCACAGGAAGTAACACTGGTTTCGGAAAATTAGCAGCTATTTCGCTGGCTAGAACAGGGAAAAAAGTTATAGCCACCATGCGAGATCCAAATAAAGGTGATGATGTCAGAAGAGTCGCGAAAGAAGAAGAACTTCCTATAGAGATTCGTCAGTTAGATGTATGCGATCCAGACATGGTTGCAGACTGTTTGTCAGATGCCAATGAAATAGAGGCGATTGTAAACAATGCAGGGTTCGAAGTTCAGTCAGCAGTTGAACAATTAGAAGATGAGTTGATGTGGAAGCAGCTTGATACGAACCTGTTGGGACCATTAAGACTAATTAGAACTGTTTTACCAGTGTGGAGTCAAAGAGGTAGTGGAGTGATAGTGAATGTCAGTAGTATCGCAGGTCGTTCTGCACCCCCCTATAGCGGTTCTTATGCAGCCTCTAAACACGCGCTTGAAGCTCTTAGTGAATCCTTGCATTTTGAAGTTTCACATTTGGGTATTCGAGTGCATGTAATAGAACCCGGTAGATTTTCAACAGGTTTTTTTGAGAATATTGTTAGACCAGATTCATGGGAAGGATCACAACATCAAGAGCGTGCTATGGCTTTTCGTGAAGCTTTACTAAGACTCGACGACATTAGCGATAGCGGGAACGATGAAGGTGCTGGACCACCTGATCCTCAAGATGTAGCTGATGCAATTGTTAGAGCGGTCACTGATCCAACCATGCCATTTAGAACACTGGTAGGTCAAGATGCTGAGTTAATTGATGCTACAAAAACCTCGATGAGCTTCGAAGATTTTGAAACAACTATGAGAACCGCTTTAGATTGGCATGAATAAGGATATATTTTCGACTTCTTGATTTGCTTTTTGATTTGAGAAAAATATAGTTGAGACAGGTTTGGGTTTTTCCAAACTTAAGAAAACACATAGGAAGTTTCTTTGCAGAAATTCTGACCTCTTCTTTCCTAATCAAAGAAAAGGAGAATATGTGAAATTTTTACGTCTTATTTCAATCGTGTTAGTTGCATTTGCAGTTTTATCAACTGCCTGCGGTAGCGACTCTGATTCAAGTTCATCAGGATCGTCTTCTTCAAGTAGCCAAGGGACAGAGGGTTGCAAAGATTCTGCAGTAACTCCCATAGGAGATCGCAGCCCGGGTCGTGATGTTGCACGTTGTGAACCGGGATACCCTAAACCACAACCTCTGGCTGAGAAAACAAAGGTATCGGTAGTTACAAAATGGAAAGCAGAGTTTGTTTCTCCAATTCTGACTGGGATTGAATTCGGAGAGTTTGCTGCAGAAAATCTTGAAATCGAATTTGTTGAACTAGGTTTCAGCGATTCAATAGCCCAGTTGGATAGTTGTGATTTAGATTTTGGTGTGGCTGGTACTGAGGCTGCTTTACATAACGCTATTAATAATGATGTTGATATAAAAATGATCCTCGGGAACTACTACCCACCAGATGCCGGCGATCTTTCAGTCGATCAAACAGGGCTATGGGCAAGAAGAGATGCGTTTTCTGATCCGGATAACCCGAACATCGGAGACCTTAAGGGACAAAAGATTGCATCCGCAGTTGGGCTTGGCAGTGTGATTTCTTATCCAATAGGTGCTGCTTTAAGACCTTCAGGCGTGAGTCTTCTAGATATGACTGTCGAGAAGATCGGATCATCTGACATGGTTCTAGCTTTAGAAAATAATGCAGTTCAGGCAGCATGGTTACTTGACCCGCACTGGGTTGCTGCAGCCAGTAATCCTGACCTTGTATTAGTTGCTACTCAAACTCCTGGTGAAGCATTGGGTGGAATTTATGTGGGGCCATGCCTGCGAGATTCTAAACGCGATCGAGATGTCGGTCTTGCTTTTGCAAGGGCTTATATAAGAAGTATCAATACTTATCTTGATGGTGCTTACCAGAGTAATCCTGATGTGGTTGCAGCATTAGTCAATCAGTCTGGTTATCCAGAAGG
>PBYV01000007.1 GCA_002729765.1 Acidimicrobiaceae bacterium
CAGTCGTAGTCGGAGCAACAGTCGTAGTCGGAGCAACAGTCGTAGTCGGAGCAACAGTCGTAGTCGGAACAGCAGACACAAACTTAGTTTCTTCCTCTTCTCCGCCACAAGCAGAAAAAAGCAACATCAACGTGCAACAAGCTGTGAATAATGAACTTTTCACAATTACCCCCTTGGCGAACTTTAGCTTGGTGGTATAGGCCTACCACAAGGCGGAATCAAAGCCCTAAAATCTTCTGGACAGCCAGATTCCGACTTCTAATAATCTCACTTCTTTCATTCAAGCTGACTCTTTCAGTATTTTCTGGTAGATGCCTGTCGATTTCCTCAAAAGGTAAAACTTTGATTGTCGGCTGAGGAAAATCTCTGGCATGCAACCAGCGACCCATAATTGTCAACTGTGAAAAGCCCGCAGTGTCAAGCCAATTATGAACACCTGGATCTCTAGCTGAAATTATGCAACGGAAAACACCATCAGAATCACATTTTGCCTGAAAACCATTCAATGAGGACTGTCTTCTCCACCAGTCCATTGACTCCCAGTAGATACTTCCAAGTTGAAAACCCCAAAAATGGCAATCTGGTGGTGTTACCTCTAGGAGTGCTGCTTCATTTTGACCGATTTCTATCGAACCCATTCCGTATGAGAGACCTCCATGACCACCCCAGTCACTTTCTTTCGGATTTAAAAATGTGACGGTATTTGGTTCTTTCATGAATGTGCGAATAACTTCATCCCAAAATGTCCCAGCTTCATCAAGCCATTTGATTAAAAGCTCAGCCTTATCAACTATGACTTCAGGTTTTTCAGGCGGAGGTGGGTATTGGGCGTTTATTTTTTCAATTGACAGTTCTGCTTTTTGCTCATTTTCCCAGTCATAAAAAAACTGCCTTACGCAAACTGATTCGGCATCTGGGGCAAGTTGTATCCAATTATGTTTATTGTCATCAGGAGGTGGTTCCGGACTGAGAATTATTTCCACGCTTCCATCTGGTTCAGTCTGCATGTCAACAAATCCTAAGTTCCCGGTTCTAACATAATTTGGGGCATTTGCGAAATGTGGAGAATGGATCTCAATGTCGAATTGGTGTGCAGTGCCTCGATTCCCGAAAATACGATAGGTCGAATCACCTTTAATGCATGCAAACGAATACAGGCCGTCCGGAGAGTCAATCCCCCAGGAGTATGACCGATCTGCCCAGCGATCAAAATATGGGTATTCAGGGTCATTTAGCTCCATTGCTAATGTGGCACCTGCTGTCAGGTAACGGGTCATGTACAGCAATCCTGTGGCTCTTTCCAATGATTCAGGATCAGTTGCTTTGTCGTTGTAGACGAGTCGACCTAATCTTTTCCAAGCAAGAATTAGATCTTCAAAAATGTCGCCATTTCTTAATCTTTCTAATTTGTTTTCCATTTTCATTCTCCAGACGGAGTGTTAGCTTCAGTAGCGATTAATGGATTCAAATATTCTTTCACTCCACAAATTTTACCTTCGCGAAACTTCCACAAACCTATGTAGGTATTTTGATATGGCTTGTTGGTAATGGTGGATCTACCTTCGCTGAAATATTCTGCTATTAGTAAATTCGGATCGAGACACTCAAAGATTTCTGTGAGTGTGAGAGTAAATTCAAGTTTGCCCATTTGCGGTTTCAGATAGGCCAGTATTTCATTTATTCCTGTTAGGACTTTGGGTGGTTCGCTATATGGAAGTTCAAGAACCCAGTCCTCTGTGTAAAGACTTGAAAATATTTCACTGTTTCCGGTTCCAATCGAGGAAATTGCAGTTTTTAAAACTTCTATGTTCCGTTCTCGAACTTCTTTTTCATTCAATGATCTCACCGCTTTCCAACCAAACTCTTTCACTTTTAGAAAGTTTTATTTCAGCGGAAGCGACGTTATGGAAAGCTTCCGTTTTACTACGTGAAGCACACAGTGCGTGTGTTGGAAAATCTGCATTCAGAACCCAAGAAACTGCTACCTGTTCAAGCGTGCAGTCTTTCTTTGCGGCTAATCCAATTGCGCGTTTACGTCTCAACCAGTTCGTATCAGAATGGTAACACCGAGCTGTCTCGGCCTGCACTCGAGTGTTTGGCGTCTGCATAGTTCCAAGGTCTACTGAAGAGGTCAAATAGCCACCGGCCAAAGTTGACCATGCCAAAACTGGAATCTGGTTCTCTTTTAACCATTCCCTGTCGTCTTGTGCTCTGTCTCCTGCAATGGTCGTTACTGCTTCCCATGGAGGTTGTTCTTGGGTAACTAAAGACAAGTGTGGGCTGAAAACTTCAGGTTTAACCCAAGAATTTTTCTTTGATGCTTCTAAAGCATTTGATAGTCGTTTGATGCTCCAGTTGGACACTCCCCATGCTTCTATTAAACCGGCAGCAACTTGTTTGTCTGCTGCGTCTACGAGTTCATCAAGTGGCACTTCTTCATTGTCGCGGTGAAAGAGCCAGAGATCTAAACGGTCGGTTCTCATACGATCCAATGTTTTTTCTATATCTTCTCCGACACATTCTGGTAGGACGCGAGACTCTTCCCAATTAGGGGGTCCTGGGTGGCAACCTTTACCAATAACAATGACCTTGTCGCGGACATTTCTCTCATTAATCCATCTTCCTAACCGTTCATCACAATTACCGTCCTGATCCGCATACACAAGTCCTGTGTCGAAAGCATTTATGCCTACATCCATTACATCATCAAGCAAATTTTCCCAATGCGAAACAGTTTCATCTCCGAAAAGAGTTGTGGCACCTTGAATGATTTGAGACATGGGAATTCGAATTCCTGGAATTTCTCTATATTCCATCATGCTCCTCATCGTCTGCCGGATAGCTAACACCAATTTCAGACCGGATACTGTCCATTAATTGAATCATTGAAAGAGAGCACTTCCATGAAACTTTTGGACTCTGTGTTAACCCTTCTGATAAGCATCTATCCACTTCACGGATTTGATATTCGAATCCATTTATCTCATGCGGTCTAAAGATCTCTCTTTTCTCCGAGCCTTTTGTGGTAAAAGCTTTCTGAGCGCACCAAAAAGAAGGTATTTCGATCGATCCCGATTCTCCAAGAATGGTTGCTCCGTTGGGTAAGGAAAGATTAATGGCTGAACCAAGTGTCGCTAGAGCTGAATTTTGGAATTGCAATGTAATAGCAATATGCGCATCTACACCGTCTGGCGAAAGTTCAGCTAATGAGGAAATTTTCTCTGGCGTAGTTTCATATATCAAATCTGCAAGTGTTAAAGGATAAATGCCAACGTCTAATAGGCTTCCTCCTGCAAGTTTGGGGTTCCATAAACGCGATTCAGGATCGTAGGGCGAATTGAAACCTAGGGAAGCGTCAACAAGTTTTGGTTCGCCGATCAGACCTTTTTTAATCCAATCGATGACTTCTTCATAAATCGGCAAATGTCTGGTCCACATTGCTTCCATCAGGAAAGTGTTGCTTTCTTTTGCTGCGTTAACCATCTTTTCGGCTTGTCTATGATTCACAGCCAAAGGTTTCTCACAGAGAACAGGCACTCCTTTTTCTAAAAGAGTTGTGGCTCCATCGCAGTGTCCGGTGTGGGGTGTTGCTATATAAGCAGCGTCCACTCCTTCTGAAAGAAGAAGTAAATCTTCTCCTGAGTTCTCTATTCCGTTTTTATTCGCAAATATTGAAGCTCTTTCAGAATTTCGTCCTGCAACAGCGACAATCTCATGACCTGTTCCACGTGCGGCTTCTATGAAATTCGCAGTTATTTTTCCATGACCGACTATTAACCAACGCACTTGATTTGATTACTACAGTATGACCACGGAACGAAGAACCTCTCCACGTTCCATTTTGTGAAAGGCTTCTTCTACTTCATCTAACTCAATTGTTTCTGAAACAAAACGGTCAAGCTCAAGACGACCCTGTAGATAAAGATCGATAAGCATGGGAAAATCACGTGAAGGCAAGCAGTCTCCATACCAGGAAGATTTCAAGGTTCCGCCTCTGCCGAAAATTTCAATCATAGGAAGTTCGATTTTCATTTCAGGATTTGGAACCCCAACTAGTACAACTGTTCCTGCAAGGTCACGAGAATAAAAAGCTTGTTCATAAGTAATTGGGAGACCTATAGCTTCTATCGCTACATCAACTCCATTACCATCTGTTATTTCTCTGATAGCTTCCACTGGATCAACTTTTGATGAATCAATAGTGTGAGTAGCTCCAAATTCTTTGGCCCATTCAAGTTTTGTCGAATCTATATCAACAGCGATTATGGTATGGGCTCCTGCTAAGCGCGAACCTTCAATTGCAGCATCACCTACACCTCCGCAACCAAAAACTGCAACTGAATCTCCTCGGCTAACTTGCCCAGTATTCATTGCGGCTCCTAAGCCTGCCATAACCCCACAACCTATAAGTCCTGCAACTTCGGGTTTGGCTTCAGGGTTTACTTTTGTAGCTTGTCCTGCTGCAACAAGAGTTTTCTCAGCAAACGCTCCGATGCCCAAAGCTGGAGAAAGTTCCTTGCCATCGAGTTTCATTTTTTGCGTTGCGTTATGAGTTGAAAAACAATTCCATGGTCGCCCTCTTCGGCAAGATCTGCAATGTCCACATACTGCTCGCCAGTTGAGGATTACAAAATCGCCTGGAATTAAGTCAGTGACACCTTCACCAACTTCTTCTACGAGGCCGGCAGCTTCATGACCCAGCAGAAATGGAAACTCGTCATTGATAGCTCCTTCCCTGTAATGTAAATCCGTGTGGCAGACTCCACATGCTTTCACATCAATGAGAACCTCTCCTGGGCCAGGATTGGGAATTTCAATCGTTTCGATTGAAACAGGCTCTCCTTTACTTTTAGCAACAACCCCTTTTACTTGATGTGTCATTACAAGACCCCTTAATAATTCCTTTCACAAAAACTACACCCACTGGTGTGGAGCTTCCCAAATCAGCTCATTGAAAAATCTTTCGGATTTGATCTATATTTCAAACCTGTAAATATTTGTTTTTCGTTGAACGAAACCTAAACGACTGTAAAGACGATTTGCAGCTTCACGCGACGGCCGTGAAGTTAAATCCACAGTTTTAGCTCCAAGTCGTCTAGCAATGTTTATTGCCTCTTGATTTAAAGCTTCTCCGATACCTGTATTTCGATAGTTTTCATCAACGACAACATCTTCAATCCAGGCTCTTTTACCAGTTGGGATGCTAAAAGTAATCAAAGTTAATGAGCCGACTATTACCCCATCAATAAAAGCGGCAATAAGGATTGAGGAGTCAGAAGCCACTATCTCTTCCAAAGCTGAACGATCTGGGGGTGGATTAGAGTTTGACAACTGCGGGATCAAACGGTTCATTGCCGCAATGAGCTCCGCGTCAACTTTTGCTATTTCTTGAATTTCAATATTTTTTTCAGTCATCTGATACAAGCTTAGATTACAAATGTTAGGTCGCGCGCGAGCTCATATCCGATAGCCTCCGTTTCAATGGCTTCAAAATTTATCCAATGGAAAAATGAGGAACTTCTGGAAGATCTCAATAGTCCTGTATTAATAGCTGCTTTTGAAGGTTGGAATGATGCAGGTGAAGCCGCCACAAGTGCGGTGAAATACTTCCAAGACCGTTTCAGTGCAGTAAAAATCGGAACTATTGAATCGGAAGAATTTTTTGACTTCACTATTTCTCGTCCTGTAATTGAAATTCCTGATGAGCAACGCGAAATAATCTGGCCAGCGACAGAAATATATGTAGCTAAAATGTTTGACTCTGAACATGACCTAGTAATTATTGGCGGGCATGAACCACAACTTCGCTGGCGAACATTCACAGATCAAATAATAGAAATTGCTTCAATAACCGAGAGCCACATGGTGGTGACTCTAGGTTCACTTCTAACTGACATACCCCATAGTAGACCTGTAAAAGTTTTTGGATCCTCGGATGATTCTGATCTAGCACAGAGACTAAATCTTCCACCTTCTACATATGAAGGGCCGACAGGAATAGTAGGAGTTATAAACAGTGTTCTACGTGAAAAAGGAATACCTAGTATGTCGTTATGGGCTGGTGTCCCTTCTTATGTTTCAGGGGCAACCTCTCCTAAAGCAGCTCTTGCATTAGTTGAAAGATTGGCAGAGGTGCTTCAAATAGGAATTACCTGTACCGATTTGGAAATAGCTTCCGCAGCCTACGAAAGACAAATAAATGAACTAATTGCAGAAGACATGGATACGACTGAATATGTTAATCAGCTTGAAGAAGATTTCGATAATAAATCAGAAGTTGACGAACAGGAGGGTAATCCCGAATTGTTGGTTAGCGAAGTTGAAGACTTTCTTAGAAATCAGACTGGACAAACATAAAACTTTTAGAAGTCGGGGAAAACCTCTGAAAGCGATTTTTTATCATTCTCGTCTAACCAAACTGGGTCACGAGGCTCATCGAACATTACTTCTACATTTTCACCTCTGATGGCTGCAAATGCATGCGAAGCCCAGCGTTGTGGTGAAACTGTTCCTTCAGGTAACGAATCTTCACTGAAAAACCCAACATCATGACACTCTAAAGGATGAGGTTTTAAAACTCCCCCGATCTTTCGACAGAGAAAAACAAGCGAATAAAGAGGTATTCCGGTGAAACCCAATCTCATACCGTCAAGGATCGCAATAGGTTTAATGACTTCACATTCGATACCAGTCTCTTCTGCTACCTCCTTAACCACCACTTCCGACGCTGAATAGCCAATATCAGCCCAGCCAGTTGGATAAAGCCATCTTCCTGAATCCGCTCTTTGAATAAGCAGAATCTCCCCATCCTCATTTCCAACAACAGCACCAACAGTCACTTTTGGTGTCGCATAACCTGGTGTTCCTTCAATTACTGAATCAAGCCAACTTTCATATAATTCATCAGAAGTTAAACCGTTGCCTTCAGCATGCTGCTTAATATCTGCAGCTACTTTTAGAATCTCCTCATACCTTTCACGCTCATATAAAACTTCGGTGAATCCAAGTCCTGTTCGGGCGATACCTGCAATGGTTTCCGCCCATCTCAATAGATCTTGTTTGGTCGCTGCTTCTGAAGGTGTTTCAGACATACAACCAAGGTAGGGCAATAAAAACGATTCGTCACATAAAAATCTATAAATCAGCTCAGGAACAACACCCAAACTGAAAACGCGATCCCTGCTAATGCCAGAACAGTCATGGTAGCGATTCCGGACCTCTGCAACCGACCGTCGCTGTCACTTGGCAACCGTCGCCGTACTATTTGAAGAAGGCGGTCGGCCCAGGCGACGTCTCTGCTGAGAACACCTAGACCGATAGCGACAACCAACAGACCGGGCCCAGGTAACGGCACCAAAATGACGCCAAGAACTGTTATCAACGATCCCAAAGCGATACGGAAGAGACGGGTGACAGCACCACGGCGAGCTTCTTCCCGAGTTTCTTCGCGGTATCCGGTCTCGAATTCCGCCTCAATCGCCGCTTCTTCGAAACGGTTCTCTTCTTCACTCACCCAGGTGTCCCTTTCCCTTAAGGATCGTCCATCTCAATAGATCCTGTTTGATCGCTACTTCTGAAGGTCTTTCATACATGCAACCAAGTTATGGCAATAAGGATAACTAACCACATGAAAATTTATAAATCAGTCGTTAACCAGCGCAAAACTGCCAATTCAATTTCTTCCAGATGATCGAGGTCTTGGATTTTTCTCCCCTTCGCATCAAGTACATAAAATGCGTCAACAACATCTGAACCAAGAGTTTGAACTCGAGCCCTAACAATGTTCAGATCAAGTTCAGCGAAAGCTCTTGTAATACGATAAAGAACCCCAACACCATCAGGGCAACTCACCTCTAGAACTGTCGCAAAGTCAGAAGTCAAGTTATCTACTTCAACTTTCGGTTCGAAAGGTTTTGCACTAGTAGAAGCCGAAATATAAATCCGCGAACGTTCACCAAGCCGAACTGCTAGATCCAGTCGGCCATCTAATGCAAGTTGCACCTGTTGGGAAATCTCTTCCCATTTCGGAAGATCATACGATTTTTCAGCGACTGAAAAAACCGATAGAGCTCTCCCATCTTCTGAAAATGCGTCTGCACCTATCACGTCATGTCCATTGAGTGCCAGAACACCTGCAATTTTTGAAAATACACCAGGCCTATCATTGGTTATTACAGTTAATTCAAATTGATCACCCGAGAAAACTTCCTCCCCAGTAAACATTACGTCAAGTTGTTTTTGACTAGGGAAACCAGCTTCAACAACATCATCAATGTCACCACCAGATAAAACATGCTGTACACGTGCTACCAATTCCCTGACAAGACCAGCTTTCCAAGTGCTCCAAGCGGAGGATCCTGTAGCAATAGAATCAGCTTCTGTAAGCGCATCTAAAAGAGAAAGAAGAGAAAGAGTTTTTACCGCACTTGCAACAGATTTAATTGTCCCATCGTCATCAAGATCACGCCTTGTAGCTACATCTGGCAAAAGAAGATGATGTTCAACCATGCCAACCAACAACTCAACATCATTATTTTCATAGCCCATTCTTTTGGCAATACTCTCAACTAGCTCCACTCCTACTTCTGTATGATCACCTGGGTAACCTTTACCAATATCATGGAGCAGAGCGCCTAAAACTAATAGGTCTGGTCTAGCTACAGTTGTCGTTAATCCCGCAGCCACTGAAACTGTTTCTAACAGGTGACGATCAACTGTAAACCTGTGATAGGCGTTTCGCTGGGGTTTTGAACGGCAAGATTCCCACTCGGGAATAAGGTGTGCGAATAATCCGTACTGGTCTAAATCTTCAATTATTGGAACTGCATCAGGACCGGACATTAAAAGTTCAATTAATAACTCCCTTGCTTCTTCGGGCCAAATCTGCGGCATTTCTGTTTTACTTTCTGCCAGCTTTTCCAAAGAAGCTCTCTCCAAATAGGCGCCACATTTTGTCGCAGCAACAGCCGCTCGTAAAGGCAAAAATGGATCCGTCATATCAGCTTTTTGTGTCAGTCCTAATCGACCGGTATCTAAATCAAGATCTGAAGCAATCCCTCTGTTCCGTAACCTACTTAGAGATTTCCTTATAGGTCTTGACTGTCTAATCCTTTCAATGCGTCTTGCCGCACCGTCTCCTGTCCATGTGATTACTCTTGCTGCATTTGCAACAGCACCCATCAATTCGTCAGCATTTTTATATTTCAGCTGTTCAGCTACCTCGTCCTGGAGCTCTAACAAAAGTCGATCTGAGCGTTTTCCAGTTACCCTGTGTAATTCCACACGAACAGATAAGAGTGTTTCCACCGCATCGAGAAGGACCCTTGATTCAGAGGTAATCAAAATTGGTTCTGCAATCTCCATCCATTGCAAAATATGCGCATCTCTTAATCCGCCCCTTCCTTGCTTCAATTCAGGTTCTAAAAGGAAAGCAACTTCCCCGTATTGCTTGTAACGGTCTTCGACTGTCGATCCAAGCTCTTTCAAATATTTATGGAATCTTTCAATCCATTGCTCTTGAGCTTTTTCAGCTAATACATCAACAATCTCTTTGTCTCCAGCGATAGCTCGTGATGAAAGTAAACTCGTTGCTATTTCAAGGCTTAATTCTGCAAGATTAAGAATCTCATCTTGTGTACCTACTTGATGTCCAAGTTTTAATCCTGCATCCCACAATGGGTACCAAATTTTTTCGGCTATAGGTAGAACATCAACTGATTGATCATGTATCAATAAAACATCAATATCACTGCCTGGGCATAGTTCTTTTCTTCCATACCCTCCTATCGCGCAAACAGCTATCTCAGATGGAGAACCTGCCGTTTCAAAAATCTCTTCTATGAATTGATCTACCCGTTTTGTTAGATCTGCGCAAAAAACTGAGCCTGTAGTGGAACCTTCCGAAAGCAGGTCATCAATAAAGAGACCTTTCATTTATTGAAAGTTCTAATCGTTATAAGCCGATTCTGCATGTAAAGCTCGATCCAAACCAATTTGCTCAATCTCACTTTCAACTCTAAGCCCAATTGTGGCATCAATGATTTTTACTATTACCAAAGTGGCAATAAAAGATAAACCAATCACTGACAGCATCGCCACTATCTGATCGAGGAGCAGTTCCACGCCTCCACCAAAAAACAGTCCGTCATCAAAATCTCCTCCCGGAATTGCACTCGAATCAGCGAAAAGCCCGAGCAAGAGTCCTCCTGTTAGTCCTCCTGCACCATGTATGCCGACTACATCCAGACTGTCATCATAACCAAAGCGGTTTTTCAGCGAAATGGCAAAATAACAGACTGCCCCTGCAACAAGACCAAATACTATACTCGCCAATCCGCCTACGAATCCTGCAGCAGGTGTAATAGCCACGAGCCCGGCGACGATTCCTGATGCCATACCCAAAGAAGTAGCATGTCCGCCTTTCAATTTTTCTACTATAAGCCAGCCGATCAATCCCGCTGATGCTGCAACAAACGTATTCACAAGAGCTTGGACAGCTTGACCATTTGCAGCTCCTGCAGAACCTGCATTGAATCCAAACCATCCGAACCAAAGAATTGCTGTTCCAATTAAAACCATTGGCATGTTGTGTGGAGGAGACGCTTCTTTAGGCCAACCTCGTCTCTTTCCTAAAACCAATACGAAGGCTAGAGCCGCTACTCCAGAATTTAAATGAATAGCTGTACCTCCAGCAAAATCAAGTGCTCCGTTGCCATCATGCCAACCGCTGTAAACCCAATAAGTCGCAGGACAGTAAACGACCAGTAACCAAATCGGTACGAAAACTACCCAAGCTGAGAATTTTAAACGATCAGCGACTGCTCCAGATATCAAAGCTGGTGTTATTGCAGCGAACGTCATCAGAAAAGCAACAAAAATGAGACTTTCTGAGTCACCATTGAGTCCCTTCAAACCAATGGAATCGAAACTCCCTATCCATTCTCCCCCAAAGAAGCCACTCCCATCGGGAGTATTTCCGATTGAATAACCTAGGAGTACCCAGACGATTGGGACTATACCTACACAGTACATGTTCATCATGAACATATTCAGAACGTTTTTACTCCTTGTCATACCTCCATAAAAAAGTGCTAAACCAGGAATCATGAAAACAACTAAGGCGGTTGATATCAGCATCCATGCGTAATCTCCGGAATCCATTTGTGACCTCCTTTTCAAACAAAAAACATAAAGTTGAAAAAAGAATACTTCGAACTTCTCAGCTGAATCGCAAGAAAACGTGTTTTAATACACAGTTAGTTCAGTTTTAATACGCCGTTAACAAGAGAGTCGAAATCGCGGAAAAACTTCGATCTTGGTAACACTTTTTCGCAACCGGCTTGTTCAGCTGCAGTAATAATTTCTTTGTCTATATGAGAAACAAAACCTAAAATTTTAGAATCGATTTTATGTAAAATCTCCAAAACTTCTGATTTAGACAAGTCAATTACTACAAGGTCAACTTCTGCATCAATCAGTTCAGAGACTTCTTTAACGAAACAGATGTCTGGCATCGCCAAACGTAATTTTGACTGATCCATTAAATCAGGAACAAACGCTACAACTGAGACCGGATTAGATGTTATTTCGTCAAGACCGCATTCAATAATGAAATCTTCATCCATTCGCCAAACGACCCAAAGCATCGTCAATATCAGAAACTATCCCAGTGTAAAAGGGGCCAAAATCTGCGTAAACAGCTGAGGCTTCATCGAAACGCATCGTGTAAACGACTTCTTTGAGATCATCAGGGCGTTCTGCAAATAACGTCACTCCCCACTCGTAATCATCAACACCAGTAGATCCGGTCACTACCTGCAAAACACGGCCGGCAAAATTTCTACCTGAGCGTCCATGCTCATGCATTTGAGCTGATCGCTGTTCATAAGGAAGCGTGTACCAATTTGCCTCAGGATCACGCCGTTTAGACATCGGGTAAAAGCACCAAGCTGTTTTATTCTCAGGAGGAAGCGTTGGGTAAAGACGGGCTTGCTTCATTTCTTCTGGAACGCCTGCTGCAT
The DNA here is from genome assembly GCA_002729765.1 of Acidimicrobiaceae bacterium. Taxonomy (GTDB): domain Bacteria; phylum Actinomycetota; class Acidimicrobiia; order Acidimicrobiales; family MedAcidi-G1; genus MedAcidi-G1. The sequence continues at coordinate 12,021 of PBYV01000007.1, forward strand.
ATTCAGAGATTTCTGTTAATGAAAAATAGCTATCTACTACTTTTAAGCCAGCAGAATCTATTGAGCTTTGGAAGTCACGTAGATCCCAAAGATCTTCTCCTAAGACCATCAAAGCCAAATCTGCTTTATGACCCAGCATGACTGCAACAACAACTTGTAGACCTTTGTCGAGAGTTTCTGAAACCGTTTTTTTAACTTTTTCTGAATCTACTGAACTTTGATACTTGCAGAAGAGATGCAGTACTCCTAGTCCTTCTGATGGTTTCAATGATAAATCCATCCTTAGAGTCTACGGAAACTAGCTGAATCTAGCTCTAAGAATAAAGATTGATCCGGTTCTCACGAGCGAAACCACCTAGTTGTAATCCTGCTGCCTTAGCGGTCTCCACCGCGAGCGCTGAGGGACCACTAACAGCAATCAAACAAGCGAAACCTGCAGCCCAAGCTTTCTGAACCATCTCAAAAGATGCTCTACCACTCACCCAAAGACCCATCTCGTTTGCTGGTAGGGAATCCCCCAAATACAGGTGTCCTACAATCTTGTCAACGGCATTATGTCGACCTATATCTTCACGAATGGCAATGCTTCTGCCAGATCGGTCAAAAGCCATTGCTGCATGCACGGCGCCAGTTGCTCCAAACAAGTCTTGTTCTTTTTGGATATTATCAGCGACAGAAGTAAGAGTCTCTATGTCAAAAGCTTCTGAAATCAAAGGTTCTAAAGAGTTCACGAGATTTTCAATAGCTTCGACTCCACAAATTCCACATGACGACGAAGCGGGTCCAAGTCGCGAAACCGGTTTCGGACCAAGGCCATTTGTGTCTACAGTTACATCATTAAATTCTGCCTCTGATGCACTTGACTGTCCGCAATATCGAATCGATTTAATCTTTGCCTCATGAAGTAGCCCTTCAGTAAGACAAAACCCTGCTGCAAGTTCAAAATCATTTCCCGGAGTCCGCATTGTGGTACCTATGAGTTCTCCATCAAGTCGAATAGAGATCGGCTCTTCAACGATCACTTCATCTGGAACCCGCTGTCTTTCTCCAGATTCTATTTTTTCGGTAAAAACTTTGACTGTCCTGCCGCGAGCGGTCACGATTTTCCTCCAAATAGATAGCAGTCTTTAAATAAACACTATTGTCAAAAAACCCATAAAATCACTTTTTTATCTGTCTTTGACAAACAAAAGGTCGCGTTTCAAAGCTATTCTCTATCAAATTGCTCATATTCCGTTTTTAAGCTGAAGATCTCAAAGCAGAGGGGGAAAATGAATAGAAACGTAATCATCACATGTGCAATAACTGGTGCAGGTGACACAGCAGACAAGAGTGAGCACGTACCAGTGACTCCTGAACAGATAGCAGATTCTGCGCTAGAAGCTGCAGAAGCAGGTGCCGCAATTGTCCATTGTCATGTTAGGGATCCAGAAACTGGGAAAGGGTCAAGAAATCCGGACTACTACGAAGAAGTAGTTAACAGAATAAGGAAAAAAGATAGTCAAGTAATCATAAATTTAACCGCTGGGATGGGTGGAGATTTGGTTATCGGTCCTGACAGCGACCCAATGAATTTTGGAGAAGGAACAGATCTTGTGGGGGCGCAAGAAAGACTACAGCATGTAGAAAGAATACGACCTGATATTTGTTCACTGGACTGCGGCTCACTTAACTTTGGTGACACTAATGAGGTTTACGTCTCAACTCCAGAGATGCTCAGAGAAATGACCCAAAAAGTTAGGAGTCTGGGTGTCCGTCCTGAACTAGAAATTTTTGATACCGGAAATCTTTGGTTTGCTGAGACAATGATCTCTGAAGGTCTACTTGATCCTCCTTTCTGGATCCAACTGTGTCTCTCCATCCCGTACGGAACGCCTATGGATATTGGAATCCTTTATGCAATGGTTAATCGACTACCAGAAGGTACAGAATTTACTTCTTTTGGTTTAGGAGCTATGCAAATACCGATGGTCGCACAATCAGTCATGCTAGGAGGTCATGTCAGAGTTGGACTTGAAGACAATTTATACCTCGAAAAAGGTGTGCTGGCTACAAACGCCGATCTGGTTAGAAAAGCTGTAAAGATAATCGAACTAATGGGAGCTTCAATCCAGTCACCAAAAGAAGCTCGAGAAACACTGAACCTAAAATGGTAATGTTGTCATTTTCAAAAATTTCTGATGAGTGAATCAATCGCCTGTATTGGCATGGGTGTAATAGGTTGCGGTTGGGCTTCCCATTTCTCTAGTCAAGGAATCAAGGTGCATGCTTGGGATCCTGACTCAAAATCAGAAGATTTATTTAAAAGAACAGTTGAACAGGCTTGGCCATCAATGGAAAAACTGGGTCTAGCAAATGGAGCCTCTCCAGATCTTGTGGTCTTCCATAAAAAAATCGAAGAAGCTGTTGAAAACTGTTCATTAGTTCAAGAAAGCTCTCCCGAACGACTTGAATTAAAACAAGAACTTCTTTCTACTATTGATAAAGCTTGTTCCACCGATTGCGTAATAGCATCATCAACCTCAGGTTATTTAGTCAGTGACCTGGCCTTAAATTGTTCGGTCGCACCGGAACGTGTTGTCGTGGGACATCCATTTAACCCTGTTTATCTTCTGCCACTCGTGGAGCTTGTGGCAGGACCTCAAACATCGGTATCTGCTATGGATAGAGCTGAAGATATTTATTCGAATTCCGGGAAAACAGTGTTGCGTCTCGAGAAAGAAATTGACGGTTTTATAGCTGACCGACTTCAAGAAGCAATGTGGCGTGAAGCCCTCCATATGGTAGCTAACGGAGAGGCAACCGTGGAACAATTGGATCTGTCCATAACTGCCGGACCCGGACTGAGGTGGGCTTTAATGGGGCCGATGCTTACATTTCATTTAGCCGGAGGTGAAGGTGGTATGGCTCATATGCTTGACCATTTCGGACCTTCACTCCAATCACCTTGGACCAGATTAAAGGCTCCAGAATTAACAGAACATCTTAGAAATGCAGTTGTGGATGGTTGCTCAGAAGAAGCAGCTGGCAGATCTGTAGCCGACTTGGTAATTGAGCGTGATAAGGGACTTACAGCGATTATCCAAACAATAAATGAACTGAATATTGAAACTTCGAAGAAAGACACGAATAATGAAGGAAGTGATTGAAACAGGAGATTTCGATTTCTATCCGATAGAAAATCACATTATTGATTCTTCTACCGATGGGAAAAAAGTCGAAATTAGATGGGATGACGGCCATCTAAGCAAATTTCACTTTCTTTGGTTAAGAGATAACTGTCCATGTTGCATTCATCCAGACACGCGAGAACCTATCTTCAACGTAGTCTCAATTACAAATGACCTGCTTATTTCATCAGTGTCTGTAACTCAAGAAGGTTTCTTAGAAATCATATGGTCAGGAGAATCGCATACAAGTTACTTCCATCCCGGTTGGCTTCGAGCTCACTGTTTGGATTTATCAAAAAAAACTTTTCCTGATCCTCTTACATGGGATGCAAAAACTAAGAAAGAGCCGGATCGCTTCAATTGGAACGAAATTATTTCCGACCCAGAAATAGAAAGAAACTGGCTCTGTTCACTAATTGAAGCTGGATGTTGTATCACACAAAATGTAGAACCTTCGAAAAATGGTCTGGTCCAAGTCGCAGAACGAATAGGAGTAATTAGAGAAACTAATTTTGGACTTTTCTTTGACGTGGAAGCAAAAATTGGACCGGATACAGCTGCCTATACCGCGATTGAGCTTCCTCCGCATACCGATCTACCTACTCGCGAATATCAACCTGGACTTCAACTGCTTCATTGCATAAAAAATTCTGTGACGGGAGGAGAATCTATTTTGCTTGATGGTTTTCGTGTAGCTGAAGAAATTCGCTTACAAGAACCTGAAATCTTTGAATTACTTACTTCGGTTCCTTGGGACTTTGGTAATCGCAGCACCATTACTGATTATCGTTGGAAAACTCCAATGATTCATTTAGATAAAGATGGAAAAATCGAAGAAGTTAGAGTTGGTAACTTCTTACGTGTTCCTTTGCAAGTTGATTTCGATCTTATAGAGCCCATGTATAAGGCATATCAATTGTTCGAAACACTTAATCAAGATGACCGTTTTAAATTACGTTTTCGATTAGAGCCTGGTGAGTGTCTAATTTTTGATAATCGCCGAGTATTGCATGCTAGAGATTCGTTTGATTCTTCTACTGGCGAAAGACACCTTTATGGCTGCTACATAGAACGTGATGAACTTTGGTCTTCTATCCGAATGATTGAACGGAGAAATAGACAAAAAATAATCAATTCTTCTTCGAATGAGTAATACTAACATTAGGTTAATTTGATCTAGATGGGGAAACCATGACTGAACGTCTTACTGTGCCGAGAATTAAAGAAAATGGAAAGCTTCGTGAATGCACCTGGGAGGAAGCACTGAACAAAGCCGCTGAAGGTTTTAAATCTGTTATTAATTCACATGGGTCTAATGCCTTTGGAATGTTTAGTTGTTCCAAAACAACCAATGAAGTCAATTACGCAGCACAAAAATTTGCAAGAAAAGTAATCGGTTCAAACAACATCGACAGTTGCAATCGAACTTGACACGCTCCTAGCGTCGTCGGTCTGGCGACAGTGTTTGGAGCAGGAGGAGGGACTTCCTCTTATAAAGAGATTGAAGAGACAGATGCCATTGTTCTTTGGGGTTCAAATGCTCGGGCCGCTCACCCTATATTCTTCCATCATCTTTTAAAGGGATTATCAAACGGTGCTCGGATGTGGACTGTGGATCCTCGGAGAACCGACTCAGCAAAATTTGCTGATGTGTGGTTAGGCATTAACGTCGGCAGTGATATTGCTCTCGCCAACGGCGTAGCTCATGAAATAATTGATGCGGGCTTAGAAAATAAAGAATTTATTGCAAATGCGACTACGGGTTTTGAAAATTTTGCCGCTCACGTTGAATCATGGACCTTAGAAAGAACTTCTGAGATAACTGGTGTACCTGTCGAAGCAATACGTGATCTAGCTCATGGCTATGCAAGTGCTGAAAAAGCTCAGATTATGTGGACTCTGGGTATAACCGAACATCACACGGCAGTTGATAATGTTCTAGCTCTTTGCAATCTGTCTCTTTTGACTGGCCACGTAGGTCGTTGGGGCTCTGGATTGGTGCCATTGAGGGGTCAGAACAATGTTCAAGGTGGCGGTGATATGGGAGCTCTACCTAATAAGCTCGCGGGATTTCAGGATTTGGCTGATGAGGAAATAAGAGTGAAGTTTGAAACTGCCTGGGATTCTAAAATACCACCTGAACCAGGTTGGCATCTCACTGACATGTTTAATGCAATGGGACGAGGCGAACTGCGCGCCTTGTATGTTATCGGTGAAAATCCAGCAGATTCTGATGCCGATGTGAACCATGCACGCGAGGCATTAGAAGGTCTTGACATTCTGGTGGTTCAGGACGTATTTATGACCCGTACAGCTGAAATGGCTGATGTTGTACTGCCTGCTGCACTTGGTTGGGCAGAATCCGATGGAACTGTCACTAACAGTGAACGTCGAGTGCAACGGACTCGAGCAGCCATTAAACCACCGGGTGATGCACGTCAGGAGATTGAAATAATCTCTGACTTAGCTAGACATTTAGGTGATAATAGTTGGGGCCAACCAACAGCTGAAGATCTTTGGGAAGAGCTGCGAACTGTCTCACCTATGCATGCTGGGATGTCTTGGGAAAGAATTGAAAACGAGGGTGGTATCCAATGGCCTTGCCCTGATGAAAACCATCCAGGAACTCCGTTTCTTCATGAGCGACTTTGGAAACAACCAGCCGAGGGACGACTTGCACCATTCTCTTGTGTTGACGATCAACCTCCGATTGAATCCCTGGATGACAATTACCCCTTACGGTTAACCACAGGTAGAGCTTTGGATTCATACAACACAGGAGTTCAAACTGGGAAATACAACTCTCCAATCAGAACTGGAGAAGCTTTAGAAGTCTCTACTGCGGATGCTGAAAAACTCGGTATCTCANNNGGTGAAAAAGTCATAGTCTCATCTCGTCGGGGAAGTATTGAAATGACAGTCGAAATTGATCCTAACCTTCCTTTAGGTCTCGCCTTTACAACCTTTCATTTCCCAGAGTTGGTAGATGTAAACCAATTGACAAATAGTGCTTATGACCTGAAATCAGGCACCGCCGAATTTAAAGCTGCAGCAATCCGTGTGGAGAAAATGATCGATGCCTGATATAAAGTTTGGTACTTCTCTACCTACTGACAGTGAGAAAAAAGCTGTAGATGAGACAATCGAGTCACATGGACCAGTAACTCTGGAGATAACAGAGCGGCTTGTTTATGCTGGCCGGCAACGTACTCAAGAACGTCGACACCTGCTGTTACCAGCTCTTCATGCACTACAACATACTTCCGGTTGGATCAGCCCAGGCGGTCTGGATTACGTCTGTCGTGTCCTGGAAGTCCCACCCGCTGAAGCTTATGGTGTGGCGACTTTCTACCATCTCTTCTCCTCCCAACCCCCGAGCGGAGATCAAATACTCCATGTATGCAATGACATAGCGTGCAGCCTCAATGGAGCTAACGGCCTGATTGATGACCTTAAAAAAGAAGGACACGAAACTAAACCAAGTCCATGTTTAGGCCAATGCGAGCGAGGGCCAGCTGTGTTTGTCCAGCGAATAGCCTCACAAGACACTGTTGTGTTTGACGCTGATCTCGAACAAGTCGATAAATTTTTAACTGAAAATTCAGAAAAAGAATCGATTAAGTTACCACAAGCTGGATCTGATCATTTGCGTCTACTGACTCGAGTTGGAATCGTAGACCCAAATAGTCTTGAAGATTATAAAACTCACGGAGGCTACGATGCCCTTGCCAAAGCTCTTGAAATGGGATCTGAGCGAATAATCGAAGAGATTTCAAAGTCAGGTTTAAGAGGTAGAGGAGGAGCCGCTTTCCCAACAGGAGTCAAATGGAAAGCTGTAGCTGATGAAAAAGGCAGGACACATCATCTAGTTTGCAATGCTGATGAATCAGAGCCAGGAACTTTTAAAGATCGAGTTCTAATGGAGAATGATCCTTTCGCTTTGATCGAATCAATGACTATAGCTGGTCTCGCCATAGGCGCGGAAAAAGGGTGGATTTACATCCGGGGTGAATATCCAATCGCTAGACAACGTTTAACCGAAGCCATTGGAAAAACTAGAAAGTCTGGATTACTCGGAGACGATATTTTAGGTTCCGGCAGAAAATTTGACATTGAGATTAGAAGCGGTGCAGGTGCTTATATTTGCGGTGAGGAAACGGCGTTATTTAACTCAATAGAAGGGTTTAGGGGGGAGCCACGCAACAAACCCCCTTTTCCTACCACTAATGGTCTGTTCAATGAACCAACAGTGGTTAACAATGTTGAAACCTTGGTAAATATTCCTCGAATAATTTCGACTGGTGGGGAAGCTTTCGCTGCTGAAGGAACCGATCAGTCTTCAGGAACCAGACTTTTCTGCTTAAGTGGAAGAGTGGCTATCCCCGGCCTATACGAATTTGAATTTGGTGCGACTCTGGGCGAAATATTGGATGCTGCAGGTGGTTTCTCGGGGTCTGGGAATCTCAAAGCAGTCCTCCTTGGTGGAGCAGCAGGTAATTTTGTCACTCCAGAATCAATCGATCTGCCTCTAACATTTGAAGATACTCGTGATGCTGGAGTCGCTTTGGGTTCAGGAGTAATAATGGCTTTTAGCGATGCGGATGAATTAACAAAAACTGTTCTACGTATAGCTGAATTTTTCCGTGATGAATCATGCGGTCAATGTGTGCCTTGCAGAGTCGGAACAGTCAGGCAGGAAGAATTACTAATCCGAATTACTGATAAGAATTCAGTTGAGACTGACATATCATTATTCGATGACTTAGCTTCCGTAATGTCTGATGCTTCGATTTGTGGTTTAGGTCATACTGCAGCATCGGCGGTTCGGTCCGCTTTAAATCTAGGACTTTTGGAAACCCAATAATGAGCGAAACTACAAAAAAACCTTCTGAAACACTTGTCGAGATAACCCTCAACGACAAAAAGATTTCAGCCCCTGAAGGCTCAACAATTTTAGATGCCTGTAAGCAAGCCGATATAGACGCCCCAACGCTTTGCTGGGCAGAAAATTTAACTCCGGTTAATGTATGCAGAGTTTGCGTGGTCGAAGTGGAAGGCTCTAGAGCACTGGTTCCATCATGTTCTCGGCCAATCGAAGAAGGCATGGTTATTTCAACCGACTCTGAAAGAGTAAATACCAGCAGGCGGATGGTTCTGGAATTACTAGCTTCATCAGTTGAACTAGACAGGGCAGACAAAGAAATCCTTGAGTGGATTACTTATTACGGTTCGGACCCTGACCGTATGGGAAATTCAAGCGAAATCAAAACATCTAATCAACCAGTCAAAATTCAAGACGATCTTTACGTTCGAGACTATGAAAGATGCATTCTCTGTTATAAGTGTGTTGAAGCATGTGG
>PBYV01000008.1 GCA_002729765.1 Acidimicrobiaceae bacterium
ATGGCGGCGGAAGCAGGTGTAGACGATGTGCACCTTATTGCTGCTCTTGCTTTACATAGAAGAATGACTGAAGATGAACTTCGCCATGCAGTGGGAGACAGAGTCTATGACTCTTTTGCTCCAAAAGGATTGCTGTACAACCTTGATGCGGAAGACCCAGAAGGAATGGTCGTACTTGGTGAGACTCCTCACGGAGAAGAAGTCCATTTCTGTCGTAGAGCCGCAGAGAGCGACCTTCTCATATATGTGAATATAAATCTAGTTTCTATGGATGGTGGACATAAAAGCACAGCAACTGGACTAGCTGGATACACAGGTCTTCGGCATCACCACAACGTTCACACCCTAAGAAATTCAAAATCAATAATGGATAGAGAAAATTCTGCACTACATGCTTCGAACTGGCGCATGGGAGACGTGATAAAAGATGCAGGAGTGAAAATTTTTCAAATAGAAACGACTGTAAATAACAATACTTTCGGCCGTGAAGGACCTCTCGCTCTTCTCCAAAAACGCGAATGGGAGTGGAATGCTAGAGACCGAGGCCAGTTCATAGCCATGCAGCGAGGTTTAGATCTATTACCAGTTAAAGCAAAAAGGCGTATTTTCGGAGGGTGGCAATCACCTTATGAATTAACGTCTGTTCAGGCAGGTGAAGTAGAAGCCGTACATAAAAAAACTATTGAAAATGTGTACGCCCAACAACTCGTAACTGTTGAAGGCCAAACCGACATACTCACGTTGGGCCTCCCCTACATCTGTCCATACAACGTGAACTCAATAATGAACCCCATCCTGGTTATGTGTCTTGGGCTTGGGTACTTCTTTAATCTTTACAAAGGGAAACCTTTGGTTCGTGAAGGTGGAGTTCTCATAATGAGCCACCCAACACCTTGGGAGTTTCACCCTGTTCATCACCCTAGTTACATAGATTTTTTTGAACAGGTCCTAACCGAAACGACCGATCCAATTGAAATTGAAAAAAGATATGAGAAGCAATTCGCAGAAGATGAATGGTACATCCATCTTTATCGAAACTCATACGCCTACCACGGAGTTCACCCGCTTTACATGTGGTACTGGGGCAGTCATGCAATGCAACATTTAGGGAGAATCATTATCGTTGGCGGTGATCAAAAAGCTGTTCGTCGTTTAGGTTTCCAATCTGCATCGACCCTTCAAGATGCACTAGAAATAGCTTCAGATGTCGTGGGACCTCAACCAACCATTACACACCTAAAAACTCCTCCACTCGTTATGGCAGACGTGATTTAAAATGAAATCCGTTTATTCCCTTGCCGATGGTTTTAAAAATAAATTTTTAAGACTTGGCTTTCCTTGGGTCCCGGCCTCAACTCCTTTAGGCGTTGATTCGAAATCAAAACATAAATCGCTCGGTGCTAATTATGACACCGAATGGGCACGTCGACCCGCTGCTCGCTTAGTCAGAGCAGCCATTGTGGAAACTTTAATGAGGCCAGTAATGTCTTTTCTAGCTACACCTACACGCAAAGGTTTAGATCGCCTCGAGAACCTTGAAGGTCCAGCAATATTTGCTGCTAATCACCAGAGTCATGCAGACACTCCTCTTCTGATTACTTCAATTCCTGAACCATGGAGACACGAACTCGTAATTGGTGCTGCTGCTGATTATTTCTTCAACACTAAAGCAACAAGCGCAATCTCAGCATTAGCTATCGGAGCAGTCCCTATAGATCGAACCAAAGTTAGTAGACAATCCGGTGACATGATTTCAGAGTTAATAGGCGAAGGATGGAGTCTGCTGATATATCCCGAAGGAGGACGCAGTCCAGACGGATGGGGCCAACCTTTCAGAGGAGGCGCCGCCTATCTCGCTATCCGATGCGGCGTACCAGTTGTACCAATACATATTTCCGGAACAGGAAAGATTCTTCGAAAAGGAAGAAATCTGCCAAAACGCTCTAAAAGTACCGTAACTTTTGGAAACCCAATGGAACCCAATAATGATGAAAGCGCTAGATCTTTCAACACTCGAATTGAAAAAGAGGTTAGAAGTCTTGCGGATGAAACAGCCTCCAGTTGGTGGGATGCTAGGCAGCGATCCTATAAAGATTCCTCACCATCTCTTATGGGACCTGAAATCGGAGCTTGGAGAAGAACCTGGGCGTTAAGTGATAATGATGGAAAAACGAGAAAACGTCGACGTCGTTGGCCTGTACTCTGATCGGTCAAGTTCGTCACAATTATCAATAGGTTAAAATCAATCTTGTAGACTGGGATCATGACAGTTCAATCCCAGACTCCAACAGAACTCGTAAAGAGCGTTTACGCAAATCTTGAAGATCGTCTATCCGCAGGTCGAGAGGCCCTGGGTAGACCTTTGACATTAGCAGAAAAAATTCTGATTAATCACTTAAAAGATCCAGGTTCCACAGAAATGAACCGTGGGGTCTCATATGTTGATCTCCATCCCGACCGAGTTGCTATGCAAGATGCCACTGCCCAAATGGCTTGGTTGCAATTTATGACCGCTGGTCTTGAAGAAGTGCAAGTTCCTACAACCACTCATTGTGATCATTTGATTCAAGCTCGCATAGACGGTGAAACTGATCTGAGCGTTGCGGTCGATAACAATTCCGAAGTGTACAACTTCCTCGAATCAGTTTGTGCAAAGTACGGAGCAGGTTTCTGGAAACCCGGATCTGGCATTATTCATCAAGTGGTTCTTGAACAATATGCCTTTCCAGGCGGGATGATGATCGGCACTGACAGTCATACTCCAAATGCCGGAGGTTTAGGAATGATAGCTATCGGCGTTGGAGGAGCTGATGCTGTTGATGTCATGACAGGATTTCCGTTTAATATTAAGTGGCCAAAATTAATCGGTGTCCATTTGACAGGAGAGTTGAGCGGATGGGCATCACCTAAAGACGTGATCCTAAAGGTTGCAGAAATTCTTACTGTTAAAGGTGGTACTGGTGCAATAGTGGAATACCTCGGCCCTGGAGCCAGAACACTTTCAGCAACAGGTAAAGGAACCATCTGTAATATGGGTGCAGAAATTGGTGCCACTACCTCTCTTTTCCCATATGACGAAGCCATCTCTCGTTACCTCAATGCAACTAATCGTGGAGATACTGCTGAAGCTGCCGAAGCTGTTAGCAGCAACTTACAGGCCGACCCGGAAGTGGAAGAAGACCCCCACAGTTTCTTCGACCGCGTTATTGAAATAAATCTTTCCGATCTGACACCTCATATCAATGGCCCTCATACACCTGATTTGGCTCGACCTGTTGGTGATCTCAAAGAAGAAGCAACCGCGAATGGTTGGCCTTTAGAGGTGAGCGCCGGCTTAATTGGGTCATGCACCAATTCGAGTTATGAAGATATAACTCGAGCAGCTGGAATAGCACGAGATGCTCTCTCTAAAGGATTGAAATCAAAAATACCTCTTCTAGTCACTCCCGGCTCAGAACAAGTTCGAGCAACGATCGAGAGAGACGGTCTTCTTGCAGACCTTGAAGCTATAGGAGCTACAGTTCTTGCAAATGCATGCGGTCCATGCATAGGTCAGTGGGACCGACAAGATCTAGACGATGGCGTGCCGAACAGTATTGTCACTAGCTATAACCGCAACTTTCCAAAAAGAAATGATGGATACGCTTCTACATTCGCTTTTGTTACTTCACCTGAAACTGTTGTCGCCTTGAGTATCGCAGGAAAGCTCGATTTTGATCCCGCAGTTGATTCACTGACCACAGAAAACGGTGAAGAAGTAAAGCTTTCTGTGGATATTGGAGAGGAACTCCCAACTAAAGGTTTCGATTCAGGGGAAAAAGGCTTGTTCAAACCTCCCCCATCTGAATATTCTGAAATTGAGATTTCCATACCTCCGGAAAGCGAAAGACTTCAAGTTCTTACTCCTTTCGCCCCTTGGGATGGAAATGACTTTGAAAATTTACCTATCCTGATGAAGGCAAAAGGAAAGTGCACTACTGATCATATTTCGATGGCAGGATCTTGGCTGAAATACAGAGGACATCTAGAAAATATTTCCGGGAACCTCTATTTAGGAGTGGTTAACTCATTCACCGGAGAAATCGGAACTGGGATAGACATCACTGACAATGAGATAAGACCCTTTCCTGAGATAGCAAGGCGTTACCACGAAGCAGGAATTGAGTGGGTCGCAATTGGCGATGAAAATATCGGTGAAGGATCCTCTAGGGAACATGCTGCGATGGAGCCAAGGTTCCGAGGGTGTCGTGTAGTAATAGCACGCTCATTTGCACGAATCCACGAGACCAACTTGAAGAAACAAGGGATACTGCCATTGACTTTTGCTAATCCTAGTGACTATGACTTAATCGGGCAGGAAGACAGAATTTCAGTAGTTGCGCTTCAAGACTTGAGTGCAAATAAGCCTGTGCAGGTGACAGTCACTACTCTCGAAGGTGACGTTACCAATGTAGAAACAAACCACTCAATGTCAGAAGATCAGATTGAATGGTTCAGAGCAGGGAGCGCTCTTAATTTAATACGCCAAAAAACGATCGGTTAGATTTTTCTAAGCCGATACCCTCGGTTGCGAGCTTCAGCAAGTGTGTCAGGAGCGAAACAAATAAAGGTTTCATTTTCGATAAGTTCATCAATAAGAACCTGCATGGATTCAGTTTCATCTGACTCGTCAAGGTCATAGACCTCCTGAGTTCGCTTATCACCTATATATCTGTTGTTTTCAAAAACACTCAAGCGCTTCATTAGAAATGATGATATCTGTGTATAAAGCATTTCGGGGATGTGCCTAAGCACATCCCCGAAAATGAAATATTGGAACTATTTCTGGATTTCTCAGATAGATCTATTCGCCAGTCGGGACCAGAACTAGCAATCAAACCTGAGGGTGGCTGGCGGAATTTCGCCAGATGGTCCAGAACCGCCTAGCGGCCACCCACCTCCGAAGTCCCATAACGTTTACTACTAATCTGGACCACCTCCTCTCCTCGGTAATTCCGACTATAGACGCGAAAAAAGAAGAGGTCATTAATTTCGACAATCTTTTAAGTTGCTAAAAGGAGAGATTTCCCTTTAATGAACTCTGCTCAGCACCTGCCTTCACCGCTAAACGGTCGGCTTCATCATTCCATCGGTCACCTGAGTGACCTTTAACCCACCTGAAAGAAATATTGTCACGTTCGCAATAATTTTCAATTAGTGGTTCCCAAAGGTCCCTATTCTTAATAGGTTTTTTTGCAGAATTTACCCAACCTCTCCGTAGCCACCCTTCCCACCATTTGTCACGAAAACAATTGACCACATAGGTCGAATCGCTGACAATAAGTATTTCCTCTTGGAATGTTTTAACAGCTTCCAAGGCAGCTGTTAATTCCATACGCTGATTGGTTGTCTCCGAATCACTTCCTGCTGCAAATTCCCCATCTGGCACCACCCAAGCCCATCCTCCCGGACCAGGATTACCGGAACAGGCTCCATCCGTGTAAACAACTGTGATTCGATTATCCATTTCTAAACCCTAATCCGATCCTCATATCAAACGGGTGGCTAGTTTTCTTTTTTTCATTTAACGAGAACTAATTTCAAAATTCTTTCTTTCGAACTATTCTTCTAACTATGACATCTAAATTTTCAGGCGACCTTGCTGTTACTGGCAGTGACGAAGCAGATCAACTCTTAAACAAGAATCCCTTAGCCCTCTTATTAGGAATGCTTCTTGACCAACAGATTCCTATGGAGTGGGCCTTTAAAGGGCCGTACACACTTTTAGAAAGGCTTGGGGAGCTCGATGCCTCGCAAATAGCTTCCATGGATCCTGCAAAATTTGAATCCATTTGCAAAGAAAAACCAGCTATTCACCGTTTTCCCTCTTCAATGGCAGGTCGCATTCAAGACCTTTGTGAACACTTGGTAGAAAATTATGACGGAGATGCAGAAAAGCTTTGGGCTGGTTCAGATTCTGGTGAGATTCTGTATAACCGTCTAATAGACCTTCCAGGTTTTGGTGCTGAGAAATCAATGATATTTACAGCTCTTTTAGCTAAACGAATGGGCTTCTCTCCACCTGGTTGGCAAAAATGTGCCGGCCCGTTTGCAGACAAAACGCCTAGATCTGTAGCGGATATAAATAGCCCTGGGTCTTTGACTAAAGTCAGAGCTTGGAAAAAAGCACAAAAAGCAGCCGGTAAATCAAAACAAGAATAAAAGATTATTCTCTTATTTCTCCTCTTGCCTTAGCGCCACAAAACCATTCATAAGTACTAGTCAGACCTTTAGACAAAAGGACTCTTGCCTCCCAACCCAATTCTGTCAGTTTTGAAACGTCCAAAACCTTCCTAGGCATTCCATCAGGTTTTGAGGAATCGAATACAATTTCCGCTTCAGGGTAAATCAAATCTCTTATACTTTCCGCTAATTCTTGAATACTGTGATCCACTCCTGTGCCTACATTTATATGCTCCAAATCTGAGTAATTGTCCATTAGAAATAAACAGGCATCAGCCAGATCATCCACATGCAGAAATTCGCGTTTGGCTTTTCCACTTCCCCAAACTTCAACAGTGGCCTGTTGTTTTTCTTTGGCTTCATGAAAACGTCTCATCAAACTCGGTAGGACATGTCCATTCATTTCATCAAAATTGTCTCCCGGTCCGTACAGATTGGTTGGCATAGCAGAAATAAAATCATCTCCGTACTGCTTTCTGTAACCCTCACAAAGTTTTATTCCCGCAATTTTTGCTAGAGCGTAGCTCTCATTTGTAGGTTCCAAAGGTCCGCTTAATAAAGAATTTTCAGTTATAGGCTGATCCGCCTCACGCGGATAGATACATGAACTGCCAAGATAAATTAACTTCTCGACCCCCACTCGATGACTTGCGTGTACAACTGTCCCATGAATCATCAAGTTGTCATAAATGAACTCTGCAGGACGCGTGCTGTTGGCCATTATTCCGCCAACTGTTCCGGCAACAAGAAAGACATACTTGGGTCTCTCACTTTCAAACCATGTATTTACTGCTGACTGATCGCGCAAATCAAGATCTTTTCTTTCCACAACTCTTAAATCTGAAAAACCCTCAGACTCTAATCTGCGTAAAATTGCAGATCCTACAAGTCCTTTGTGGCCTGCAACAAAAACTGGACTTTGTCGATCAATCATGTATTGAAGTTACCCCTGTTCTGTGGGTTGACTACCAATCGCACCAATCTCAGTTAAATAAACAATGAGAAGGTCAAGAACAACAACTACAGCTACCTCATTTAAAGGTTCATTACTTTCCAAGGCCCTAGCGACAACTTCATCTACTACAATGTCGAGATCTGCAACTGATTCTGCTTGATTATTTTTCGCTCTACCTTCACCTATTTCCTGCCCATGTTCTGACGCCAAACCTGCTGAATCTATCGAGTCGAGCCACCAACCAATTATTTCAAAAACCTCGTCTTTTCGTAACTGTGCAGCTGCCTCTTCAGGAAGCCTTTCTGATATCCATTCAACTGCATCGTCTACTTCTAGGACAGAGGGAAATGAAATCTCACTTAAATTCCGTACTGTAAATGCAACGGATACAAAGGCGATCAAAAGAACTAGTAAGGATCCAAAAATCGCAAATAATAAAAGCACACTTCGGTTATAGCAACATCCAAGTTGCATCACTCATGCTTTAAAGAAATTTTGCTTATATTTATCTGATCATAGGTAGGAAAGTAATTCCTAAAACTAGTCCAGCTATGAAAATTGAACTATTTAAAGCAGTCTAAATTCCAATTCTTTGTGCTAAAAGTTCCCTGTGGTAGGTGGGATCTCCGAATAAAAGCTCAGAACTTTTTGCTCTTTTGAAATATAGGTGCGCAGGGTGTTCCCAAGTGAAACCTATACCTCCATGAATTTGAATATTTTCAGCTGTCGTATTGAAATAAGCTTCAGAGCAATAAGCTTTTGCCAGGCTTGCCACGGAAGGTAATTCGTCGTTCATTTCAGCAGCACACCAACCGGCGTAATAAGCAGCTGATTTAGCAGACTCAACTTCTAATAACATGTCCGCGCACTTGTGTTTAATTGCCTGAAAACTACCTATTGGTCGACCAAACTGAACTCTGTCCTTGGCGTATTGAACTGCCGTATCGAGACACTGTTGGGCTCCACCTACTTGTTCAGCTGCAAGTGCAACAGCAGCTAAATCTAGAACTCTTTCAAGAGTGGCCCAACCCTCTCCGTCTTCACCTATGAGGGTTGCTTTAACATTTTCAAAATCTAAACGTGACTGTTTTCTGGTCATATCCATAGTGGCTAGTTGTGTACGAGATAACCCGTCAGCGTCACCGTCAACTTTGAATAATGAAATCCCCTTGTCCGTGCAAGCCGCAACAATAATCAGAGAAGCAGCGTTTCCATCAAGAACGTACATTTTTGTTCCATTAAGTTCCCAACCATCACTCGAAGCAGAGGCAAGCATTGTTATGCCGTCACTTCCCCATTTTCCGCTTTCTTCTGTGAAGGCCAAAGTAGCAATCGTTTCACCGCTTGCGATTCCCGGAAGAAGCTCAGACTTTGCTGCATCGTCACCTGAATGAATAAGAGTATTAGCCGCAAGAACAACAGTGGAGAAGAAAGGTGAACACAACAAAGCTCTTCCCATCTCTTCCAAAACCACTATGAGCTCGACGTATCCAAAACCTTGCCCTCCATACTCTTCAGGAATTATCAGACTTTGAAGACCCAACTGCTCAGCCATCATTGACCAGGTCTCCGAGTCGTACCCAAGATCGGTCTCCATTAGTTCTCTGACTTTGGCTTCAGGCGAATAATTCTCCATGAATTGATTAACAAATTCTCGCAGCTGTTCCTGTTCCTCTGTAAAGGCAAAATTCACTTTTTGGCTCCTTAAATCTAATCTCAGGAAATATATTTAAATTTCAATACTCGACGATATCGGGGTGAAAGCACTCTTGGCTCCTCATTGCTAACATGAGTCATAATGGATAATAACGAAAACTCAGAACAAATACCCTCTTCTTCATTTTCATCACCTTGTTCTCACTCAGATCACCCTAAAACTGGGGTTCCTGGTGTTTCTTTACATTATTGCGACACCCAGTCTGAAATTCATAGAATCGTCGTTGGGGATTTAGACAATAACGTTTTTTTTCTGCGTTGTCGGGAAACAGGTGAAAGCGTTCTTATTGACGCTGCTAATGAACATGAGAAATTGCTTGATTTATGTAAGGCTCTAAATGTCAAAACAGTTCTGGAAACTCATGGCCACTGGGATCACATACAGGCTGTTCCCGCTGTAAGAGAAGCTGGATATGAAGTAGGTGTAACTAGTGCAGACGCAAAAATGCTTCCAAGCTACGATTATCTACTTGAAGATCAATCTGTCATCGAAGTAGGACGACTGCGGCTCCACACAATTATGACCCCTGGTCACACACCAGGATCTATCTGTTTTCGTTTAGATGACTCTCCTATTCTTTTTTCAGGAGACACGCTTTTCCCTGGAGGGCCAGGAACTACAGAATTCGAAGGCGGGGACTTTGAACAAATAATTCAATCCATAGATAATCGGCTTTTTAGTCAACTTCCGCCAGAAACTATAGTTTTGCCTGGGCATGGCAACGACACAACTATTGCTAATGAGAGCCCTTCTCTAGACGAATGGGCCTCTCGCGGTTGGTGAAACTAGAACAGTCGGAACAAGAAATCTAAATCATAGAAAATACTTTTTACAACTAGTCACATAATTAAACCTATACAGATAGTGGTAATTAAAAGCTTTCAATAGACTTACAACGTGTCAAATCCCAGCCAACCATTATTCGAAATCAACGACTTGCACGCTTCTGCTGAAGATGGCACAAGTATTCTCAACGGGATAGACCTCACTATCAATAAGGGCGAAATCCATGCTCTAATGGGTCCAAATGGCTCAGGAAAATCAACTCTCGCTTCAGTCCTTCTAGGAAGTCCCGAATATTTAATTACAAGAGGTTCAATACACTTCCGCGGGGAAGATATAACAAGCTGGTCTACAGAAATGCGAGGAAAGTCTGGAATTTTCTTGGCTTTTCAATATCCACATGAAGTAGCTGGAGTCTCAGTAATTAACTTTCTACGACAAGCACTTTCGGCACGCAAAGACATGAAAATGTCGGTTTTGGAATTAAGGCTTTCAATCATGGAATGGTTGGAAAGATTAGACATGGATTCCTCATTTGCCGAGCGTTATTTAAATGAAGGATTTTCAGGTGGAGAGAAAAAAAGAAATGAAATCCTTCAAATGGCAATACTTGAACCTGAACTGGCAATTTTAGATGAAACAGATTCAGGATTGGATATTGACGCTTTGACAATAGTGGCTAATGGTGTTTCAAAAGTCCGTGAGGAAAATCCTGATTTAGGTGTTCTTACCATTACCCACTATCAAAGACTCTTAGATCATCTGGATCCAGATTTTGTTCATGTGATTTTAGATGGGCAAATCGTGGCAAGGGGTGGAACCGAAATAGCTAAAGAACTTGAATCTTCCGGATATGAGTCCTTTAGAGGTGTCAGGCAATGACTGGATCTATTTTTGAATCTGAAAAAATCAAAGAAGACTTCCCTCTTCTTGAACGTGAGGTGAATGGAAAACCAATTGTTTACCTAGATTCAGCAGCAACTTCTCAAAAACCGATCGAAGTAATTGATCGGATGACAGATTATTACAAGCAGATAAACGCAAACGTTCATAGGGGTGCTTATCACATAGCAGAACTTGCAACTTCCGAGATGGAAGAGACACGTACCAAGGTATCCCGCTTTATTAATGCCTCTTCCGAAAAAGAAATTGTCTTTACTAAGAATGCGACAGAAGCAATAAATCTAGTTGCGTACACTTGGGCGAGAACTCAGCTTAACGAAGGAGATGTGATCCTTTTAAGTTCACTGGAACATCATTCAAATATAGTCCCGTGGCAGCAACTCTCCAGCGAACGTAATATCGAAATCCGTTGGATACCCATCACACAAGATGGTCAACTCGACCTAAGCAGTATGGATGAATTATTAGCCGACGTAAAACTTTTATGCGTATCAGCAGTATCTAATGCTTTAGGAACGATAAACCCCGTAAAACAATTAACCGATGCAGCTCATCAAGTGGGAGCCATTTGTCTCGTTGATGCTTGTCAGTCAGTTCCTCATTTTAAAACTGATGTGGCTGAATTAGGAGCTGATTTTCTGGCTTTTAGCGGACATAAAATGTGTGGCCCTACCGGTGTTGGTGTTCTTTGGGGTCGTTTAGACCTACTAGAAAAAATGCCGCCTTTCCTCGGTGGGGGTGAAATGATTCTTAATGTAACTTCAGATGGTTTTACCACTAATGAAGTTCCATGGAAGTTTGAAGCCGGCACCCCACCTATTGCTGAAATTATCGGGTTAGGTGTTGCGGTCAGCTACTTGGAAAAAATTGGGATGGAAGCTATTAGAGAACATGAGCAAAATCTAACCTCTTATGCTCTTGATCTGTTAAATGACAGATTCGGAGATGATTTGATAATACATGGGCCTGGAGCTGCAGTTGAGAGGTCAGGAGTTATTTCGTTTTCTTATCGCGACATTCATCCGCATGACATCAGTCAGGTGTTGGACCAGTATGGAGTTTGTGTGAGAGCTGGTCACCATTGTTGCAAACCTTTGATGGCTTTATTAGGAGTCAATGCCACTGCTAGAGCTTCTCTGTACATCTATAATGACGAGTCGGACATAAAGGTTCTAGCCGACGCTATAAATGAAGTTGGAAAGATATTTAGTTAACCAGATCTGGAGAAATTGTGCCTGGGCTTGAAGATTTATATAAAGAGATAATTCTGGATCATTACAAAAATCCTCGCAATCAAGGAGAGCTTTCAGTGCCTCCAGCAATTATGGAAGAAGGTTTCAACCCTCTCTGTGGTGATGAAGTAAAAGTTTATGTACTTACTGATGGAGATCTGATCAAAGATATACGAATAGATGGTCAGGGTTGTTCTATAAGTCAGGCGTCTGCATCGATGATGGCAGAATCAGTTATCGATAAAACTTTGGAAGAGGCAAAGAATTTGATTGAAAGGTTCAAAGAAATGATGTCTGTTCATGAGAGCAACATGGACTCCGAGGAACTATCTGAAGATAATGACGAAAATTCTCTAGGTGATCTGCAAGCATTAAAAGGTGTCGTTAAATATCCGGTGAGAATCAAGTGCGCAACCTTGGGTTGGAATACCTTCGATCAAATAATTACTCCTGGAGAATAACGGTGGATTTTTCTAATCCTTAATAACTGATTCGACCTCTTCTACAAATCTGTGATCAAGATAAGTCAAACCATTAGCTGAATGAGTAGAAATCTGAATTGACACTTCATTCCAGGAGTTCGACCAATCAGGATGGTGGTCTAAAGTTTCAGCTATCTCGGCTACTTGGATCATAAAATCAAATGCTTCTTTGAAATCTTGGAATTCGAAAATTCGTTTTAAACACTTGTCGTGATGTTCCCATTTAGGAAAAGTTTTCATTAACGTTTCCAACTCTTCTGGCTTTAACAATTGATTTTGCACTTATCTGCCTACTTTGAAAACTTTTGATATCCGTCTTTTTCTAATTGCAATGCCAGTTCTGCTGGCCCCGTCTCGACTATGCGCCCATCTACTAGCACATGAACTTGATCGGGCTCGAGAATGTCTAACAAACGATTGAAATGTGTTATTGCCAGCACACCGAGTTGGTCATGTTTTGCGGCTCTGTTTATTCGTTCTGCAACTAAGGCAAGTGAATCTAGATCTAATCCGGAATCTATTTCATCTAAGATTGCGTAGCTAGCTTCAGAAACTAAAAGTTGAAGTGTTTCATTTCTTTTCTTCTCTCCACCCGAGAGGTCAACATTCAACTCTCTGTCTAAAAGACTTTCATCTATTCCGAGATTCGCTGCTTCTTCACGAAGCAAGGACAATGATTCCTGCGGGTCGAGTTTAGATGCGACTGCCACTCCAGTAAGCAAGTCGGCGATCTTCACACCTGGCACTTCGATGGGTTGTTGCATAACTATGAACAGGCCGGCTTGAGCGCGCTCCCATGTTTTGAGAGAAAGAACATCCAGTCCGTCAATCGTAATTGAACCAGAAGTCACTTCATAGCCTGGGCGTCCCATCAGGACATGAGCAAGGGTTGATTTACCTGAGCCATTTGGACCCATTACCGCATGCACTTCTGAAGGTTTGATTTGAATGTCTACACCATTAAGAACTTTCTTCCCACCCGCTTTAGCGCAAAGTCCTTCAATATTAAGGATTTTTTCTTTTGTCATTCGGTCACCAACACAACGTCATTATCAATAATGTGAACCTCATAAGTTTTTACACTTTTCGTAGCTGGAAGGCTGAGGGCTTCACCTGTCTTCAAAGAAAAGAGACTCCCGTGCTTCCAACATTCCAGTGCACATTCGTCAATATCAACCTCCCCTTCGGACAAAGAAACGTCTTCATGGCTGCAGGTGTCATCTAATGCATAAATTTTTTCATTTAATAAAACCATAGATAGTTTTTTTCCTTCGACTTCAATGCATCGAGGAACTGCTTCCTCAAGATCTGTTAAATCACAAATCTTTAATTCTTTCATCACTCGCCCTGACCTTTAAAACGATTTTCTAATATTTCTGTCATTATGGAATCAATTTCTTCTACGAGTAGAGGGTCATCTACTTTTGCAGTGACTTCATCAAAAAAGCCCGCAATTATTAGACGTTCCGCTACTGAGGTTTCGATTCCTTTGCTCTCTAAATAGAACAGTTGTTCTTCATCTATTCCTGAAACAGTTGATGCATGGTTGCAAACCACATCATTGGTTTCTATTTCAAGATTGGGGACACTTTCAGCCCAAGCATTTTCAGAAAGTTTTATATTTCTATTTGTCTGTTGAGCTTTTGTTCCAACGGCTTCTGGCAGGACTTTTATCAGACCTGAATAGATTGACCTTGAATCCTCATCTAAAGCTCCTTTGAAAAGCAACTTGCTTGTTGTATTCGGAGCTTCGTGCTTTTGAAAAGTACGAAAATCTAAAGTTTGTTCCTTCTTTCCAAAATATGCAGCTGACAAATAAGCTTCTGATCCTCTTCCTTTGAGCTCGCAGCGTATTTCGTTTCGTGCATAGTCGCCTCCGAAGGCAGCGGCAAATATTTCGACGTAAGAGTCTTTCTCTAATCGAAAGTTTTGTTTAGATACCTGCCACGTTTTTTGCCCTAAGTCTTGCACAACACGATGTTTCAAACGGCTGTTCTGACCAACGTGGACATCCAAAACGGGAACTGACAGAGACTCACCGCTGCTAGACAAATGATGTTCGATTATTTTCGCTTCAGAGTTCTCACCTAAGTTGACAATTATTCTTGGGCATGCAACTAATCCGGCGGTGATGGATTGAACTTTTATGTATATCGGCGATTCGAGAGTCACTCCATCTGGCACGTGTATTAGTAAAGTTTCAGGATTATATGAATGATTTAAACAATCGAAAAAATCTTTGGGCTTACTAAGGTGTTTTTCAATGTGACTTAGATCTGCACCCATATTCGCTAAAGAACCCACGTACACTCCAGACGAATCTAAAAAAGTACCGGTTTTTTGTTCTGTCAGCCATCCATCACTAATCTCCACTAACCCTGACTCTCCGATGTCTAGAAAACTTGGCTCGGGTTTTTTGTCAGCAGGATTTTTAAAAGAAGGTGTAAGGGATTCGAAATCCAAGTCAAAGATTTTCGAGTACTTCCACACCTCTTGTTCCGGTTTTGGAAATTCAGTTTTCGAAAGTTGTTCTAACGCCGAATTACGCGCTTCACTGAGTGGAACAGTGTCCGGAAAAATATCCTCGATTTGATTAGAAAAAGGGTTCAATTAAAACCTGCTGGGTAATATTTTCGAAAATTCTCCCTATGAATTTACCCTATCTGTATAGGAATAATTCGCTTTATGCAGAGTATTTGGTCACTCTTGAATTAAATGGGATAAAGAACCTGGTTCTATGCGGCAAGTTCTTTCAAAGTCTTCCAGTTCACTTTCTTTAAGTCTTATCACTCTTCCCATTCGGTATGCGGGTAAACGACCTTCATCTATAAACCTGTACAGAGTGGCTGTCGTAACACCCAGACGTTCAGCGGCTTCGTTGCTACTCATCCATTTAACTCTCAGGTTTGAAGTCGTTAATCCCTCGTCCATTTTTGAATGTTAGACCATCTTAAAATCAATCCTATGCATACTTATTTCATTTTCCCTTTTTCAAAAATTTTGTGATTTCCACTTCAAGGCGTATGGTTTGCATGTCGGCAAATGTCTATCTATAAGAAAAGAATGAACGAAAGTCTGAAAAAACAATCCGATGCGGACGAAATTTCCGCTTTAGTCGGAGAGTTACCAACATGGTCGAAAAAAAAGACAGCATTCCAAATAGGCATACTGTTGCTTCTCATCGGTTTAATAATCTATTTCACTACTTTTGACAGCCGTAAAAAGGCAGAGGATTCCATTGAGGTATCTATTGTTGTCTCAACTGACGGGCCAATTATTGAACACTCAGGTTACCGTTACCAATTTGGTAAGCCAGGAGACATAGTCGCTGTGCGCGAATGCAGCGGGACGAAACTACCTTGGCTTTTAAGAATTTCAACCGGTGAGCTTTTTCGTTTTGACAGTTGGGCGAAAAGCAATATAAAAGAAGCGTCTTTCATACGACATGTAGAAGGAGCGTCCAGCATGGCAGTCATAAAAGACCCTTTGTGTGATCAACTAGTTATAAACAAATCAGATGCCGACCCATTAATTCTTGCAAACTAATTGCAATTAATTTCTATTCAATACCCATATACCGTGAGGTAGTTTTGGAAAAAATGCCAAAACCCTCTCTTCCAGAAATTCAAAGCCAAGCCGCTTAGCTACAGCCTGTGACTTGTAGTTCTCTGGCAAAATGCAACTAAATAGTTTGTCTACTTCAAGTTCATCGAATCCGTAGCGAACTGCTGCCTCTCCTGCCTCAGTCGCATAACCACGTCCCCAATAGTCAGGGTGGAGCGCCCAACCAACCTCTACACCGGGCCAGTCATGGCGTTCAGGTAAATGCAACCCAGCTCGTCCGACAAATTGTCCTGAGCTCTTCTCTTCAAGTGCCCAGTGACCAGTGCCGCGCAACTCCCACTGGCCAAGCCATGCCGCCATATCTTTAAACGTCTCAGAAGGACCATAATTATCTGGAACATGTAAAGCATCCCGAACCTCACGACTGTCCATCATTGAGAAAAAGTCGTGTACATCTCCGTCCTTAAACGGTCTTAATATCAGATTTTCTGTCTCTAAAGTTGGGCAAGCCGACACGTCAAAACTCTAATTCAAAAATATTTGATGTCCAATAACATTCTCTAGCTAACTTGCTGCTCAAATCTAGTTGTGGATGAACTAAAACTTGAGACACCTGTACAAGGGATTGTTTGGAAAGTTCTATTAAAAGTAGGGCAAAAAGTTGAGACAGGTGGAACAGTTCTAATAGTTGAGTCGATGAAGATGGAAATTCCAGTCGACTCCCTCAGCTCCGGAATTGTTAGCGAACTTTTCGTTTCTGAAGGAGACCAAGTAGAGCAAGATAGTGTCGTTGCCGTTATTGATATTTCCTAACTAAGAAGTAGTGGAACAAATCTTTATGGCCTATATCCAAAACCAGAAGAAGATTCACCTCGAAGTGGTGCTGTCAGGCTCGCAAATTCACATAAAAGTGGCCTAGTTTTAGCGGGTTCGATAATTTCTTCGACCAAAAATGCTTCCGCTGTCCTAAAGGGTGAACGAACCTTATTCAACCTTTCTGTTATCTCTTCAAGTAGTTGCTCCGGATTTTCTGAATTTTCCAACTCCGCACTGTAGGCAGCTTCAACCCCTCCTTCTACAGGAAGAGATCCCCAGTCGCCTGACGGCCACGCATAACGATATTGGAATCTATGGCCTGGAGAATGAGCAGCACCTGCCACGCCGAAGGCTTTACGTATAAGGACAGAACACCAAGGGACACTTGCCTGATATATAGCTGCTAAAGCTCGTGCACCATGTCGGATCGTTGCCTGTTTTTCAGACTCTGTTCCGATAACAAACCCTGGATTGTCTACTAAGTGCACAACAGGTAAGTGAAAAGTTTCAGCGAGATCGACGAAACGGACAACTTTTTGAGCAGCGTCTGCTGTCCATCCTCCACCGTAATGGTAAGGGTCTCCCGCTAGTACAGCTACAGGCCAACCATCCAAACGAGCGAATCCTGTGATTGCAGAACGTCCAAAAGATGACGACATTTCAAAAAATGAAGACTTATCGAAAACCGATTCTATTATCTCCCTCATTTTGTACACTTTTCGCCTATCTCTCGGGATTATGCCATTTAAGTCTGACTCAGTTCGTGACGCCGGATCCTCTGTTGGTGCTCTTTCTGTTTTTTCAAACACAGAGGATGGAAGGTAAGAAAGAAACTTTCTCGCTGCTTCAAATGCCTCTTCTTCTGATTCGACTTCATCGTCTATGGAACCGTTTCGGGTTTGGATTCGACTGCCTCCCAGACTTTCTTTGTCAACTTCCTCTACCCCTAATGCGTTTACAACTGGTGGTCCCGCTACAAAAAGCTGGGAGAGACCTTTAACCATTACTGAGTAATGGCTGGAAACTGCTCGTGCGGCTCCCAACCCGGCTACCGGACCTAAACATAAGGAAACCGTGGGGACTGTCGCAAGATTTGCAATCACATACTCCCACCCGGGGTTTAATGGAACATAGGTTCTGGCACCTTTGCCGTAGGTATTGTCGCTTATAGCTCCCTTGGAATGTTCCTTAGAGTCAAGGGTCTTTACGGATCCCCCTCCTCCTGTTCCATCAATCAACCTGATTATTGGAATGCGTAACTCATTGGCCATTTGCTCGGCATTTACTTGTTTTGAAATTATCGATGCATCTGCTGCTCCACCTCTGACCGTGAAGTCGTCTCCTGCCACTACAACTGTTCGACTGTCTATTCGCCCTCTGCCGAAAATAAAATTTGAAGCCTGTAAGTCAAGTAGCTCACCATTCTCGCCATATGTGGCTTTGCCAGCAATTTTTCCGATTTCGTGAAAAGAGTCTGCATCTAGCAATAGCTTGATTCTTTCTCTTACATTTAATTTTCCTCTTTGTTTTTGACGTTCAACTTTTTCCCTGCCGCCCATTTTTTCGGCCAAAGATTCACGGAGGTTTAGTTCTTCAAGTTCAGGTTCCCATTCGGACATAATTTCAATTTTCTATTAAGAATTTCGGGGCGTGTTCAGATATCTTGTGTTATCTCTCATTACGAGCTGCAAGTCATCATCGTTCAAATCCTCGACCTCTTCTAGGTAGTCAAGAGGAGTTGGCATGCCTTCGATATGTGGCCAGTCGGAGCCGAAAATTACATGATCAGGGCCCATTAATTCAATAACCTCATAAACGTTGTCTTCCCAAAATGGATTCACCCATACATGTTGACGGAAAAGTTCTACTGGGTCTTCATCGAACCAGCTGGGTGATTTCATTGCCTGTTGTTTAAGTTTTCTAAAAAGCATGTCTAAGTAATCAGCACCGTTTTCGACTGAAGCTATACGTAAATTCGGAAAACGCGTGTACATCCGCTCCATCGACATCGTAATTAACCAATCATGTGCTGCTCTTTCAATGCTGAAAGCTTTTATTGATGGCCGGTAACGACCAGCCATACTGCTCCCAAAGCTGTCTTCTGCATAGCCCTGAGATGAATATCCGCTGTCACCCGCATGGATAACAGTAGTGATTCCTGCTTCATTGACACGTGACCAGAACGGGTCGAAGACTGGATCACCAGGAGATAACTGACCTCCTTCAGTCCATATCGGGGCTGGGCGCATCACAATAGTTCGAGCTCCTTTTTCTAAACACCATTCCAACTCTGATACTGCTTGATCTAAATCCACCAAAGAAATGTAGGGAGAGGCGAATATTTTCCCTTTGTAGTCAAATCCCCAGTTTTCTTCGATCCATCTGTTAAATCCGCGCATCAGTGCCACAACAGCCGGTGTGTCATCTTTCAACAATTCTTCGTAGAGCACTCCTAGGGTTGGGAATAACCATATGGATTCAAGATTTTGCGACTCTATAACTTTCAATCTTGCATCTCTATCTACATAGGCGGCCGGAAGTGGTTCCCTGTCTTTTAAATATTCCATAGGATTCTTACCTTCTGGATTTCCTCGAAAATACTTGTGCAGAGCGCCGGGTTTCGCTATTGGATCCCAAGTCGGATTTGTTACAGCTTTGCTTAATTTTCCTCCCACTACGTGATATTTTCTTCCGTTTACTTCCGCCCATTGCACCACTCGGGCCCGCATTTCTTCTGGGACATGGCGTGTAAAAGCATCTTCGCTTTCGTAATAATGGTTGTCACAGTCAAAAGGTTCGAAAGTTAATTCCCTGTTCATAAGGTCTCCATTTGTGCTGGTTACATAAAGGTTACCCATGATGAACTATTCTGAGTTACTAGGAGTGCTTAGATTCGAATATCATCGTTAGAGGGCATGACCTTACAAATTGGAGTCTTTTATGAATGATTACAAAACTCTCATATATGAAGAGAAGGATTCTGTTGCTTGGGTAACGATCAATCGGCCTGAAGCCCATAATTCTTTTACTTCAGAAATGCAACAAGAGTTTCGCTCTTTGTGGCAATCTCTGCGTTCAAATGATGAGGTCAACGTAATTGTTCTTACAGGTTCGGGCGAAAAGGCATTCTGCGTTGGGATCGACAGGGATGAGCCTTTTACAGCTATCGACCAAGAAAAAGGGTTTTATGGAACTTCTAATAACTTTATGTACGACGACCCTGGTGACTGGTTAGGACCAAAATCTAATGATCTTTGGAAACCGGTTATAGGCGCAGTAAATGGAATGGCATGCGGCGGGGCTTTTTACTTTCTCGGAGAATGCGACATTTTGATCGCAGCTGAACACGCTACTTTTTTTGACCCGCACGTGTCTTACGGGATGCCGGCGATATATGAGCCAATGAGCATGTTGAACAAAATGCCTTTTGGGGAAGTGATGAGAATGTCATTGACAGGAAACTCTGAACGGATTTCTGCGGACACAGCTTTAAGAATGGGTCTAGTGACAGAAGTTGTGGCTTCATCCGATCTCGAATCTAAAGCACGTGAATTAGCTCTATCAATCGCAGCGTCACCCCCATCGGCAGTTCAGGGAACTCTAAGAGCAATCTGGGCTGCACTCGATCTAGGTAGGTTAGGCGGTCGATCTATAGCACCATCATTGCTTTCTACTTCAATGGACTCACAAGCTTTACAAGAAGGTGCTGAAAGTTTTTCTGCTGGGGAACGAACAGAACCTAGATTACGTTAGACAGTAGCAACTTGCTCTAAAAGAGGACTCGTCAAGGGGATCAGATTCGTCAATCTTTCTGACCAAATTTTCACCAAAGAACTTTCACCATAATCAGCCTCATAGTGAGCTGCTGCCAGAACCAAAAGATATGCCTGAAGTGCCAAACAGACTTGCATATCATTTTCATGCTGAGCTTTTGAGTAGTCTGTTACACCATTTAAAATCAGAGAGTCGTAATAAAAGTCCGACAATCGCTGATAAATATTTAATGAGTTGGAGTCCGGTTCTATACAAGAAGAAAGCAGATTAGCAACATCGCAACTAGGTCTACCAGAACTAAAACTCCCAAAATCGACCATGACTAAACCCTCAGCAGTAAATAACATGTTGTCTGTACGTGTATCTCCTTTTAAAAGGGTCATGTTCTCATTTAAGAAAGCAACAGCATCAACAACATTGTCTGAGAACCAATCAGTTAGACGAATCATGTCTGGACTAAAAAGTTCTGGGTTCTTTTCAATAACGCTGTCCCTTGAACCCCTGTATAGACCATTCATCAATTTCGGAGTATGCGTAACGGTTGGCCATGAAATTCCCTCTTTATCATCACTCAGCAGAGGGTGTCTCCACCAATGAGCATGAACAACTGTCAACGAATTGAGTATTTCACGCAAATCTTCCTCTGGGGCAAGATTTTCTGTTGTCGTGGTTCGAGCATTTTCGATGAACTCGGTAATCAATGCATATCTTCGACTTGATGGACGTATGAACTTTCTAGCATTTCCTCCTAAAAACTTAGAAGCGCCGTCTGGCAGTAACTCAAGACTCTTATTTAGTTTTCGTCGTGATTCAATATCTGAAATTGGGTCACGAACTGAATAGATGAGTTTTGGCACTCTTACAGGAAATCGATCCGAGAAACGTTCATAAAAATCAAACTCTCTGTCATATGCACCATCGCGTTCAATCAAGGCACGATTCTTAGAGTCTGTAGAAGGAAATTTTACTAATACCGTTTTTGGTATTCCTTCTTCGAAATTGTCCCACTCTAAATCAACCCGTAATGTCAAACCTGAAAAACCTTCACCGCTTTCAGGTTCTTTAGATGAAAATGAAATAACGTTCGAATTGTTAACTATTCCTGATTCCCTAAATGACTCTGTAAACCATTCAGCTGTCATCTCCTCTTCTGTTTGGGGAATGAACTTCTTTAGCTTCCGAGTCACAATACCAAGTTAGTTTATTTGTACTGACTAGACAATCTAATCATGCCACTTCCGGAATTCATACGTCCGATCACCGCAGCGTCATGTTCGGCTTCGATCAGCTTGTCGAGAGTTGTTTCAACTTCTTCAGGCTCTACACCGAATAAAAGACCACCTGAAGTCTGTGCGTCTGCCAAAAGATTAACGTCTACATCTTCGACGGAACCGACATCCAACTGTGCTTCAACCCACTCAAGGTTCCTCTTACTCCCACCGGGTAAATTTCCCGCTAAAGCTAAATCTCGTGCACCGGGCAATATGGGTACTTCTGAAACATTTATTTCTACGTCAACTTTTGATTCTCTTGCAGCTCTTCCTAGATGTCCTAATAGTCCAAACCCAGTTACATCGGTAGCCCCAGTCGCTCCAGATTCAATCGCTATTTTTGCTGCCTGATCGTTAAGTTTGAGCATCGATGCAATTGCTGCATCCGTAGCTTCTTCGGTTGACTCTTGCTTCTTTATTGCTGTAGTTATTACTCCGACACCAAGCCTTTTCGTAAGTATTAACAAATCATTTTCACGAAACCCTGAATTCCTTAACAAGTTTTTCGGATCTACTTCACCCACAATAGCCAATCCGAATTTTGGCTCAGGGTCTTCAACTGTGTGTCCACCAGCAATTACAAAACCTGCTTCTTCAGCAACCTGATTGGCGCCTTCCAAAACTTCAGATAACAGTTCTGTTGGAAGTTCTTCAGAATTCCAGCCAACCAAATTAATTGCCATTAATGGTTTCGCTCCCATTGCATAAATATCTGAAACGGCATTAGTTGCGGCTACTTTTCCCCATGTGAGGGCGTCATCAATAACAGGAGTTATAAAATCCGCTGTCATTACCAGTGCTCTATCTTCATCTAACTGCCAAACTGCAGCATCATCGCCTGTCGATGACCCGACGATAAGATTTTTTGATTTTTGTGGTTTAAGTCGGTGCAGAACCTGCTCCAGGTCACTCGGAGAGAGTTTGCAGCCTCAACCAGCACCATGGCTGAATTGTGTCAGTCTCATGCAAACCTCCTTGATCTAAGTTCAGAGTAGGCGACTACTGGTAGATTTTCAGGCTTTTTTCAAATTAATGAAACTGCTTCCAACAATCGATCAACGTCTTTGTCATCAATGTAAATACAAACGCCTGCTCGAACTGCCCCTTTTTCATCAAGCCCTAAAGGATTCATAGCTTCAACTGCGTAATTGTGCCCATCCCAAACCGCTACTTTAGCCTCTGCAACTTTTTGAGCTATTTCTTCTGGTTCTTTTCCATCTACAAGAAACATCAATGTGGGCGCTCTGTCTTTATTGTCATGAGGTCCCAACACCCGAACTTTTGGTATGTCTATGAGACCTGAAAGCAATCGCTCAAATCTTGCAGATTCGTGTTCAACTATCGAGTCGAAACCCACACTAAGCAAAAATTTTGCAGCTTCTTTTATCCCAGCCAGGGTTTCCCATGGAGGCGTTCCATATTGGAACCGTCCAGCTCCTTTTTCTGGAGATGGACGTACTTTGTATACAGGCAAGTCATTCAGTACTTCAGGCTCGATCCACATGATTCCAGCATGCGGTCCGTACCACTTATAAGAAGAAGTTGCATAAACATCACAACCCATTTCATTAATGTCAACTTTTCTATGTGGTGTTAAATGCACTCCATCTACAGCTACTTTTGCACCCACTTCATGTGCGGCTGTTGTTATCGAAGCCACATCAGGAATCGAGCCAATAACATTTGATGAACCTGTTACTGCAAT
The DNA here is from genome assembly GCA_002729765.1 of Acidimicrobiaceae bacterium. GTDB lineage: Bacteria > Actinomycetota > Acidimicrobiia > Acidimicrobiales > MedAcidi-G1 > MedAcidi-G1. The sequence goes on from PBYV01000008.1 coordinate 23,425, forward strand.
CCATTTCGTTCGCGAACTTATCAAATTGATTACAGATTCCGCTTCGAGTCTCCCAGTGTTGGAATCAAATTCTGCCATTCGAATTGTGGATCCTGAATCACGAGCTGCCAACATCCAAGGTGCGACATTTGCATCATGATCAAGAGCGGTGCAAATAATCTCATCTTCTGGTTTCAGGTCTACCGCAACTGCTCTTGTCAATGCCATCATGTTCGCAGTTGTGCTTGGTCCAAATGTCATTCCCATAGGATCCGCAGAAAGTAGTTCACCCATTATCTCACTTGTCTCATCGACAAGATCATCGCAAGCTTGTGCCGCTGGGAAAGCTCCATGACTATTCGCATTTCTTCCACTGCGTTGCCAGTCGCTCATCGCATCAATCGCCGTATCAACTACTTGAGTGCCTGCAGGCCCGTCAAAACGGGCCCAGCCATCAGATAAAGCTGGAAATCGTGTTTGAATGTCGGTTAAATCGTTCATTGGAGGCACCCTAGATGTATGGAATTATGGCAATTAGAAGCTTATGCGGAAATTCGCAATCTTATATCCGCTTATAACTCTTTCGGCGATCGTGGTCGTTTCGATGAGATGCTGAACCTTTTTGCTGACCAAGCTGTAATGGATATTGACGACGGTCGACTATACGAAGGCGTAGGCCAGATAAAAAAAATATTTACCGATACTAACGATTCTTTATCAAAAGGTGATTCACCTTCATACATTCAACACCATACTGCATCCACTCATATCGAATTCGAAGGAACCGAGAAAGCAAACTCCAAAAGTTACTTCTCAGTCTTTCTTTCACACGGCATAGACCACTGGGGGCGTTACGAAGACAAATTCGAAAATATAAATGGTAAATGGATGTTTGTCTACCGACGTGTGAAAACCGACGGTTGCCTTCCAGGAGGTTGGGCTGCAAAACGTTTGGAAGAAAAAAATTGAGTTTCTTTTCTAAACTTAAAAACAGTTCTCTTGCTGTCAATTCTAAAAATGAAACTAGTGTTGCGCTGGAAATGTCAGAAATAATCTTCTCTTCTTTTATTTCTTACATGCAATCTGTACAAGAAATCTCTCAAAAAGCAGGTGAACACTTTGCTTCAAAAAAGTGGTCCGTAAATGAAGTCAACGCAAGCGAACGCCTAGGACTTCACCAGATAAAAGTTTTAGAAGTGGTTTCACAGATGCAGGATTTATTGGATCAGGTAACCGACAAACGTGGAGAATGGCGAAATTGTCGCGACATATACCAACAGCTTGTAGCTAGACGACCAGACCAAGGGCTCGCTGAGACCTTTTTCAACTCAGTCGCTAGACGTGTTTTTACAACAATAGGAATCGATAACGATGTAGAAATCAGATGGTTCGGCGCGACAACAATCTCACGTGGTGAATCTAAAGCCGAGGTATTCAGCACTTGGACACGGCATGGAGATTCAGCTGCGCTAGTTGATTCTCTCCTATCCTCTTATGAAATAAATGTTGAATGGGAAGACCGTTCACGTGATGCAAAACTCGTAGCTGGCCGTTTAGATGCTTTCCTAATGGATTCATGGAGAGGTCTCAAACTAGATGGAATAGACATGCTCAAACCCGTGTTTTACAGAAATCGAGGAGCCTATCTAATTGGAAGAGTTAGATTCTTGAACCGAGTAACACCATTCATTCTTCCAATCCTTCATGGACCCAATGGATTAGTTGTAGACACAGTATTACTAACAGAAGATTTAGGTAGTCGACTTTTCGGGTTTACAAGGTCATATTTTTTCGTTGACTGGCCCAATCCTTCAGAAGTGGTCGGTTTTCTGAAATCCTTACTTCCAACCAAGTCGTTGCACCAGATCTACACCGCACTCGGTTATCCACAACATGGTAAAAGCAGCCTTTACCGTTCTTTGTATCGCCACTTGCAAACCTCTAATGACAGATTCGTGAAAGCCCGTGGAACTCCTGGAATGGTTATGGCTGTTTTCACTTTGGTTTCTTTTAACGTCGTTTTTAAAATCATCAAAGACCATTTTGACCCTCCGAAGAACACCACGAGGGATGCCGTGAGACGTCGATACGATCTCGTTTACAGTCGTGACCGAGTTGGCAGAATGGTAGATACACAAGAATTCGAAAACCTCTCTTTTAACCGTGACCGTTTTGACCCAGAGCTCCTTTCAGAACTACTAGAAGATGCGAGCGAATCTGTATTCGTAGAAGACGACAAAGTGATCATCAAACATTCTTATACAGAACGTCATGTCTACCCTTTAAATCTTTACCTTCAAGAGATGTCTCAAGAGAAAGCTGAGGCAGCAGCTATCGACTGGGGTTACGCGATTAAAGACTTAGCGGCTGCAAATGTTTGGCCGGGTGATTTGTTCACGAAAAACTTTGGGGTTACACGACATGGAAACGTGGTTTTCTACGACTATGACGAACTTGCACTACTCGAAGAATGCCGATTTCGAAGTATTCCCGACACTCAAGACCATGAAGATGAAATGCGCGCTCAACCTTGGTTCGCTGTTCAGGAGGGAGATGCATTTCCTGAACAATTCGAAACATTTATGAGTTTTCCGAAAACTGTCCCTATCGAAATTTGGGAAAATTTCAAAGAATCACATAAAGACCTTTTCACAGTTGAATTTTGGCAAAGAGTTCAAAAACAATTAGCCGACGGTGATTTGCCGGAATTCTTCCCTTATCCAGAGGATCTCAGATTTAGACATGATTTGAGAGCTTATTCGGTCTAATGTCTATGTTGTGAAGAGACCAATTGCTATTGCCCCATCCGTTTTACCAGCAGATTTTTCGCGCCTAGGCGAGGAATGTATAGCTTTAGAAAAAGCGGGCGTGGACAGAATTCAGTTTGATGTAATGGACGGAGTTTTCGTCCCAAATTTAACTTTCGGACCAGATGTCATTAAATCAATCCGACCTCTAGTCAAAGTTCCTTTCGAAGCACACCTAATGGTCGTTGAGCCAGACAATCTAATCGACCGTTATATAGATGCCGGTTGCGACATAGTTATTGTTCATGCTGAAGCATGTTTACATTTACATAGAACGCTCAATTATATTTCAGATGCCGGTGCTGTTCCAGGAGTTGCACTCAACCCTCACACTCCACCAGAGCTCATCAATGAAGTAAAAGATCTACTTGGTTTAGCTTTAGTCATGACCGTAAACCCAGGTTTCGGAGGTCAAAAATATATTTCATCAATGGAACCAAAAATTAAACGCGTGGCAGAAATGCTCGATGGCCTAGATTGTGATATCGAAGTTGACGGCGGCATTGGTGTCGAGACAGTTTCCGGCGCAGTTCAAGCTGGTGCAAACGTTTTAGTCTCCGGAAGCGCTCTCTACAAAGACCCTAAAGGTCTTGAAAATGCTGTAAAAGAATTAAGAAGTAAGGCAGAAGCGTCTCAATCTTGACCTTCACAGGCCTCTGTCCCGCTAGCCTGCATAGTAATGAATGAAATATCACCAAACCAAACAACCGAAATGTCAAGCGAAATAGATCGATTAGATTTAAATCGATTTGATGTATTTCAAAGACTCCTAAAAGACCGAATAGTTTTTTTAGGTACTGCCGTAGATGACGAAGTTGCTAACTTCATTATCGCTCAAATGCTCTTCTTGGAAGCACAAGATCAAGAGAAACCTATTTGGCTGTACATAAACTCGCCAGGAGGTTCAGTCACATCCGGCATGGCCATATATGACACTATGCAATTCGTGGAACCTGAAGTGGGAACTATATGCATGGGATTAGGGGCTTCTATGGGTCAATTCCTACTCTGTGCGGGTGCTAAAGGTAAACGATTCGCCTTGCCACATGCTCGCATCTTGATGCACCAACCTCTAGGTGGTGTGCGCGGTGATGCAACCGATATAGCTATCCAAGCTGAACAAATGGCTTTCACAAAGCAAATACTTCAACAGCGGATAGCTGAACATACAGGTCAATCAATAGAAACAATAGAAACAGACAGTGACCGTGATCGTTGGTTCACAGCTGAAGAAGCCAGCGATTATGGAATCATTGACAAAGTAATCGTCCGACGGGGCGAGATGCACTGACCAACTAATAGCTGGTCTGCGGACGTGGCGGAATTGGCAGACGCACCAGCCTTAGGAGCTGGCGCCGCAAGGCGTGGGGGTTCGAGTCCCCCCGTCCGCACGTGAATAATAAAGGTGACTCAACGTCTAAAATGCAAGGTCTAGAGGATCTAATTGAGGCCGCTCCTACAGTCATGATCCACTTAAAGTCAGATGGCTCTGCTATTCAAATCAACTCACAATGGTCTGTTTCTACGGGACAATCAAGCGAGTCCGGTCTTGAATTTGGCTGGATGGAAATGTTGGATGAAGAAAGCCGAGAAGACTTCCTAACTGATTTAAATAATTCCCTAAAGAACGGGTCTTCAATTAGGGGAAGATTGAAACTTCAAAATATTTCCGGACAAACAAGATGGGTAGATGTATCAACCATTCCTCTAACAGATTCTTCCAGCACTCCTAAAGGAAGTGTGATGCTGCTCTCAGATATTTCAGAAGAAATGGAAGAAGCAAAAAGAGCAAAAGAACTAACTCGGGTTCTAGAAGCGAGCCCAGACCTTGTAGCAATACTTGACCCATTAGGTCGAGCGATAACTTGGGCAAATGACGCAATTGCGAGTCGCCTAAATTTCAAATCCAACGAACAGCTTTTGGACTCTCTAGACAGTTGGTCACAAGCTCAATATGCGACCGTTGCTCTACCCACTGTCAGATCTACTGGGATTTGGAGAGGAGAGTTACGATTGTCAACTTCTCAAAATCAAATCCTGCCAATTTCTACCCTTTTAGTCGCTCATCGAAACGAAGAAAACCAAATAGAAGCGATTTCCATGGTTGCTCGAGACCTTTCCGAACTAAAAGCCGCTGAACAGCGAGTGGAAGCTTCTGAAATACGATTAGCTGCACTCGTGGAGCACGCTTCAGACCTTGTGTGCGTTGCCGACGATGTCGGACGAGTCATCTATGCAAGCCCTGCTGTGGCACGGGTATTGAATCTGAGTGCTTCCGAGTTGGAGGGAACACCAGTTTTTGATCTTGTACACCCTGATGACAGGGAAAACCTAATGGGAAAAATGGAAGAAATAGTTAACACACCTGGTATTTCCCCATCACTTGAAGCTCGTGTGGCGCATGCAGATGGCGGATGGAGACATATGGAAGTTGTAACCACAAACCTTCTTAACAACCCTGCCGTTTCCGGAATTGTTATTAATGCTAGGGACATTACTGAACGCGTCGAGGTTGCAGCACAACTAGAAGAAAAAGCATTCCATGACGAGTTGACTGGATTACCGAACCGCTCATTATTGCTGGAGCGTCTAGCCGACGCTTTACATAGAGCTTCTAGACACGATCGGATGGTAGGAGTTTTATTCCTTGACCTCGACCGTTTTAAAGTTGTTAATGATTCCTTAGGTCACAGCGTAGGAGATGAACTTCTAAGCGAAACAGCAAGAAGACTCGAACAGACAATCAGACCCGATGACACCGTTGCTCGTCTGGGTGGTGACGAATTTGTGGTTGTAATAGGAAATATGGTCAGAACTACCGATGCACTCGTCGCCGCAGAAAGAGTGCGCTCTGCGGTCGCTCAACCTGTAACTCTCGGCAACGAATCTACTGTAGTCACCACAAGTGTTGGTATAGCGATCGCCTTCGGTGATGAATCGCCAGCTGAACTTTTACAAGATGCCGACACCGCAATGTACAGAGCTAAAGAAGGTGGCAGAGATAGGGCAGAAATGTTTGATGATCATCTCCGAGCTCAAGCTGTTAGAAGGCACTCCGTGGAACAAACTCTGAGGTCCGCCCTCGAAAATAAGAGAATTGAAGTTCATTTTCAGCCTGTAGTCAGAATCTCTGACGGATCCGTAGTGGGAGCTGAAGCTTTAGCTCGTATTCGCACACCGGAGGGTGAGCTCCTCCAACCCGTGGAATTTATTGACGTGGCTGAAGATAGCGGATTGATAGCAGATCTTGGCAGTCAAGTATTAACGATAGCTTTCCAACGTGTTGCTCGATGGAGCAAGGACGCCAACAGACCATTTTCCATGGCTGTAAACGTTTCAGCACGACAATTAGCTGACCCAGCCTTTCCGGGTCTAGTAAGCGAAGCACTAAAAGCTAATAATTTAGAACCACAACAAGTAGCTCTTGAATTCACCGAAAGTGCTCTTATCGCCGCCAACCCAGTTACCGAACAGGTTCTAGGAGAGCTAACAGAACTGGGCATACGTATGGGACTTGATGATTTCGGAACCGGTTTCTCTTCGATGACTTATCTGAAAAGGTTCCCAATAAACTTTTTGAAGATTGATCGGACTTTTGTTGCTGGTCTTGACAGCAACGATGATGACACTGCCATTGTTACTGGCACTGTCGCTCTTGCACATAGTCTGGGTCTTCAGGTCGTAGCTGAGGGAGTTGAAACAGAGCCACAGTTACAACAGTTGCAAAAACTTCAATGTGATTTAGCTCAAGGTTTTCATTTTTCAGAGCCTGTAACTGATGCTGAATTCGACAGGTTCTTAAATCATTCTTGGAGCCCGAACCCTATTTCCAGTAACTAATTTTTTAGTTTTCACCCAATATGTAACCAAGGTTACGAAATGCTCGTCCTCTATGAGAAAACCTGTGTTTCTCTTCACCCATCTGAGCGAAAGTGGATCCATCACCTTCTGCGGGAACAAATATTGGATCGTAACCAAACCCTTCCTCTCCTGAAGGGTTTTGGGCGATGTGTCCTTCTACAGTGCCGTTCGCTATTAATTCTCTTCCATCTGGATAGCGAACAATAGCTACAGTTTTGAACCTCGCTGTTCTTTGTCCCATTTGAACTCCATCAAGGTCGGTAAGAACTTTTTCTACGTTCTGTTGATATGTAGCATCATCACCTGCGAAACGTGCTGAATGTACTCCAGGCGCACCATCTAACGCGTCTATCTCAAGTCCTGTGTCATCCGCTACTGAAGGTTTTCCGGCAAATTCACATACTGCCACGGCCTTTAGTCTTGCGTTGTCTTCTAAATCGTCACCATCTTCAATTACGTCTGGCATGCCTTCCGGTCTAGGAATTAAAACCGCTAAACCTTCCAAAACAATTGCTATCTCAGCTACCTTGTCGGGGTTAGCACTTGCTATTACCAATTTCGGAATAGGCATCAATTGGAACGATCAACTGGTGGGGAAGATAATAGATTTCGTTGAGCTTCAGTTATCTCTTTGATTCCTATTTCAGCCGCATCTAGCATTTCTTCCAAACTTTTTCTCTCGAATGGTCCGTCTTCAGCTGTCCCTTGCACCTCTACAAACTTGCCAGAACTTGTCATGACGACATTCAAGTCAACTTCTGCTGTTGAATCTTCAACATATGGGAGATCCAAACAAACTTCTCCATCAACCACGCCTACTGAAACAGCTGCTAGTTCTTCTGTAATAGGGTGCTCTGCCATTTGACCTGCGGAGATCATTCGCGTGAACGCATCATGCAATGCAATAAATCCTCCGCATATGGAAGCTGTTCGCGTTCCTCCATCAGCCTGAATAACATCACAATCGACTGTTACTTGACGTTCAGGTATAGCTGATAGGTCAACTGCTGCTCTTAAAGAACGGCCAATTAACCTTTGAATTTCTTGACTTCTACCTGAATTTTTTCTTCTAACTCTTTCAGGGCTTGAGCCTGGCAACATTGAATATTCTGCTGTCACCCAGCCTTTGCCTGTGTCTCTAAGCCAACGTGGTACTTCTTCATCAACAGAAGCTGTGCAAAGCACCCTTGTCTTACCGAATGTGACCAAGCATGAGCCGTTAGCCATTTCGGTAAAATCACGTTCAAACCCAAATGGTCTTAATTCGTTATATTTTCGCCCATCAGCTCTCACAAGGCCTCCTAATTGAAATAATTATCCTTCCTTTTAGGGTAACCGCACTTCCCTGTCTACTACGCTCATGTTCTGTGGTTGATTTAAATGATAAGACTGTCGCTACAAATCGTAAGGCGCGTCATGAGTACGACATACTCGACACTTGGGAAGCAGGCCTTGTACTTCAAGGTAGCGAAGTTAAGTCTTTAAGGGAATCTAAAGTTCAAATAGCCGAATCGTATGTTCGCTCAGAGGGTTCAGAGTTGTGGCTTATAGGACTTCATATAAATCCTTATTCTAAAACTGGCAACCTAGCGACTGGGCACGAACCAGATCAACCTAGAAAACTTCTTATGCACCGGAAAGAAATTAATCAGATTATTGATCGGATTGACAGAGACGGTTTGACAGTTATTCCTTTGAAACTCTATTTCTCTAAAGGTCGTGCAAAAATCGAAATCGCTCTTGCGCGTGGGCGCCGACTTCATGATAAAAGACAGGCGATTGCTAAACGTGAATCACAAAGAGAAACTGAGCGATCTTTAGTGAGGAACCAAAAAAATAGAAACCAATAGTTATCTGGATAAGTGTCCTTACTCAGAGTTATCATGGTTAAGGCTCATTACGGGCTTTTGACAACTTAATAGTGAATACGTAATAAATTATTTTGCCTAACGGGGCTGATCGGTTTCGACGCCGGTGACAGTATCCGTTTTGTGCGACCAGAGTTGCTCAGACTCTTTAAACGGGGCTTAAAAAGAGACTCCAACACGGATGATCTCGCTCTCGCAGCCTGACCTAGTCAAGTTGTAGAGAGTCATCGCGACCGGTAACGGCACGCGGGGCCGATCCACCGCAGCCTGGCAACAGAAGCGGAGGAGACCGCAGGGACAGACCGCTGACGGCGCGAAAGAACGCTGACTTTAGGGAAAGACCTTGAGGCAGGCCTTGTGCTAACTGATCCGGCAGTGTGACAGCCTAAAGACACAACCACGGGAATGGTCGTATCGCAAGCGGTTACACTCCGACGGACGGGGGTTCGATTCCCCCCAGCTCCACCATTTTTAGAAAGCTTGTGTACTCCCCTGTTATGAGGCTAACTCTGCACGCAATCTCAGAGCTTCAGCGTAATCACTTACCAGTTGAATCTTTGCAGTTCCTATATCGACGATTGGAAACAGCCCAGCAAAAATTTGTGAAGCATCATCTGCGTCTACAACAAAAAAGAAATCATGTTCAGGAGGAGCTACCCAAGCACCTATAACTTCATTTACATTTTCTCTAAGCGAGTCCAAAACCACACCGAAAGTTTTTCCCATTACTTCATCATTCCGAGCAGGGCATGTTGCCTCTGTGTGATGGTGTGTTACGTGAAATAGCATTTCTACCTCCTAGTCTAATCTTTTCATCATAATTACTTTTAAAACCAGCTCCCTGCTGGACTTTAAAAAATTTCAAACCTAAAGTGCATCCATGCCTGCAGAAGAATATTTACCTAGCACATACGATGTGGCCGCTGACCATGTAGAGCGCTATCTTGCGACCGATGGGGCGGATGGCTATGAGTTTCATGGAGCTACTTGTGTGATTTTGACCACCAAAGGACGTCGCACAGGTGCAATTCGACGTAGCCCTATTGTCCGAGTGTGCGAAGGAGATCGCTATTTGGCTGTTGCTTCCATGGGAGGCGCCCCGAAAAATCCAATGTGGTACTTAAACCTTCTAGAAGATCCGGAAGTCACGATCCAAGATAAAGGTGAAGTTCACTTTCTAACAGCTCGCACTGCTACTCGCGCTGAAAAAGAAGAGTTGTGGCCTGTAGCAGTTGCTGAATGGCCCGACTACGAAAATTATCAGAAACGCACCGAAAGAGACATACCACTCATAATTTGCGAACCTCGCTCTTGACTATGCAGGTGCCTCTAAAGCGACTCTAAGCAAGCATCCAAACTCTTTGCCAAAATCAACTGAGACTCTTCCGTGAACTCTTCCTTGTTTTGTGAAAAAGCGGCCGTTCCCACCAATAGGGAAAACTCCTTCGTGCCAAACCCCAGGTAAAAGACATATTCCAAAAGTCCCATCACAATAAATAGCCTTCGCCTTAGTGATTTCTGGTTCCTCTCCAACAGGAATTACGGGTATCACAAATGGTGTTTGTTCTGAGGAGTAGAAAAGCTGACCACCGTCCGGATGATGGTTCATATGCCACAAGTCAACTGCTTTAGGAACAGATTCATGACCGTCAACAGCGAAACCAATAATATACTCCCCTGCAACTGCTTCATTCCTGCCTATCAATCTGCCCTCTGACCATTCTGAAGAGAACCAGCCTTCTGTGGTCCCGGCACATATACCTGTTTCAGGGTCGAGAGGTCTCCGTCCAGAAACTGGCCATGGAACTATAGGAACTTCAAACTCTTCTGGATCTCCATCAATTATCATTGCAAATTCAGATACATCTTCCGAGCATCCGTCGACTATTGGTACCTCAATTATTTCGAGGCCATCGACTACTTCTGGGTTCATAAGTTCATAATCTGAAATGCCTCTTTGCATGAAGTTAAACCTATTCGTACCAGTCTTGTTCATTTGCTTCTTCCCAATCGGAGGGGCCATAAACGGTCCCAGGCAGTGGAGTCATCAATTGGGTATCTCCACTTACTACGTAGGAAGACAGAAGATTAAGGTTTTCCACGAGCCGTTCATCCTCTTCGCCCGTGTCATCAAGACCTCTTGTTGTATCAAGATTTTTTCGCATCATCGTCCAATCATCTACAGTGGTTGCCCAAACCATCACTACTTCATGAGTGTTTGTTGTTACTTCCCATAAGCCAGTCGGGGAAACTTTATAATCTTCCATCACCGAAACCCTCTTATCAACAACCTCGTTGAGGAAACTAAGTTGTTCTCCAGGTCGCACACTAAAAACTTCGTTTACGAAAAGTGAGCCTTTTATACCTTTTTCAGCTATTTCCGCTGTTGTTGGAGAACCGTGAACACCTGCGCAGACACGGTCATAGCCGCCTGTTCTCCATTGGGAAGCTTCGTCCCACCAATCTCCATAAAAAGCATTTCTTCGCTTCAAATTTAGGCGGTCAAGGTTCCGTCCCCATCCTTCCCAACCATCTGTTCCACAATCCCAGATATTTACTACTTGAGGCCATCTTCCTCCACCGAATCCAAGAACAAAAAATGAGCCTTGAAGAGATGTCATATCAGGCATGAAATTTGTAGGTTCTTTCGAAACATGTTCCATGTAGTCGTATTGACCTTGTCCGACTATGTCTATTGTCTCGTGTACAAATACGGATCGGGGCATGCCTTATCATCGCTCAATTGCCATTTCCTTGACCACTCGAATGGGGTCCACTTCTAATAGAAGAACTATTTCCATGTGACACTTCATATAAAACGAGATAACTTTCTTTATATGAAAGAACTTATTTATGCACGTTTATATCTACCAGCTGTCCAAAAGTATGGAGAGAATACAGGAATTATTGATGGCTCCTATCAGAGTGACTGGAACACCCATCATGACCGTGTTCTACGCTTATGTGACAGTCTTTCCTCTGAGCTTAATGTGAGCAAGAGTGACCGGTTTGCCGTTATGGCATTGAACAGCCATCAATTTTTAGAACTCTGGCATTCCGCGTTTTTAGGTGCAGGAATTATAAATCCTTTAAACCTTCGTCTAGCTCCTAAAGAATTGGCTTACATTCTGAAAGATTCAGGAACTGAAGTTATTTTCACTGATCAGTTTTTCGCCCCACTGATTACAGCCGCTCGCGAAGAACTAGGTGATGAAGACCCGATAAGACACGTAGTTTTGATTGGCGAAGGTGACGTTCCACATGATTTGAAATATGAAGAGTTACTTGAATCTTCTTCACCGGCTTTACCAGAAGAACCTGAAGAAGACGATCCTGTTGTCCTCATGTACACAGGCGGAACTACAGGTCTTCCAAAAGGTGTGCTCATAACTCAAAGAGCTCAAGTTTTGAATCTTTACCACGGTCTTATAGGTCTAGGAGGTTTTGAGGTTTCTACATACTTGATGCAAACACCAATGTTTCATGCCGCTTCGATGACCGGTGTTCTCGCTCCCCCTTATTCAGGAGGGAATGTTGTTTTCATTCCGATGTTTGACCCAGAGGGAGCTATGGCTCTAATAGAAGCTCATCAAGTTGAGCAGACACTCATGGTTCCTACAATGATCGGGATGTGCCTGGCAGCAGAGGGTTACGATCCTTCTCGCCTGAAGTCTCTTAAACAACTTATTTATGGAGCTTCTCCTATGCCTAGGCAAATTTTGGAGAAACTCTTTGCTGATCTTCCTGATCTCGAACTAGTTCAGGGTTATGGAATGACTGAAAGCTCTTCGACCTTGACCATTTTGGGTGCTGACGATCACTTTTTGGAAAGTGAAAAACTTTCCAGCGTTGGTAAACCAGTTATAGGAACTGTTGTCTCAATCCAGAATGAGGATGGGAACGAATTGCCTCAAGGAGAAATTGGTGAAGTTTGCGCTCGGGGTGGCAATTTTATGACTGAATATTGGAATAAAGCTGACGCAACTGAAGAAGTTTTTGCGAATGGTTGGTACCACACTGGTGATGCGGGATATTTCGACGAAGATGGGTATTTATTTCTAGTAGACAGAGTGAAAGACATGATTGTCTCTGGAGGAGAAAATGTTTATTCTTCTGAAGTTGAAAACGCTATTTCAAGCCACCCTGGCGTAGCACAAGTAGCTGTTATAGGAATTCCTGATGACACGTGGGGCGAAGCTGTTCATGCGATAGTCGTTCTCGAAGCTGCTGGTAGTGCAAGTGAAGAGGCTCTTATTGAGCATGCCCGAGAGTCGATCGCGGGATACAAAGTTCCTAAAAGTATAGAGTTCAGAGAGGAACCTCTACCTCTTAGCGGAGCTATGAAAGTTCTGAAAAGAGAACTGAGAGCGCCTTATTGGGAAGGTAAAGAACGAGGAATTAACTAAGTCTTAATCGACTGTAAGAACCATAGCTCCCACATGTTGTTTTTTGGAAAATTCTTCCTGTGCTTCTCTGATCTCTTCCAATCTGAAGACTCCTCCAATAATTGGTTTGACTCTTTCGCTTTCTATATATTCGGTCAACAGTTTAAAAACTGAAGGATCGTAAACTGTGCACCCATGCATCTCTATGTCGTTCAGATAGAGAGTTCTCAAATCTAAATCAACTATTGGTCCCGCTATAGCTCCAGATGTTACATAGCATCCACCTTTTGTTATCGCCTCAAACAGTTGAGCAAAGTTATCTCCACCCGCAACGTCAGCTAGAACGTCGACAGAGCCTTTTGCTAGTTCAATGATGTTGCCTTTAAGCTCCTTTTCATTGCGATCTAAAACTAAATCCGCACCACAGTCCTTAACTAAATCAAATTTTTCTGAGCTTGTAACTGCAATCACATTGGCTTCACGCAGCTTGGCTAACTGTATTAGAGCAGTACCTACTCCACCTGAAGCTGCTGTCACCACAAGTGTCTGACCTTTCCTAAGACGTGATCTACTAAGCATGTGCTCGGCGGTAGCCCACGAGCAAGGAAAAGAGGCAAGTTCTATATCTGTCATTTCTGAATTGATTGGATATGTGTTTCTTAAAGGAACTGCACAATATTGAGCGAACGCACCGTTTATTTCGCTTCCAAGGTATTTAGCGTTATCTCGCCAGTTTTCTGACTTCGGGTCCCGTATACAAGGATCCACCAGAACCCGTTGACCTATTAGTCCAGATTCCGTGTCCTTTCCGACATCAACAACAACCCCACAAACATCTGCCCCCTGTATCCGTGGAAAGGACAACATCTCCCCTCCCCACGTTTGTTCATCTTCAATCTGTCCGAATCCTTCACTAGACGTCGCAGCTGTAACAGATTTTGAATACCATCCNACCCTTGTATTTATATCTGTGTTGTTCATCCCGCAGGTTTTGACCCTTAACANCACTTCGTCTTCACCTATCTCAGGAACTGGAACNTCGTNAAGTANGGAAAGTTTTTCTGGTCCACCGTTACCAGTCAATTGAACTGCCATCATTACTTCTGGNATTTCGTNCAATTTNTTCTCACTCATCGAATCGGNATTACTTCTTGACCTTCAACTTCTTCTTCNTCGCAGGTTATCTCGTCAGGAAANCCTGACGCNCGGACATTAATTGAAGTCGCATCTTCGAGNCTTCTAATGATGTTNGAGGACCACTCCCTTTCCCCNTATCGCTCCATCCCNTCTTTNAANATTTCCACCAACATTGGTGAAAGTTCTAGAGGGATNCCATGTCTTTCTGCAATCTGGTCAAAAAGGCTTACATCTTTTAGAACTAAATCCATNGTGAAGTTTATGTTCCGGCTCCCNTTGAGTATGACNTGNCTTTCNGTTTCGTGAACNAATGAGTTNCCNGAAGAAATNCTGATTGCTTCATAAGTCGTGTTCAGATCCATTCCNGCTGCTGAGGCAGTNGTTAATGCTTCAGCCANAGAAACTAGATTCGCNCTCGCTAGATANTTGGTCAAAACTTTTAAAACTGAAGCTGAACCTAATGNNCCTGTGTGCANTATGTTTCNTCCCATAGNNGTNACAANTGGAAAGATTTTCTCAAAAGCTTCTCTTTCCCCTCCAACAAAAATTGAGATGTTNCCNGTTGCCGCNCTNTGACATCCTCCNGATACAGGACAATCAACTGCATGCGCTCCAACTTCTTCAACAAGCTGTCCTATACGTCGAACTTCAGTCTCNTCTGTNGTNCTCATTTCCATCCATACTTTTCCTTCTGATAGTCCGGCTAAAACACCATCAGAAGCTTCCATNACCTCTTTACAAGCTGCAGGAGACGGCAAGCAGGTNATTATNNCTTCACAAGATTCTGCTACTTNTTTGGGNGAATCTGCCCAAGTTGCTCCTTNATCCAGTAATGGTTGAGCCACATTTTTNTCTAANTCTCTGACCACNAGNTCAAANCCATTTCTNAGNAGACTATNAGAAAGTTTNCCTCCTACATTTCCGCAACCTATAAACCCAATTTTCATTNTTTACCTTCTATTTAAGAAATCTNGTTGTGAATAAAACATTAATATTTGCAACTTACTCGCTTAGAGGCATTTGTAAATGCTTACTACTGCGTAGCCTTAAATACATGGTTGAACCNGACGCCCACAAATTCGACACNAAGTCTTTNCACGCTGGTCANAGACCNGACCCTNCCACAGGTTCAAGAGCTGTTCCCATACATCAAACNACCTCATACGTTTTNGACTCCGTNGATGAAGCAGCGGCACTTTACAATCTTGAAGTTGGCGGCCATATNTATTCCAGAATTTCAAATCCGACAGTNGCAGTNNTAGAGGAGAGNATCGCAGCTNTAGANGGTGGNGTTGGNGCNGTCTGCACNTCNAGNGGAATGGCTGCCTTNCATTTAGCAGTTGCGACTCTTTTAAANACNGGNGANCACATAGTTTCAAGTCAAAACCTTTATGGAGGAAGTCATAACATGATGACNTTCACGATGCCCNGATTTGGGATTTCNACNACTTTCGTCGACCCTCACGATCCNAANAGTTTTCTTGATGCAGCAAATGAAAATACNAANTTGTTCTATGCGGAAGTTCTAGGAAACCCTGGNATAGAAGTTTTGGACATTNAAGCNATTGCAGATGCCGCTCACAGTATCGGNGTNCCGCTNGTNGTTGACGCAACTTTTGCNACCCCTTACCTNATANGNCCNATAGANCANGGTGCAGACGTTGTNATNCATTCTNTAACTAAATTTTTGGGNGGTCANGGTATAGCCATAGGAGGNGCCGTTGTTGATGGNGGNCGNTTTGATTGGGCTGCNTCNGGAAAATTTCCNACTCTTTCTGANCCATATGACGGTTATCACGGCATAGTTTTCACTGACGAATTTGGNCCNCAAGCNCTTTCTATGCGCGCTAGGTCTGAAGGATTAAAAGATTTTGGAGCTTGTATGAGNCCNTCNAATGCCTTNTACCTTCTTCAAGGAATNGAAACNCTTCCTCTTCGTATGCAAAAACATGTTTCNAACACTCATAGTGTTCTCGAACTTNTNGATAAACATGATGCCGTTGAGTGGATTCGTCACCCTGATCATCCAAGTCACCCTGATCATGAACTGGCAAAACGTTTATATACAAAGGGTTCCGGTGCGATACTTAGTTTTGGAATTTCTGGTGGTCGTGAAGCNGGCAAGAAATTTATCGAATCAGTTGAGCTTGCATCCCATTTAGCAAATGTTGGTGACGCTAAAACATTAGTTATCCATCCTGCTTCTACNACACATCAACAAATGAGTGCCGAAGATCTATTGACTGCTGGAATCGGNGAAGATCTTGTNNGAATTTCAGTTGGNCTTGAAGACCCAACTGACATATGTGCTGACCTAGANCGAGCTCTTAAAGCTTCACAACGTTAAANCATCATGCTTATNAANCTTGCAGACAGTCATTTCAGNGCAGCCAACGGTGGNATTGATTTAGAGGAAATGAACGAAAANGATCCTCTGGTTATTTTAATTCATGGTGCAGGNATGGANAGAACTGTNTGGTTCCANCAAACACGTTTCCTCTCACACCATGGTTACAGGTGTTTTGCTGTAGATCTTCCAGCTCATGGNGGCACTGAAGGNCCTCCNTTGGAAACGATTAATGAAATGGCTGACTGGATTTCTTCTNTTATCGAACGACTCGGAGGNCCAGCNCACATTGTTGGNCANTCAATGGGTTCATTTATAGCTTTGGCAACCGCTGCGAACCACCCTGACTCTGTTTTGTCGGCGACACTNATNGCTGTAGCTGAAGGAATGCCTGTTCACCCTGACTTGCAAACAGCTGCTGANGACAACTTNCCTAAAGGAGCTAGTTTTATAGCNGGTTGGGGTCATGGTCCCGANCAACACNTAGGNGGAAACCCAACCCCTGGACTTTGGATGATNGGNGGAGCTACTGCNGTGGTAGAAAACTCTAAACCNGGAATATTAAGCCTCGANCTTTCAATTTGNTCCAGCTATGAAGAAACCCTTGAACAGGCACAATCTGTTAAATGTCCAACNACTTTNATTCTTGGTTCNCGTGACAAAATGACNCCAAGACGTGCTGCTCAACCTCTTATTGATGCACTAACAAACCCTATGGTNGTNGAGTTGGANGGNGTGGGNCACATGTCAATGACTGAAGCCCCTAAAAAAGTCCGTCAAGTATTGGTGAACAGCTTTTCAAATTTTTAAACAAAATTAGTTTTGTAGCAGTTCTTTAAAAGGCGTTTCTTTGTTTGGGCCTGGTTCTTTTGGAAGACCTAGAACTCGCTCCCCGACTATGTTTCTTTGCACCTGATCAGTGCCTCCATAAATTGAAGGAGCGGGACTAAAAATTGTTGCTTCCTGAACTCTGCCATCAAATGAACTTGAAGAGCTGCTCAACATGCCATCGGCACCGATGATCAAATTTCCTACGTCTCTACTTCTTCGCACAAGTTCACTCATGGCCAGCTTGGCCAAATTACCTTCAGCCCCTGTTTTGCTACCCCCTGCTTTGGCTCTAAGCATGTTTAAACGATTCACTTCACCCAATATGTGTAATTTTATGATTTCTTGTCTGACTACGGGGTCGCCTGCTGATCCAACTTTTTGAGCTAAATCTGAAAGCCATCTGACATCTAAACCACGCCCGCCGTCGCTTTCTATATTCCCTCCCGCACCTAGAACATATTCACCGACTTTTCTTTCTAGTCGACCTGCTTTCCCTCCTGCCGGTACTGCTACAGGCTCAGGACCTCCGCTTCCTAAGCTCGACCGTTCGACCATGAGTGTTGTATTTGCAACCGCCCAACCGTTTCCAATTCCGCCGATCACATCATCATTTGAAACTCTCGCTTCATCGATGAAAACCTCATTGAACAGGGCGCGACCGGTCATTTCTTTAAGAGGTCTAACTTCAACACCTGGTTGGTCCATATCAAAAGCAAAATAAGTGATGCCTTGGTGTTTAGGGGCGTCAATATCAGTTCTGGCTATGAGCATTCCCTTTTCAGCTAGATGCCCACCTGATGTCCAAACTTTTTGTCCAGTTATTATCCATTCATCCCCGTCTTTAACTGCTCGAGTTTGAAGTCCGGCTAGATCTGATCCGGCACCTGGTTCTGAGAACAACTGGCACCATGCAATGGAACCATCAATGATTGGCGGTATAAGTCTTTCAATCTGATCGGGATTACCATGCGTTGCGATCGTAGGAGCAGCAAGCATCATTCCTAACCCTGTAGGAGGTCCAATTACATCGTGAGTAAATAGAGTCGACTTAACCATTCCTGTTTCGGAGCGACCCCACCCTCTGCCACCTGCCTCTAGAGGTAAAGAAGTTGCTGACCAACCCGCATCAGAGAGGCGCTTCCACCATTCTGAAACAGTGATATCTGGATCCCAATTGTCTTGAATCCATTCAGACAATTCTGCTTTAATTTCTTCAATGTTAATTTCACTCATACATTGATTCTGTCAGCTATATAACAATTCAACTACGTCGAGCGAAATCATCTAAGATATTGCTGTAATAAAAAATTTATAAGAAAGTTAACAATTGCGCTGGACATCTCTTTTCATACCCACTCTTCGTGAAGCACCAGCTGAAGCGGAAGCAGTTAGTCACCAACTTTTGGTTCGTGGCGGTTTTATACGGCAATTACAATCTGGGCATTATTCAATGCTGCCTCTCGCATGGAAAATCAATAAGAAAATTGTGAAAATCCTTCGTGAGGAAATGGATTTGATAGGTGCTCAGGAAGTCATGCTTCCTGCCATACATCCTGCGAGTGTTTGGCAGAAATCAGGTCGTTGGGATGCAATTGGGGATGACATGTTTCGATTTGTAGACCGTAAGGGTGCAGATCAGGTTCTGGCAATGACCAACGAAGAAGTCATAGCTACTGTCGCTCTTGAGTTGTCTTCCTATCGAGATCTTCCGCAAATGTGGTATCAGATACAAACAAAATTTCGAGATGAACCAAGACCTAAATCAGGACTTCTAAGAGTTAGAGAATTCGATATGAAAGATTCCTACTCGATAGACATAGATGACGAAGGTTTAGACAAATCGTTCAACCTTCACCACCAAGCCTACGAACGTATTTTCGTTCGTTTGGGCCTGCATGCAATTCCTGTTGAGGCATCATCGGGCGCTATGGGCGGCAGCGACTCTGTCGAGTTCATGGTTGAATCTCCTGCCGGAGAGGACGATGTGGCTGTATGCAATTCGTGTGAGTATTCAGCAAATGTGGAGCGTGCAACTTCGATGATCCCCGAAGTTGCAAACCGTTTAGAAAATGAGACTCTTGAGAAATTTGATACTCCTAATATTCGCACTATCGAAGCCCTTTCAGAAGCGGGTCACCCTCCTGAACATCAAATCAAAACCCTTGTATACATGGTGGATGGTGAACTTTCGCTTATTTTGTTACGCGGTGATCATCAGTTCCAAGAACAAAAGTTTTGTGACGCCACCTCATCAGTGGAGATAACTCCTGCTGAGGGAGACGCTATTAAAAAAGCTTTAGGAGCTTCACCTGGAAGTCTTGGTGCTGTTGGAATTGACGGAATCCCAATTTTTGCCGACCCTGCTCTAAAAGGGCGATCCGGTATGACTACAGGTGCGAATGAAGACGATTCCCACTTATTAGGTGTAAATATTGAAAGAGACATAAAAGTTGACCAGTGGGTTGATATGAGATCAATAGTTGACGGTGAAGGATGCCCTTCCTGCTCAGAGCCACTTAAGGTCGTCCGTTGCATTGAAGCAGGCCACATTTTCAAATTGGGTCGTAAATACTCTGAAGCGATGGGTGTAACTGTGCTCGACTCAGACGGCAAATCACAAACTCCCACTATGGGTTCGTACGGGATAGGTGTTGGTCGCGCTATGGCGGCTATAGCCGAAACACACTGCGATGAGTCAGGATTGATCTGGCCTATGAGTGTCGCCCCCTACGAAGTTGTTTTAACTGTTGTGAAAACTGATGACGAAAACTCAATGAAAATAGCAGACGAAATTTATACAGATTTGAAAACTAACGGTATAGACGTTTTGCTTGATGACCGAGAAGAAAGACCCGGAGTGAAATTCGCTGACGCTGAATTAATAGGCATACCTCTTCGAGTGACTATTGGGCCACGCGGTTTAGAAAATGGGATGGTCGAATTTTTAGATCGTTCTGATCCAGAAAAAACTCAGACTGAGATAAGTGTTAAGGAAGTAAGAGATTTTTTATTAGAAAAAATTTCCTCACAACAAGATTTAACCGCATGAGGCAACAATTTTTGGAATAAGGTTTCGCCTGAAGAGTTTAAAAATTACTGGAAGTGAAAGATTTGAATCCTTTAAAAAGGAAACAGAAAGTTGTAGCAACAATAGATCTCCCTGGTGTTCCTGAAGGAACAGAAGGGAAAATTTGTGTTGCAAACGGAATCGAATGGTTCCGTTACTGGGTTGATTTTGATAACGGTACAAAACTGGGTCGTGTAGACCATGAAAATGTAGTAAAAGTCGAAGATTGGGAACAATTCCAAATTGACCGAACAAACGCTGAAAACGAACCTGATAAAACCGAAGAAACTCTCACAGAAGAGGCTTCATCAGAAACAGTTTCAAGTGGCGGAAACGAACATGGTATTCCTGAACATCTTCTAGAGCGCAGTAGAGCAGCTAGAGAACGTTTAAGCGCCTAACTAATTTTTGAATTTAACTACCATTGGAGTCGTAGGTAGGTATCCTACAACTCTGATCTACCACTTTCGGAGGCCAAATTGACATTCAAGCCCGGTGACAAAGTTGTCTATCCACATCATGGTGCTGCAGTAATTGAGAAGAAAGAAAAGAAAAAAGCTTTCGGTAAAACTACTGAATACCTGATTTTACATATGGCTCATGGAGACATGGTTCTTTCCGTTCCGGCTGACAAAGCCGAAGAAGTAGGAATGCGCTGGCCTATCGCTAAACGCGATGTCCCAGATTTGTTTGAAGTTCTTGAAAAAAGAGACGTAAGAGAACCAGCTAACTGGTCTCGTCGCTTTAAAAATCATCAAGAAAAACTAAAAAGTGGTGACGTTTATCAGGTTGCGGAAGTAGTGCGAAACTTGGCTTTGCGTGATGAAGAAAAGGGACTTTCAGCTGGAGAAAAAACGCTTTACAACAAAGCTCTCAATATTCTTGTATCAGAACTCGCATTTGCACTTAATTTTTCAGAAGAAAAGGCTTTAGAAAAAGTTGAAGACGCTCTCACTGAGTAGCAAAATGTAGTTACGGTATAACAACCGGATTATTTTAGATCGATTAAGGGGCCAAATGGGGAAAGAGCGTCGAATCGTTGTAGGCATCGAAGGGTCCGGTTATGCCAAAGCAGCCTTAGTTTGGGCTCTAGAAGAAGCGTTGCACCACGATGCCCTAGTCGAAGTTGTTACCTGCTATTCGCCTACTTACATACCATCTTCGCCTGATCTTGGATATGTACCTTTCGATGGAACAAACCTGGTGACTGAAGTTGAAAAACTCCAGAATGACGTTGTTGAATCTGCCTTAGAAATCGCAGGGAATCCAAATGTTCAAATCAAAAAAACAATTCAAAAAGGAAGAGCGCCGGAAACTTTAATGTCCATAGCTGAAGGCGCTGACATGCTTGTAGTGGGAAACCGCGGAAGAGGTGGTTTCGCTGGGCTCAGACTAGGTTCAGTTAGTCAAGCGATTTCTCATCACAGTCCCTGTCCTCTCGTAATAGTTCGTACAGGTCTAATAGATGAATAAAAGCTCGGTGCGTTCTTGGTTATAAAACCCTTTCACCATATTGGGCTTGTAGAAATCCTTGAAGAACAACTTTGGTTAGCTTTCACCAAGTCGGGTATTTGTGCTTCTGAATTCAAAAAAAAGATCAATCTCAAAGAATTCAAGAACCACCTGGAAGAAAAAACAGGGAACAATTTTTTAAAAGTTGACTCTTTGTCCAACGACATAGAAGAAGGCATAAACCAATGGCTAGTAAAAGGTTATTCTGCAAAACTTAAATTCGAAATTTCCGATTACTCATCTTTTCAACAAAAAGTTTGGAGAAGTTGTTCTCAAATCCCCTTTGGTGAAACCACCACTTACTCAAAGATTGCTAAAGACATCAATAATCCCAAAGCTCAACGCGCTGTTGGTTCCGCTCTAGGAGCAAACCCTATTCCTCTACTGATTCCCTGTCACCGAGTCGTCCGGAATGACGGAAGTGTAGGTGAATATGCTTACGGAAGTCGTCTGAAAGAACTTTTACTAAAACGAGAAAAATACGCTAATGTTCTTGACTGAACAACTAACACGGGTGTCTTAAATGTCTGAAAATAATTTAGAAGGTGGAATTACTGTAGAGACGAAGGGACGGATTCTTTTAATGGGAATTAACAGGCCTTCCAAAATGAATGGTTTCACACCAGAAATGATGGATGATCTCTCTGATGCTTATACAAAACTTGAAGAGGATCCCGAGCTTTGGTGTGGAGTGCTTTTCGCTCATGGTGATCATTTCACTGCTGGTCTCGATCTTCCAAAGTTTCAAGAGAGAATGCAAAAAGGTGAAAGGGGTCGCGGAAAAGGGAAAGTGGACCCAACTTCATTAGGCCGTCGGTGTACGAAACCTATAGTTTCAGCTGTAAAAGGTGTGACTTATACGCTAGGAATTGAATTAATGATTGCTGGAGACATTGTTGTCGCTGCTGACAATTGCCGTTTTTCACAATTGGAGCCGTTACGTGGCATACATGCTGCTGGTGGAGCGACGATACGTTTTGTTCAACGATGTGGCTGGGGTAATGCCATGTATCACCTTCTCACCTCCGATGTGTTTGATTCTGAAGAGGCTTTCCGTGTGGGGCTTGTGCAGGAAATTGTTCCCTTTGGATCTGAGCTTGAAAGAGCGATTGAAATCGCAGAAATTATTTGTGAAGGTGCCCCTCTTGCAGTTCAAGCAACTAAGCGCTCTTCAATGCGTTATGTAGTTGATGGAGAACAAGCGGCTATTGATGCCTTAGGTGGAGATCAAGTAATACTCGCCGGAACCGAAGATGCCCAAGAAGGAGTTGATTCTTTCAAAGAGAGAAGAAAAGGCAACTTCAAAGGCCGCTAATTAAGGCCAGTCAATTTTGGAAATCTCATCGCGTAACTGGTATTTAAGAATTTTCAATGTCGGATTTCTTGGCAATACGCCGTCATAGTTAATTAGTTGTTCTGGTATTTTTTGTTTCATCAGTCCTTCAGATTCACAAATTTTAATCATTTCTTCGAACTCTAGAGGGTCGCTGCCTTCTGTAATTTCCACAACAGCACAAACCCTCTCCCCTCTTTCTTTATCTGGAAGACCTACGACTGCTACAGCTGCAACTTTTTGATGGGTGTAG
Source organism: Acidimicrobiaceae bacterium (assembly GCA_002729765.1). Taxonomy (GTDB): domain Bacteria; phylum Actinomycetota; class Acidimicrobiia; order Acidimicrobiales; family MedAcidi-G1; genus MedAcidi-G1. The sequence continues at coordinate 46,805 of PBYV01000008.1, forward strand.
AGAATATCTTCTATTTCTTTTGCCGAAATGTTTTCACCTTTTCGAATAATGATGTCTTTCACACGACCTGTCACTGAAACATGCCCGTCTTCTCTCATCACTCCCAAGTCACCTGTGAGGAATCTTCCAAGAGAGTCAAACGCTTCGCTGTTAAGTTCTGGGTCTTTGTAACCTTTAAATAGTTGCGGACCTCCAACTGCTACCTGCCCTTCTTCCCCTGAGTTGCATGCTGACCCGTCAGGTCTGACTATTGTCACTTCAACACCGAAAACTGGTTTTCCCTCTGTATGGGCTAATTGGTCTGGATTGTCTTGAGGTGACCCCTGGCAGATCATCGGACTTTCCGTCATGCCATAACCGTGTGCTACTGGAATACTCATTTCTTCTACGACTTCATGATAAATCTCAGGTGGTTTTGGAGCACCCCCGCCTGAGAGCAGCCTGAGGCTTGGTATTAGAGGTGTGTCAGGTTGTTGGCGTTGAGCTCCGAGGAACATCGAGTAAAAAGCTGTGCTTCCTCCTGCCATTGTCACACCGTGACGTTTATAAGTTTCAATAGTTGACTCAAGATCGAATTTCTCAATTAGAACTGCCGGAAAACCGTTAGCGAGCATGCACACAAGATAATCAGGACCTCCAATATGCGCATAAGGAAAAGCTATAGACCCTATGTCATGCTCTCCCATATTCAGAGCCTTTGCTAGGCCTACTCCACCAGCTATCAGAGTTGAATCTGTATGCATCGCCCCTTTGGGGTTTGAAGTTGTACCTGATGTGTAATAAATCCATCTAATAGGTTCTTCTGAATTTGAATTATTTTCTTCAGGAAGATTCTGAGGGTCGCCTTCAGGAAGGTTGTCATATATCTGAACTATCTTCGGTGGATTCACTATGTCTGCTGTCGAATTTCTCACCATTTCCTGATAGTCGAAACCGTTCCATTCACCTGGAACCAGAACTAGTTCGGAACTTGTTTGGCGAATGCAAAACCCGACTTCTCTTTCACGGTAAATGTGAATAATTGGGTTCTGGACCGCACCTATTCTCGACAAAGCTAAAGAGGTAACTATCGTTTCTATCCGAGTTGGTAAAACCCATGTCACTGGTGTCCCTTCTCCTACTCCGAGTTCCATGAAACCTGCAGCTGTTTTTTCAACTTTTTCTTTAAA
>PBYV01000009.1 GCA_002729765.1 Acidimicrobiaceae bacterium
CCTTGGCAGCGCCAGCGGCGGCAGCAGTAGCAGCAGAGAATGCTAAAACACAGCTTGCGAACATTGAAGCCGCAATTGCTTCAATAGACGCTGACGACCCAGCTAATGAAGCCATACTTTTAAGAGCAAATGAGTCACTTGAATTCGCGCAACAAACAGTAGAAGTAAGAGCTGATATGGCAGCTCAACTAGCAGACACTGACGCTTATGCAGAAACTCTGGGTGAACAGGCAGCAGCAGCATCTGAAGCGGCGGAAGCAGCAGCAGAAGTTGCAGCAGAAGCAGTAGCTACAGCAGAAGAAACTCCTGATATTCCTGTTGAGGGTGTAGCACCGAAGAATATTCAACAGAATCCAGAAGACGGCTCGACTTCTATAACACTTTCAAGTGGAAACACAGTCGGTTACTCACTTAGTGATGACGGTGTCATCACGTTGCAGTCAACTGCAGCCGCAGATCCAGCATTATTTGATGCAGCTACCGCTGCAGCTGATTTGACTGCTGCAGAACTAGCGGCAGCTACCACCCAGGTAGTCGCAGAAGCAGTAGCATCAGGAAGCGCTGAAGGCGTACTTTCAGCAGCTGAAGCAGCAGCAACCGAAGCTGGAGAAGCAGCAGAACTAGTTGCAGCAGTGGGAGAAGACCTAACACTTGCGGTTGCTGTATCAAGCGCATTTAATGATCCGACAATGGATGGACAAGCTGCATCGGCGGCCTTGAGTGAGGCTTCAGACTCTCGTAAAGCCGCTGAAGAGGCCTTAACAGAAGCAGAAGCCGCATCCGCTGCAGCACTTCTTGAAGCAGAAGCACTTGTAGAAGCAGCTTCAGACGAAGATGCCTCACCGGAAGATTTAGAAGCAGCTCAAGCAGCTATGCTCGCAGTCCAAGAAGCATCAGCACTGGTTAGTGCGGCTCAAGTTGGTGTCGATGCATCAGAAGCAATTGAAGATGCAGCAACAGCTGTAGCCACAGCCTTTGCGGATCCTGACTTCGATGCTGTTTCAGCAGCATCGGCAGTTGCAGATGCACAGGCAGCGTTAGCTGATGCAAATGCAGCTCAGACAGAAGCAGTAGCTGGTTCAACAGAAGCAGCACGATTGGCCGTAGCAGCTCAGGCAGCTTTGGCTAGACCAGACGCAGCAATTGGCGCAGCAGAAGCCGCAGCTACTGCTTTGGTAGAAGCCCAAGCAGTTCTCGGCGAAGTTGACCCAACTGACACGGAAGCTTTGCTTGCAGCAACAACAGCTCTTGCAGATGCTGAAGTAACAGCAGCTGCAGCTGACAGTGCAGCAGAACAGTATCTTGACGAAGACGCTTATATGGCAGCATTAGAAGATCAAGCTGAAGCAGCGATAGCAGCAGCTGAAACAGCTGCAGTAGCAGCTGAAGCAGCAGCAGCAGCAGCTGAAGGTGCGCCACCGGCTGCCGATTCAGCACGTGTAGTTGTCTTCAATCCTGCTGAAGGTGGAGTTGTGACAGAAGGTGGAGCACTCTTGATTGAGTCAACATTCACAGATACAGGTGGAATGGCAATCCAGGTACCAATGGATGCAGAAGCATATGCAGCAGCAGACGCAGCAGCCGCTGAAGCTACAGTAGAAGCTGAAGAAGCTGAAGAAGTAGCTCGAGCAGCAGCAGTTGAAGCTCAAATGGCTCAGCTAGCTGCAGCATCACCAGACGCTGACGAAGCAACGATTGCCGCAGCTGAAGAAGCGCAAGCAGCAGCTGAAGCAGCAGCTGCTGATGTGGCAGAGTTCCTTCAAGCAGTAGCTGCAGCAGAAGCTGAGAAAGCTGCACAAGCTGCAACGGTCACAGTTTCAGCTGATGGAACACAGATGCAGATTAAAGATGCTTCCGGATTTACCGCCACATCAATCACAACGGATATTGGTGTAACAATCACCATGGATCAAGAACCAATTGAGATAGCGATGGACAACCTGGCTGTGGGCGCTCTCCAAAGAGCAACCACGACTGCTGGAGAAACAATAATCGCTAGAAAAACTTCAGAAGATGACCCAACACCGATTTACTACAACGAGGATGGCACAGTAGCTACCAAAGCTGATGGGCAACCTTACACAGTAGATGATCTGGTAGCTCTAACACTGATATTTGAAGGTTAAGGGTGGTGACTGACATGGAAAAAATTGATACAGAAACTACAACAGGAGAAACAATGAAAATCCAAATGGGTCGACGACAAGGAAAGGCGCTTGCTTTAGGGGTACTGATCCTTGCACTTGTCGTCGGCGCATGCGGAGGCGGTGGGGATGATGAAACACCACAGGCTGCAGACAAAGCAGATGCAACTGAAGTTGCAGAAGCTGAAGAAGCAGCTGAAGCAGAAGCAGAAGCAGAAGCAGCAGCAGAAGCAGAAGCAGCAGCAGAGGCAGAAGCAGAAGCGGCTGAAGAAGCAACTGCAGCTGAGGTGAAGAAGACTTGCTATGTTGCTCCAAATGCTGATTGTTCAGATGTAGATATGGCAGGGGAAAATCTCGCTGGAATGATCCTTCCTGGAATTAACTTTTCAGGTGCGAACCTTGAAGGCGCACTCCTAAATGGAACAATGCTTGCAGGGGCAAACTTTGATGGGGCTAACCTTTCCGGAGCAGCTCTTTCAAATACAAACCTTGCTGGCGCAAGTCTCAATGACGCAAAAGCACCAGGAGCACTTTTCTTTAGAACTAATCTTTCTCATGCACAATTAATGAGAGCAGATTTGACAGCAGCGGTCCTTATGGAAGCAGACCTCAAGTCAGTGAACATGAGTGGAGCTCTTGCTGACCAAATGGTAGAACGACGCTCTTTCTGGTGCGGCAGCATTTATGTTGACGGAACACTCCGCAATGATGATTGCGTGATTTCATAAGTATTTGAAATACACAAAATAACAGATGCCCATAGTGTTCGATTAGAACACGGGGTAGAGTTTGAACGCCTGTTTTAATAGGCAAAAATTTTCATCTCTACCTGCCCACGGTCGCTTAAGCGCTTGGTAGAGGTCAGCTAAACCGTTGGGAAAGGAATAGCGACATGGCAGTCGTAACAATGAAACAGTTGCTCGAAGCAGGTGTGCATTTCGGGCATCAGACACAACGCTGGGATCCGAGAATGCAGCGTTTTATCCATGGTGAAAGATCCGGCATTTACGTAATAGATCTAAACCAAACCCTCGAACGTGTCGAACAGGCTTACACCTTTACACGCGAGCTAGTTGCCAATGGGGGAACAGTGTTACTCGTCGGCACAAAAAGACAAGCTCAAGGGGCAGTTGAATCGTACGCGAACAAATGCGGTATGCCTTATGTGAACCAACGCTGGTTGGGAGGAATGCTAACTAACTTTCAAACAATTTCTAAGAGAGTCGGCAAAATGCAGGAATACCAACGCATGCGTGAATCAGGTGAATTTGATGCAATGATCAAGAAAGAAGCTTTGATGTTGAACCGTGAGCTTGAAAAACTTGAGCGCAACTTAACCGGTATAAAAGACATGACACGGCTTCCGGATGCTGTTTTCGTCATAGACACGATAAGGGAACACATAGCTGTGACTGAAGCAAACAAACTAGGTATACCTGTTATTGCTATTGTCGACACCGATTGCAACCCAGATGTCATCCAACATGCGATACCAGGAAATGATGATGCTATTCGGGCTAGTCAACTAATGTGCCACATGATTTCAGAAGCTGTTGAAGAAGGTAGACACATACACAACTCGCGTTCAAAAAAACCTGAGAATCCTTCATTAGACGCAGAAGAAAAAGCAGCCGAACAAGCTAAAGCCCGTGACGAGGCAGCAACTGCTGAAGCTGAAAGAGATGAGAGAATCTCTCAAGAAAACTCGGACGACGACCAGAATAATGATCCAGCGGAACCAGTGGTAGAAGAACCAGTGGTAGAAGAACCAGTGGTAGAAGAACCAGTGGTAGATGATGAAGGGTCTCAGAATGGCTGAAATAACTGCAAAAGATGTAAAAGAACTCCGTGATCTAACTGGCGCTGGGATGATGGATGCAAAAAAAGCTTTAGTTGACAGTGATGGAGATGCAGAAGCGGCGGCTCAAGCTCTGAGGGAGAAAGGCTTAGCTAAAGCTGCTTCTCGGTCAGATAGAGATAATAGCGAAGGGTCTGTTGCTATAGCGACAGACGGAAACAAAGTGGCAATGGTTCATTTGCGTTGTGAAACTGATTTCTCAGCGAAATCTGATGGTTTTGTAGAACTAGTTAATAGTCTCGCTGAAGCGGTTTTAGAAGAAGGCGAGCAAGCGATCGAAGCTAGAGCTGAAGTCATTGACGATGTTCGACTATCAATAAAAGAGAACGTTTCAGTTGGAAAAGTAGCACTAGTTGAAGGAAGTGATGACCATTTAGTGGACACATATTTGCATGTCCAAGATGGACGGGGAGTTAATGGAGTTTTAGTGCAAGGGTCAGGAGTTGACCAGGAGACACTTCACCAGGTGGCACTTCATATAGCCTTCGCTAAGCCAACTGCTCTTAGTAGAGAAGAAGTTCCAGAAGATTCAGTTGAACAAGAGCGGGCATCTCTACTAGAGGTAACCAAAGCAGAAGGCAAACCAGAGCAAGCATGGGAAAAGATTGTTGAAGGCAGACTGACTGCTTGGTACAAGGAGTCAGTTCTATTGGAGCAAGGACTTCACGGCGACAAAACAACTGTTCAAGAAACAATTGGAGAAGGTCAGATAGTCAGATTCGAGCAAGCCTTTATCGGTGATTAGATATGACACCTTCTGAATCCGACAACTCTTCGAAAAGTAAAAAAGCCAAGTGGGATCGAATCGTTTTAAAGGTTTCCGGAGAGGCTTTTGCAGGCAAAGCAGGATTTGGAATTGATGGTGACATCGTTGGTGAGATCGCTGAAGAAATTTTTCAAGTTAGATCTGAATACGAAGTTGACATAGCGGTGGTAGTCGGCGGTGGAAACATATGGCGCGGAATGGCTGGAGCCGGAGCTGGTATGGACAGAGCTCAAGCTGACTATATGGGAATGTTAGCCACTGTAATTAATGCACTTGCTTTACAGGACACTCTTGAACAATTAGGTCAACCAACTCGTGTCCAAACAGCTGTGCACATGGCTCAGATCGCTGAACCATATATCAGACGAAGAGCTACTCGACATTTAGAGAAAGGGAGAGTAGTTATTTTTGCAGGCGGAACAGGAAATCCGTTTTTCACTACTGATACAACTGCGGCACTACGCGCTGTAGAAATAGAAGCTGGCGTCGTGTTGAAAGGAACCCATTCGGGAACCGGTGGAATATACACAGCAGATCCTAAAATCGACCCCTCTGCAACTTTACTAGAAGAGGTTTCACATTTAGAAGTCATTCAAAAAGGATTGCAAGCTATGGATGCAACAGCGATAACTCTTTGCATGGATAACGACCTTCCAATCGTCATGTTCGACCTAATGCAAGCAGGTAATGTTAGGTCCATACTCGCAGGAGACACCGTAGGTACACTAGTCTCTTAAGAGAAAGAGGTAGCGGTGAGTGAAGAACTCCTCCAGATGATTTTGGATGAAGCAAAAGAAAAGATGCTTGAATCAGTAACGCATGCTCGACGCGAGTTTGGAACAGTCCGAACAGGTAGAGCTTCTTCTTCGATTGTAGAACGTTTAACAGTTGAGGCTTACGGTGTGGAAATGCCCATGCAGGAACTGGCTTCTTTTTCCGTTCCTGAGGCACGACAGCTACTGATAACCCCGCATGACCAAGGAAATGTTGAAGCGGTTGAAAGGTGTTTAAATCAGGCTGACCTCGGGTTAACTCCGAGCACTGATGGGCGAACAATCCGACTGGTTTTCCCAGAACTGACACAAGAAAGGCGTCAAGATCTGGTACGAATGGTTAATGGTATGGCTGAAGAAGGAAAGAACCGTTTGCGTGGAATTAGAAGAAATTCTCGAAAGGATTTAGACGACTTAGCTGGCAATGGAGGCGTTTCTGAAGACAACATTAAATGGCTGTCTTCACAACTTGATGATTTGACTCATGTAAATGAAAGTGAGATAGAGAAATCAAGATCTTCGAAAGAAGAAGAGTTATTAGATGTTTAGTTTCAAATGGATAGTGAGGTGACTCGTGGCAAATGACAGAGGATCAGGTGAATTTGAAGAGATCCGAATTCTTGGACTTGAGACCCCAGAGGATGTTGTAGAGCCGGGACGTTCTGTATTTGGTGGCGAAAGTGACTCTTCTGAAGAATTACCGCACTGGACTGAGGAACCTGTTGAAAAAAGTCAAAATGATGACCTTTGGTCTGAAATTGATCAAAAACCAAAATGGTCTGATGAAGTGTTAATTGATCATGAATCACAGCAGCCTGTAGGCGATTTAGATGAAGCTACAGCAGCGATCTTTTTTGATGAAGAGTTACCAGAGAGTGATCCTTTTAGTGGAGAATTCAATCCGCCTGTAATCCCTCCTGAAGAAACGAAGACCGAAGAAACCTCTCCGATTTTTCAACCACCAACTCAACCATCTATAAAAGCTCAAAATTCACAAAGCAGAAATATGCCAAAAGCACTTGCTACAGGAGTAGCTCTCGGAGCGATCTTTTTAGCTGTATGTGCGATAGGCGCTGTAGCCACTCTTGTATTCAGTACAGTTCTACTTGTTTTCGCAGGTTCAGAATTTTTCTTAGCAGCGAGACGTGCTGGCTATCAGCCTGCAACTTTGTTAGGAATGACTGCCATTGCTGCATTGAATCTTGGAGCATATTGGAGATTTGAATCAGCTATTCCTCTCATACTGGCTTTAACGGTCACCTTTACACTTCTCTGGTACCTAACAGGAGTAGATCGCAATATGCCTATAGCGAACACGTCGATTACTTTATTCGGTGTCGGGTACATAGGTTTATTGGGCTGTTTCATCGGTTTGATGCTCAATGATAAAAACGGTGTAGGAATGCTTCTAGCAGCTGTTTTGATAACTGTGGGTTATGACACAGGGGGACTATTGGTAGGAAGACTGATTGGTAGAACCCCCTTGTCTTCCGTTAGCCCTAATAAAACTATGGAAGGCCTATTAGGTGGTATGGCTATTTCATTTCTTACGGGTGTGATTGTTGTAGGTCAGATAACCCCCTTTGGTCAAGACCCTGGTGATCTTGGAACAGCTTTCGTTCTTGGTTTGGTAGGTGCATTGGCAGCGCCACTCGGCGATTTGTGCGAATCTATGCTCAAAAGAGACTTAGGAATCAAGGATATGGGTTCCGTATTGCCAGGACACGGAGGCTTTCTTGATCGTTTTGATGCCTTATTGTTTGTTCTACCAGCGACTTACTTCGCTGCTCGTTTGCTAAATCTTTTCACTATTTGATTTCATATAGCGATAAATGATTTAACAGGTAAAATTATTAGATGTTAGCGACAACTGTCGCCGTAATGGGATCGACGGGATCTATTGGGACTCAAACACTTGAGATCATCCAAGACCATCCAGATGAATTTGAAGTGGTTGCTTTAGGAGCTGCTAAATCTGTCGAACTTTTGGTCGAACAAGCAAAAAAACACAAACCTCAGATAGTCGCGATTTCTGATTCGTCATTAGAAAAAGAACTTCGACAAAAACTTCCCTCGCAAATTGATGTAATTTCAGGTCCTGAAGCACTGGCGAACGCTTCGTCTATAAGTGATGTCGTGATAAATGGAGTAGTTGGCTTCGCTGGACTTCCTATTACGATTGCTGCATTAAAGGCAGGAAAGAGGCTTGGATTAGCAAATAAGGAATCGTTGATTGCTGCCGGTCCTCTAATTCAAAATTTTCGTTCAACAGAAGGTGCAGAGTTAATTCCCGTCGACAGTGAGCATTGCGCTATACATCAGTGCCTTGGCTTGAATCCAAAACAAGAGGATGTTAAACGCATAGTTCTAACCGCTTCAGGTGGACCATTTCGAGGTTTCTCTGCCGATCAACTTTCAAGCGTTTCAATTGAAGATGCTTTATCTCACCCGACTTGGGATATGGGTCCCAAAGTTACTGTTGACTCCTCAACTCTTATGAATAAAGGTCTGGAAGTCATCGAAGCACATGAATTATTTGGAATTTCATACGAAGATATAGACGTCGTTATTCATCCTCAATCAATTGTCCATTCGATGGTCACATTCTCTGATGGGGCAACTTTGGCTCAGATGTCGAATCCGGATATGAGACTCTGTATATCGTATGCACTTACTTACCCTGACAGGATTAATGACCCTTTTGGTGAGATCAACTGGTCACAAATCATTGAGTTAAATTTCGAACCACCAGATAAACAAGCTTTTCCTTGTTTGGGTATTGCTTATGAGGCTGGAAAACAAAAAGGAACAGCTCCCGCATGGTTGAATGCTGCGAATGAAGAAGCAGTATCGGCATTTCTTTCAGGCCGATTGTCATGGGGGGAAATTTCAGAAGTAATTTCTTCAACTCTCCAACAGTGGTCGGGGGAAAATGTCGACAGCATCGAGTCTGTTTTAAAAGCAGACTCAGATGCCCGTTCAATTGCTTCTAAGTTAATAAAATCTCGGAATTAGAACCCATGGATAGAGATCAAAATTTTAAACTACTGTTACTTTCTGGTGCTTTTTTATCTTTAGCTTTTTTAGGAGGATTTTCTGCCGTTGTTGTAGTTCTTTCAATAGTTCTTATTTTCTTTTTTCATGAGCTAGGTCACTATCTGGTAGCACGGATGAGTGGAATGCAGGTAACAGAGTTTTTTATAGGTTTTGGACCACGAATTTTCTCTTTTCAACGGGGTGAAACTGAGTACGGTGTAAAAGCAATTCCAGCAGGAGCATATGTGCGCGTTACAGGCATGAATAACCTTGAGGAAGTAGATCCTGCAATTGAAAACCGTACTTACAGAGCCCAAACCTACCCAAAGAGACTTGCGCTTACACTTGCAGGTTCAGCAACCCACTTTCTTCTAGCGCTTTTATTGCTAATAGTAATTTTCATGACCATAGGACAGCCCCATCCAACCAAATGGGATGTGGGACAGGTCGTTTCTAATTCCACTGCTGAGAAAGTCGGAGTTGTTGCAGGTGATCGAATACTTTCAGTAGGAGATCAAGAGATAGACAGTTTCGATTCTTTCGGGACAGTAGTAGAGCAAAATCCAGGAAAATTTTTAGAGATTCAATTTGAAAGAGAAGGTCAAGAATTAAACAAATTTGCAACTATTGGTGAAAGAGTAACCTTTGAAGGAGCTTCTTTTCTTAATGGAATTGAAGCAGGAGATCAAATGATCTCCGTAGATGGACTCCCTTATTCGAACTGGGAGGATTTTTCTTCCATTTTATCTGATGAAAATTTTCACAGAATCGAAGTAAGTAAACCAGGAATAGGAATCGAAACTGTTGAAGTGAAAGCGACTAACCTTCCTAGCTCGAAAACAGCAGTTAGAGGTTTCTTTGGTGTAGGACCTCAACGTAGTTTCGAATCACTAAGTTTGGTTGATTCGATACCCGCCACTTTTGACAGGTTTGCAGAAATTTCAGCCGCTTCCGTGGAAGGTCTTACAGATTTCTTTTCTCCAGAAGGTCTAACAGATTTCGTAAAAGGAACTTTTAACAGCGAAGATGAACGACCGCTTGAACAAGTCGGATCAGAATCTGCAAGTGAGGATGATCGTCTTCTCTCAATTTACGGAGCAGCGCGGTTAGGCAGTGCCATGTTGGACGAAGGGACACATAATTACCTATGGTTCTTAGTTTTGATAAATGTGTTTGTGGGAATTTTCAATTTGGTCCCTTTACTGCCACTAGATGGTGGTCATGCAGCTATCGCCACGTATGAGCGACTCAGATCGCGTAAAGGAAAGAGATACGTTGCGGATATCAACAAGCTAATTCCTGTGACTTGGGTAGTGGTAACAGTATTAGTAGGAATTGCACTGATTGCTTTATATAGAGACATTGTCGACTTGCCAAATTTCGGGTGATCATTGGCAGCAACTCCAAGATTAAAAAGTTGCGATAGCCTTTTTAATAGTGGATACACAGTCCTCATTTCCTAGACGCCCAACACGTCAGATACTGGTTGGAGACGTGCCAGTAGGTGGTTTCGCACCGGTGAGCGTTCAGTCCATGACGGTTACGCGAACATCTGATGTTGAATCGACTCTTCAACAGATTTATGACCTAGCTATGGCGGGAGCGGACATCGTACGATGCACCTGCAATGACATTGCTGCTGCTGAAGGATTAGCAGAAATTGTACCTAGGTCCCCTGTGCCCATTGTTGCGGATGTGCACAATCAGCACAGGATGGCTTTAGCAGCGTTAGAAGCAGGCGTTCATTGTTTACGGTTAAACCCTGGAAATATAAAAAAACCCGAACATATAAAAATTGTTGCTGCGGAAGCAAGAGATAGAAATGTACCAATTCGGATAGGGGTAAATGGTGGTTCTCTACACCCCGACCTTTACAGCAAGTACGGAGACACGGTTACCCCTGAAGCAATGGTCGAGTCGGCTTTGCAGGAAATTGGGTATTTTTCAGAAGTCGGTTTCGACTTGATCAAAATTTCCGTGAAGGCTTCGAATGTTCCTCTGATGCTTGATGCTTACAGACAACTAGCTGAAGTAACTGACCATCCTTTGCATTTAGGAGTTACTGAAGCCGGACCACCACCTTCAGGAATAATCAAATCAACAGCAGGTATTGCGACCTTGCTCGCTGAGGGAATCGGAGACACGATTCGCTACTCACTGACAGCTGATCCAGTTATCGAGGCCAAGGCTGGGAGACAACTCTTGGAGTCGATGGGTTTACGAGAAAGGAAAAACGTAGACTTAATTTCGTGTCCAAGTTGCGGAAGAGCAGAAATTGATGTGGTGGCAGTAGCTGAAGAGGCAATGGAAGCTTTCGCAGACGAAAAGATACCATTGCAAGTTGCAGTGATGGGTTGTGTCGTGAATGGACCGGGAGAAGCACGTGACGCTGATCTCGGCATAGCAGCAGGCCGCGGTAGAGGGCATTTGTTTGTAAAAGGTAAAAATGTTGAGGTTGTTAAAGAAGATGAAATGGTCGAAGCTTTGGTTTCTTGGGCAAAAATAATACAAGCAGATGGAGCGGAAGCGGCACTTGAGAAAGTTGATACCAAACTTGCTGAAAGAGAAGCATCATTAGATAGAGAACAGCTTTTGAAGGAGCAAGGTGAAGATGTGAATGAAACAGAGCAAAAATTAGGAGCAATAAGGAATCAAATAGCTTAGAAGGCTTCCTTAAAATCGTGCAGTAGGAGTGAGCCACTGACGGTATGATTAACTTGAGGTGCATCGTTCATTTCTTAGGACGAGGCGTGGGTTTTGCCCACGCCTCTTTTTGGGCGTGGGCATGCACTGAATAGAGAATTTAATAAGAAGAATTGGGGGTGCCATGAGTGTTGCTGAGAAAGTAAGTGACTTGGTGTCTCCTTTGTGTTCAAGCGCAAACGTAGAGCTTGTCGATATTGAGTTAAATGGCGGCGTATTAAAGATCGTTATAGACCAATCAGAAGGATTGAACACAGAAGTTTTGGCATATATGACTCGTGAGATTTCACGTCAATTGGATCATGAGGAACCTGTTCCAGGTTCCTACACATTAGAAGTAACAAGTCCAGGTCTTGAAAGACCACTTAAAAAACCAGAACATTTCGAAAAGGCAGTCGGGAGTCTTATAACGGTCAAGAAAATCCCTGGATCTGCAGGAGAAAGACGGATAGAAGGCATTTTGATGTCAACTAGTTCTACTGGAATTTCTGTGAAACTGGAAGACAGATCTTCTCAAGAAGTGTCTTTCGAGTCAATACAGAAAGCTAGAACGGTTTTTGTTTGGCAACAAGATTCTAAATCAACTAAGTCTTCTGGTGAGAAAGAAAAAATTTTAGATGGAAGGATAGAACAATGAATTCCGAAATGTTGGAAGCTTTGCAGGCTGTTGCATCTGATAAAGGAATAACTGTTGAAGACATGCTTGCAGCATTAGCCGATGCTCTAGAGTCAGCGTATAAGAGGATGCCCGAAGCTCATGAGTTTTCTTGGGTAACTATTGATCCTGACAGTATGGAATTCAGAGTTTTTGCTCAAAACATTGACGAGAACGGTGAACCTACTGGGGAAGAGTTTGATGTAACTCCAGAAAACTTTGGGAGAATTGCTGCTCAAACGACACGTCAGGTAATGACACAAAGGATTCGCGAAGTTGAAAGGGATCTAAAATACGAAGAGTATGCGGGGCGTGAAGGTGACATCGTTACCGGCATGATTCAACAGACGGACTCTCGTTATACGCTTCTTGACCTTGGTCGTGTCGAAGCTCTTTTACCGCAAGCTGAGCAAGTTCCTTTCGAGAGGCCAGAACCCAACTCTAGATTGAAGGCTTACATAGTAGAGGTTAGAAAAACTGCAAAGGGCCCACAGATTGTGGTTAGTAGAACTCATCCCGGCTTGATAAAGAGACTCTTCGAGTTAGAAGTTCCTGAAATTTCTGACGGGATAGTTGAGATTAAAGCATGCGCACGAGAACCAGGACATAGAACCAAAATAGCTGTCAGTTCAAATGACGCGACTATTGACCCAGTTGGTGCTTGTGTAGGTGCCCGTGGGGCTCGAGTCCGAATGGTAGTTAATGAATTAAGAGGCGAAAAGATAGACATAATTCCTTTTTCAGATGACCCAGGTGAGTTTGTCACGAGAGCTTTGTCTCCGGCAAAGATTAAAGAAGTAAAGGTTGATGAAGAAACTGGGACTGCAACAGTAGTTGTACCTGATTACCAACTTTCTCTAGCTATAGGAAAAGAAGGACAAAACGCCCGCTTAGCAGCACGTATGACTGGTTGGCGTGTTGATATCAAAAGCGAAACTGAAGTTGCTGACGAAGTAGCTTACGAACAAGTTGACTGGGCAGAAGGTGAATGGGTCGTAGACGAAGAGACGGGAGAGCAAGTTTGGCAACCTGCAGATGGTGGAGCTGCGATGTCCGTTGAAGAATGGTCTGAAGCGGTAGACGGAACTTCAGTTGAAGGTGGCGATTCTGACGATGAAGTAGAAGAAAACCCAGGAACTGAACAGGAAGTTTCAGAAGAGTTGTTAGAAGAAACTTCAGGAGATTCCGTAGGAGAAGCTTCAGGAGATTCCGTAGAAGAAGTTAACCAAGAGGATTTGGAGACTAATTAGTGGCTAAAAGTGTCCGTGTCTATGAGTTAGCCCGACAGTTGGGTATGACTAACGCAGCGATTATTAAACTCTGCGGGTCTTTAGGCGTTGACGTGAAAAGCCATTCTTCAGGAATGGTTGAAGCACAGGCGGACCGAGTGAGACGTAAAGCCGAAAGCGAGGGTCTTACAAGCGAACCCAAAGAAGAAAAAACTCCACCTAAAAAGAAAAAGGCGGAACAGGTTTCTTCTAAAAAAACAGTTTCAAAGTCTTCGGGTAAAGATAGTAAAAATAAAGAAAAAGCAGACGAACTTCCTTCAATTGAAGCAGAAACGGTTGAAGAAAAAAAGAAAGAGACTAAAAAAGAAACCGCATCGAAGCGTGTGGTCTCATCAAGTGGATCTTCTTCAACTTCTCAAATTGCTGAAGAAGAAGCTCAAGAATCAGATCAAACCGAAAACGCTGAACCTCCCGTAGAAAAAATTGAGAAAATAAATACAGAAACTAAAGGTAAAGAAGAAGGTGGGACCAATAAACAAAAAGGCCCTGTTTCTGCCTCAGGGAAAAAGATACCTCCACCTCCAGGATCTCCAAAATCTCTTTCAGGTAAACCTATTCCACCGCCTCCAGGTGCCGTAAAAAGTAAACAAAAATCTAAACCTGACGGTGGGGTCCGGGCACCTGGGAGACGTTCAACACCGCCACCAATGTCGGACTCAAAAGGACCTTCACAGCGTGGAGAACCTCGTAAAACTTCTGCTCCCGGAACTGGACAAGGTAAAGATGACCCAAGAGGCTCGAAGCCACCAGCTACCGGAAAGCCGGGTGAACAAAAACGTGGTCCAGGATCGGGTGCAAGACGTCGACCAAAGAAAAAGAGCCGTAAACGTCGCACGACCGAAGAACTGCAGCCTATGGACGCACAACCTCTGGCTTTAACTCCTGAAGACGCAGCAGTCCCAGAAGGAATTGTTCTTCTGGAAAGACAAAGCACTGCACAGGAAATTGCTCCGAAGTTAAATCGTACGTCAGCGGATGTTATTAGGTTCCTAATGGAACAGGGTGAGATGGTCACAGCAACTCAAACTTTAAGCGATGACATGATTGAACTTTTTGCTGCAGAGATAGGGGCAGAGGTGTCATTGATTGACCAAGGAGAAGAACAAGAAGTTGAACTCCTAGCACTTTTAGAAATTGATGAGGAGGAGATTCCTGAAGATGCTCCTGGGCGACCTCCAATCATCACGGTAATGGGTCACGTAGACCATGGAAAAACAAAACTGTTAGATCAGATCAGAAATGCAAAAGTCGCAGACGGTGAAGCAGGCGGTATCACTCAGCACATAGGCGCTTATCAGATTGTAAAAAATGAAAGTGTTTTGACTTTTATTGACACTCCTGGGCATGAGGCATTCACCACGATGCGAGCTCGCGGAGCTGAATCAACTGACCTTGTGGTGCTAGTTGTAGCAGCAGATGACGGCGTGATGCCACAAACTTTAGAAGCAATTAATCATGCTCGAGCAGCAGAAGTACCGATTGTGGTAGCTATCAATAAAATTGATAGAGAAAATGCTGATGTTCAAAAAGTAATGGGCCAGTTAGCTGAGAATGATTTAGTACCTGAATCATGGGGAGGCGAAACAGTAACTGTTGAAATTTCAGCTCTTGAAAATCTAGGTATCGATGAATTGCTTGAAAACTTGACTGTCGTAGCCGAAGTAGAAGATCTCAGGGCTGAACCGGCTGCAAGAGCTAGAGGTGTAGTTTTAGAGTCAAATCTTGACGCTGGAAAAGGACCAGTAGCTACTGTCCTAGTCCAAAATGGAACTCTTAAAGTAGGCGAACCAGTAGTTGCAGGAGCTTCATGGGGTCGAGTAAGAGCTTTAATAAATGATGCAGGAGAACAAGTCAAAGAAGCTGGCCCTTCAACACCGGTTCAATTGCTTGGTTTGAATGAAGTAGCTGACGCTGGAGATGAGATTATGGTCGCTCCAACAGAGAGATTAGCTAGTCGAGTTGCTGAGAGGCGCAGTCATCATCGTAGACAAACAGGACTGGGTCGAGATGCACATGCTTTATCTGGCGGAGCCAGACTCGAAGATATTTTTGAACAGATACAAAAAGGCGAAGCTGCAAATTTGAACCTTGTTGTTAAAGCCGACATGCACGGCTCCTTGGAAGCTGTCAGCGAAAGTCTCAGAAAACTTGAGAGAGAAGATGTAAAGCTTTCTTTCGTCCATCGTGGAGTCGGAAGAATCAGTGAAAACGATATACAACTTGCGGCAACCACAAATGCAACAATTATCGGTTTCAACGTTAGACCAGAAAGAAAAGCAAGAGACCTAGCGGGAGAAGAACATGTGGAGATCAGAAGCTACGAAGTCATCTATGAGCTAATAGGCGACATAGAAGCTGCAATGCTGGGTCTATTAGCACCAGAGTATGAAGAGATAGTTACAGGCGATGCAGAGGTTAGGGAGATCTTCTCAGTACCAAAGATCGGTAAGATCGCAGGGTGTTACGCGACAAATGGAACAATTACCAGAGGGTCTAAAGTCAGATTTCTTAGAGAGGGAACGATCATTTGGAAAGGCGAGGTTAGTTCTCTCAGGAGATTCAAAGACGATGTGAAAGAAGTACAGGCTGGTTTTGAATGCGGTATTGGACTTTCAGATTTTCAAGACCTAAAAGCGGGTGATGTGATCGAAACTTACGACGAGAGAGAAATAGCTAGAACTTAAGACCTTATTTGGTTGAACACTTCTCGAAATCCAGCACTCATAGCTCCATCATCTTCAACTACGGTTAAAACNCGGAACCCCTGTTNTTGTCGGGTNTCAACTAAAGAAGAGTTGGCGTGTATTCCCGGGACCACGTTATATTCCTCGCAACTATTTANGATTCTTTCCAAAGCTTCATCAAATTTGGGATTTCCATCGTTGTTNCCCTTAGGTAGTCCAAGGTTCACGGAAAGATCAGAAGGTCCTACATATATAGAATCAACGCCATCTACTGAAAGAATCGATTCAAGATTGTTTAAAGCATCTAGCGTTTCTATCATTGGAAGACATTGGATCGAGTCCTTAACTCCTTGCGCATATTCTTCACCGAAAACTCTTTCAGCTCTAGTAGGCCCCATACTTCGATTCCCCTTTGAGGGATAGAAACAAGCCATAACTGCTTTTTCTGCTTCTTCGGCAGAATTTACAAGTGGAACTATCACACCAGTCGCTCCAGCATCGAGCGCCCATCCAATTACTGAAGGTTCATTACTCGGAACACGAACAATAGCCCTGGGGGAGTGAGGTTGGATCGCTTGAAGCATTGGTATTAGGTCATTTCGGTCACTAAAACCATGTTGCATGTCTATGCATACATAGTCGAAGCCGGATAGGGCAGCAATTTCGGCACTCACAGAGGATGGGACTTTAAGCCAGCATCCGAATGCAGTATTGTCAGAGTTGAATTTTTCAGGAAGTTTCATAAAACCCATATTTTGACTCTAGTCATTATGAAACATGAATATGTAGGTCGTCTTTAAGTTAGAGCCGTAATAGTGTGAAAGTATGCGTGGCTATGATCGCACAGATCGATTAAATGAACTCCTGATAAGGATTCTTGCTGAAGAACTAGAAATAATTGATGACGAGGTTTTAGGCTTCGTCACAGTCACCGGCGTTCAAACTGACAAAAGTCTCACTCAAGCAAAAGTTTTTGTTACAGGTGAGCTTGATGACGAGGAACTTTGTAGGCGACTTGAACTCCACAGGTCACGGTTACAGAGGGCTATAAATGAGCAGTCTAGATTACGCCGAGTTCCATCTCTTTCTTTTTTTGTAGATGACACCGCTGAGTCAGCAGAAAGAATTGAAAACTTGCTTCGAGAATTGAATCAAGAATAGAAACTTCATGTCAAAAGAAACGACGGAACAAATTGGGATCGCAGTTGTTGATAAGCCGTCGGGGTTAACAAGTCACGATGTGGTGGCCAAAGCGAGGAAAGTATTTGGAACTAGAAAAGTCGGACATTCCGGAACATTAGATCCAGACGCGACAGGAGTTTTGATTTTAGGAGTTGGGAGGGCTACAAGGTTGCTCCAGTTTTTAACTCGTTTACCGAAGTCATATAAAGGAGAGATAGTTTTTGGCGAGGAAACGTCAACTTTAGATTCTTCTGGTGAGATTACTTGTACTTATGATATGAGTGAATTGAAATTTTCTGAAGTGGAAGAAGCAGCTACAAAATTTTTGGGAGAAATAGAACAGGTGCCTCCAATGGTTTCTGCAGTACGTGTAGGTGGGAGACGTCTTCATGAGATTGCACGCGAAGGGGGAGAGGTGGATCGCCCGCCGCGCACTGTTTCTGTGAAGCGATTTGAAGTGAGTCCAACATCTGACCCTTTGGTGTATGAAGTCTCCGTTGATTGTTCTTCTGGAACATATATACGTTCTTTAGCTGCTGATTTGGGCACTTCTTTAGGAGGCGGTGCACATCTGCGAAATTTACGTAGGACAGCAATTGGATCTTTTGATGAATCTGAAGCTATGTCGATAGAAGAAGTTATTTTACGTGATCCGATTGTAGGTATGCGTGATTTCGAAACGGTTGAAGTTTCCGACGAAGTTGAAAAAGAAGTGGCTTTTGGAAAGATTCTAGAGAAAGACCGTTTAGGCGTGGACAGTGGTGGTCCTTGGGCGGTAGCAAATAAAGAGGGACGGTTACTAGCTGTCTACGACAATTATGGCGAAAAAACTAAACCTACAGTTGTGCTTGTCGGCTAATGAAGTTCGGTGGGTAGCCTCATCTTGTGGAAGTTTCTCGAAATTACGAAAAAATTCAAAAAGCAAAACTCGGATCAGCTGTCACTATCGGGACTTATGATGGAGTTCATTTAGGTCATCGCAAGCTAATTTCAGAGTTGTGTAAAATTGCTCATAGTCGGGATCTTTGCTCGGTTGTTTTAACTTTTGAACCTCACCCGGCGAGTGTGGTCAGACCAGAGAGTACACCATTGCTTTTAACGGGTCTTGAGCAAAAGCTCGAACAGTTAGAGAAGACGGGAGTCGAACTGGTTCAAATCATTGAATTCGATGAAAAGAGAGCTGAAGAATCAGCAGAGGAATTTGTTAAAGAAGTTTTAGTAGAGACTCTCAATGCAAAGGTTGTCGCTGTGGGTGAGGACTTTCATTTCGGTAAGAATCGTGAAGGCAATGT
The DNA here is from genome assembly GCA_002729765.1 of Acidimicrobiaceae bacterium. Taxonomy (GTDB): domain Bacteria; phylum Actinomycetota; class Acidimicrobiia; order Acidimicrobiales; family MedAcidi-G1; genus MedAcidi-G1. The sequence goes on from PBYV01000009.1 coordinate 18,383, forward strand.
TAAGTTATTGGAACAAATCGGAAAAGAGGAAAATTTCGAGATCCACTCGCTTGAATTGCTAGGAATAAATGAAACTCTACCAACGAGTGAGAACCAGATCTCTTCCACGGCGATTAGAGAAGCACTTCTTAATGGGGATTTGGAAAAAGCTAACATGATGCTTGGGAGACCGTATGAGGTTCGAGGTCATGTGACTGAGGGAGATTCTCGAGGTAGAGAATTAGGTTTCCCAACTGCAAATATTAGAGTTCCCTCGGAACGCCTACTGCCATTAGATGGTGTTTATGCAGGTTTTTATGAGAGTTCAGATGGTTGTAAATATCCATCTGCGATTTCGCTTGGTACAAGGCCGCATTTTTATAATGATGGGGATTTACTCTTAGAAGTTCATTTGATTGACGAAAATTTAGATCTTTATGGAGATTTTTCAAAAATCACTTTTGAAAAATTTCTTCGAAATCAAAAGCGCTTTGAAAATATTGACTCTTTGATTAAACAACTAGAATTCGATGTTGACGATGCGCGTATTGCACTGAGTTGACTATGGGGTTTGAAGAAACTCTTTTGTTGTTTTTCGGCGGTTTATTTGCAGGTGTGATTAATACTCTCGCGGGTGGGGGTTCACTCATTACAGTGCCTCTACTTATCTTCGCGGGAGTACCTGGTGGGGCTGCCAATGGCTCTAATCGTTTAGGTATTTTGGCTTCGAGTGCTAGCGCTGCGGCAGCTTTCAAAAGTTTCGGAGTTTCAGGTTTTACTAGAGCAGGTCCAATTTTGTTGCCTGTTGCAATTGGTTCAGTCGGAGGAGCCTTTTTAGCGTCAAATTTAGGTGACGAAACATTCGAAAAAATATTTGGGATTGTGATGATCCCACTTTTAGTTTTGTCACTAAGGCCAAGTCCTAATCCCACTTCTGAAAAGTCCCCATGGGGGAAAAGTTTTACTGTGTTTATTTTTTTGTTAGTCGGCCTTTATGGTGGTGCTTTTCAAGCTGGTGTAGGTCTATTGCTAGTGCTTTCTTTAGCACGGAGTGGATTGGACTTAGTGTTAGCAAACAGCGTGAAAGTAGTAGTGACTTTGGTTGTTTCCATTTTTGCCTTGCCAGTGTTCATCATCAACCATCAGGTGTACTGGAAAGAAGCGGTGATTCTGGCAGCAGGTTTGACCATAGGGGCAGTAGTCGGCGCACGGTTTGCAGTTCTAGGAGGCGCCAGCTTAATTAGGAAAGTTTTGATCGTTG
>PBYV01000010.1 GCA_002729765.1 Acidimicrobiaceae bacterium
TCGAAGAAGATATTTGCGATGGAAAAGCAGTTTTAAATCATGAAACTGTCTAGTCGGAATATCCGTAGTACGAGCTTGCATGTTTGTGGCATTGCTCTACTTTTCCTTTCCTTTGGGATAGGAATTACCTCTCTCATTGCTCTGTTCGATGCTCGTACGGACCTAAATGCCTTGTTCTTTAGTGCTTTGATTATTGCTGTTCTGGGTCTTATTTTGTTTACTTCAACGACGATTGGAGAAACAGATCAAGCTTCTATATTCAGTGCAGTAGGCGCCACTTGGTTGCTGGTGTCACTATTGGGCACTTTGCCATATTTGTTGGCAGGAACATTTGATAGAGCTGGAATAGGAGCGCCTGAAATTTTCGTGGACGCTCTTTTTGAATCAGTTTCAGGTTTTTCTTGTACCGGTTCAACAGTTTTTGGTGCTCATAACCTAATCGAGCTTCATGGGGCTGGGATACTTTTTTACCGACAACTAACTCAATGGATAGGGGGAATGGGTATTGTCGTACTCGTTGTTTCAGTCCTTCCCTCTCTTCGAGCTAGTGGTTTAGGTCTTATCGATGCAGAAGCACCTGGCGCTGGAGTGGAAAGAATCGCACCGAGAGTAGCTGAGACTGCAAAAAAATTCTGGTACATCTACGCTTCGTTAACTGTTCTTGTATCAGTTTTACTTTTTGCTACTGGAATGGGTTTGTTCGATGCGATTTCACACGCAATGACGACTGCTTCAACGGGTGGTTTTTCCACCAGAGATCTGTCAATAGGCCACTGGAACAGTCTTTCTATTGAGATAGTGATTATGGCTGGTTTGCTACTCGGGGCGACTAATTTTACTTTGCATGCACGGTCGATCGAAAAACGTCGTTTTGACTATGGCAACGATTCGGAATTTAAGTCATTCATTATGCTCCTCATGAGTGGAATTATTCTAGTAACTCTTCTTTTGACTCTCGACGGCGCATCGTTCTCACGTGCCTTACGAGTTGCGTCATTCAATGTGATCACACTTGGATCGAGCGGCGGCTTTGGAAATGCATCGGGGAGTGGCACTGCAGGCGATTTTGTTTCTTGGACATCTTCCTCACAAATAGTTCTTCTCTTTTTTCTTATTTTTGGCGGCTGCACAGGGTCGACCTCTGGTGGAGTCAAAATAATGCGTCTACGTATCGGGTTAGCTCACGCTTATAGAACCTTGCGTTCTATAAGACGCCCACGAGCGCTACTACAAGCTCGTATGGGAAGTAGAACCATTCCAGATACTTTGGTCGAACGCGTAGCAGGTTTTGTAGTCGTATACGGAATATTAGTAGTCGCCGGTACTTTTATTCTTACAGCTCTAGGTGCAGATTTAATTACTTCTTTAAGTGGGGTATTCAGCGCTCTGGGAAATATGGGGCCAGGATTAGGTGAAATCGGACCATCATCTTCTTTTGTTGACGGATTCTCAGCACCCGGAAGAGCGGTTCTACTTATTTTTATGATGATCGGGAGGCTTGAAATTTTCCCAATGTTACTAATGTTCGTTCTGCCATATAGGAATTCGGTTAAGGCTATTAAGTCAAAAAATTAGACCCGTGGTGCTGATTAATCGATTTAAACACTAAAATTAACACCAGTTGAATTTACCCAGATCAACGACGCTCAGGGCATTCATTTATCTATAAATGGACAGATTATGGGCGCAAAGAATCGGAAAAACCTACAAAACGGCAGAATTCCAGCTGCTCAAGGTCTTTATGATCCCAGATTTGAACATGACTCTTGTGGTGTCAACTTTGTCTGTAACTTACGTGGCGAAGCGAGTCATGAAATTGTACAAATGGGTATTGATGCGCTTTGCACATTACAACATAGAGGGGCAATAGGAGCCGAAAAAAACACTGGAGATGGAGCGGGAATACTGATGCAAATTCCCGACAAATTGTACAGAGATAGCCTTCCTTTCGATTTGCCAGCGAAAAATCAATATGCGACTGGAATCGCTTTTCTTCCTCATGATGTGAAGCAAGCAGAGAGAGCGTTAAAGCAATTAGAAAAACTGGCTGAAGAGGAAGATTTGGTAATAATCGGATGGAGAGAACTACCCATTGAACCGTCAGATATTGGCATGTCTGCAAAAGAGGCAATGCCTTACATGAAACAAATATTTGTGAAAGCAAAGGGTGATTATGATATCTCAGGATTGGATTTAGATCGAAAAGTCTTTCCATTTAGAAAACGCGCTGAACGTGAAATTTACGAAGAACACGAAGATTCGGAAGTGTTAACAGGCGTGGGAACTTCCACAAATGAACAAATCGGCGTTTACTTCCCATCACTTTCTTCGAGAACAATTGTTTATAAAGGAATGTTAACCACTCTTCAGCTCGGAAATTTTTTCTTAGATCTGCATGACGAACGAACTGAAAGTGCAATGGTTTTAGTTCATTCAAGATTTTCCACCAATACCTTTCCGTCATGGCCCTTAGCCCACCCATACAGGTTCATCGCACATAATGGTGAAATTAATACCGTTCAAGGTAACCGTAACTGGATGAAATCTAGAGAAACACTCCTCGAAACGAATCTAATTTCGGGTGAATTAGATCGATTATTTCCAATTTGTACTCCTGGAGCAAGCGATACTGCAAGTTTTGATGAGGTTCTTGAGTTGCTCGTAATGGGAGGTTACTCGCTACCTGAAGCGATCCTTATGATGATTCCGGAACCTTGGGAAAACCATGAAAACATGACCTCAAAAAGGCGTGCCTTCTATCAGTACCACTCAACATTAATGGAACCTTGGGATGGTCCTGCCTCCATAGCATTCACCGATGGAACTTTAATTGGTGCAGTTTTAGATCGTAATGGGTTGCGTCCAAGCAGATACTGGGTGACCAGTGATGATCTAGTGGTTATGGCGAGTGAAGTGGGAGTGCTTGAAATAGATCCTGAAAACATTATTGAAAAAGGCAGACTTGAACCTGGACGAATGTTTCTGATCGATACGGAAAAAGGACGGATTGTTCGTGATAGTGAAATTAAGGAGAATTTAGAGTCTGAGAAACCCTATTCTCAGTGGCTCGAAAAGAATTTTGTACACCTGCGTGAACTTCCAGAAGTTCCTATTGAACACGAAGATAGTTTGTCTCTCCAGGAAAAGCAGCAAGTTTTTGGATACACACATGAAGAAATTAAACTCCTTTTGGCTCCAATGGTTCGAGATGAAAAAGAAGCTATTGGTTCAATGGGTAACGATGCACCAATAGCTGCCTTGTCTCAACGACCCAGAAAATTGTATGACTATTTCCAACAACTTTTCGCTCAAGTAACTAACCCACCCTTGGATGGAATTCGAGAAGAACTCATTACAGCTGTGTGTGTGAACATTGGTTCAGACCGAAATTTACTATCACCAGAAGAACGGTCTTGTACGAAATTGTTTTTACCAAGTCCTGTATTAACTGAAGCGGAGTTGAGCAAAATTGAAATAGCTACAGGTAGTGAAGAATTTAACGACTTCAAAGCAGTCCGAATGGACGCAATTTTCGAAGTTGAAAAAAATGAAGAAGGCTTAAGAGCCGGTTTGGATAACTTGAGAAAGCTTGCTTCTAAAGCGGTTGCTGACGGTGCAAATATCTTGATTATCTCTGACCGATTAGTGTCGAGAAAGATGGCTCCGATTCCTTCTCTACTCGCAGTGGGAGCAGTTCATCATCATCTCATAAGCGAAAAGTCCAGAAGTTCGACCGGGATTATCGTTGAAAGCGGAGACGCAAGAGAAGTCCATCATATTGCTACTTTAATTGGCTATGGAGCATCGGCAGTTTGCCCATACACAGCTTATGAGACGATTGATTACCTCATCGATAAAGGAAAACACGGACTTAGCTCCGAATCGGATCCAAACGATGCAAGAAGGAGTTACATAAAAGCTGTCGAGAAGGGCATGTTAAAAATAATGTCAAAAATGGGAATCTCAACGGTTGCGTCATATTCTGGTGCGCAGATCTTCGAAGCAATTGGTTTAGGTCATGAAATCATAAGCGAATGTTTTACTGGAACGGTAAGTCGCTTAGGTGGAGTTGGTTTTGAAGTTATAGCCAACGAAGTGAAGCAAAACCATCAAGTAGCATTCCCAAGTAATCCTGGGGCTAACCCTTATCGAACTTTAGAACCCGGCGGAGAATATCAATGGCGCCGTGATGGTGAGTTTCATTTATTCAACCCTGAAACTGTTTTCAAACTTCAGCATGCTACAAAAGAACGACGATACGACATATTCCGTGAGTACACGAAAATGGTGGATTCTCAATCTGAAGAACTCGCAACTTTACGAGGCTTGTTTAAATTTGATGAATCAAGAAAGAAATCTATTTCAGTCGACGAAGTGGAGCCAGTGTCAGAAATAGTTAAAAGATTTGCTACTGGAGCAATGTCGTATGGCTCGATTTCTGGAGAAGCGCATGAAACCCTAGCTATTGCAATGAACAGGATCGGAGGTAAGTCGAACACTGGTGAAGGTGGGGAAGACGCGGAGCGTTTTGTTCAAGATGAGAATGGTGATCTTCGCCGATCAGCGATAAAACAAGTCGCTTCAGGAAGATTTGGGGTTACAAGTGAATATCTTGTAAACAGTGACGACATCCAAATAAAAATGGCACAAGGTGCTAAACCTGGAGAAGGAGGACAACTTCCGGGACACAAGGTGTACCCATGGATAGCAAAAACTCGCCACTCAACTCCTGGAGTTGGCTTGATATCACCGCCACCTCATCACGATATTTATTCGATTGAAGATTTAGCTCAACTTATTTACGACTTAAAGAATGCAAATCCTGAAGCACGTGTTCATGTAAAATTAGTCGCAGAAGTTGGTGTAGGAACGGTGGCGGCTGGAGTTTCAAAAGGACACGCTGATGTTGTTCTAATCTCTGGACATGACGGTGGAACGGGTGCGTCACCGTTAACGTCAATAAAACATGCGGGTGCTCCATGGGAACTTGGTTTAGCTGAAACTCAGCAAACTCTTCTTCTTAACGGATTACGTGACAGAATTGTTGTTCAAGTGGATGGCCAGCTTAAAACTGGTCGGGATGTCGTTATAGCTGCTTTGCTTGGAGCCGACGAATTTGGTTTCGCAACGGCTCCGCTAGTCGTTATGGGTTGCATAATGATGAGAGCCTGTCATTTAGACACGTGCCCTGTTGGTGTCGCTACACAGAATCCCGAATTGAGGAAGAAATTTACAGGGAAACCTGAATTTGTTGTTAATTTTTTTGAATTTATTGCCGAAGAAGTCAGAGAAATATTAGCTGAACTTGGTTTCAGAAGTCTTGAAGAAGCTATCGGNCAGGTCGAANTTCTTGATACTGAAAGTGCGATTTCTCANTGGAAAGCAGATGGGTTNGATCTGTCCCCGATACTTTACGCTCCGCCTCTACCCNAAGGCACNGAGAGGNATCAAACCACTTTCCAAGATCACGGTTTNGAGGCAGTNCTAGATCGTGAACTTATAGNAAAATCGAAAGAGTCTTTAGATGGAAACGGGTNAACTGTTATTNATTNTTTGATTAACAACACAGACCGNTCNGTAGGAACACTTCTCGGNTATGAGCTGACCAAACGACATGGTGGAAAGGGTTTACCAGATGAAACTATTTCTGTAAACATGACGGGATCCGCAGGTAACAGCTTAGGAGCTTTCATTCCGTCTGGAATCTCTCTTCGTTTGGAAGGAGATGCAAACGACTATGTCGGCAAAGGTCTTTCAGGAGGGAAAATATATATACGTCCACATGAAAAATCGCCATTTAATGCAAGCGAACAAATTATTGCCGGAAATGTCCTCCTATACGGTGCCACGGCTGGAGAAGCTTTTTTTAGAGGAAAGGTCGGTGAAAGGTTTTGCGTCAGAAATTCTGGTGCAATTGCTGTAGCGGAAGGGATTGGTGACCACGGTTGTGAGTACATGACCGGCGGAAGAGTGGTAGTTCTAGGTGAAACAGGTAGAAACTTCGCTGCGGGAATGTCAGGAGGGATTGCTTTTGTGTACGACCCGCATAATCTTTTTCACCCGAAAGTCAATCCAGAAATGGTGATTCTTGAAGCAGCCAACTCAGATGACTCGAGTTGGCTCAGGGAACTCTTAAGCAGATACTTAGACGAAACTAAATCTGATCTTGCTGAAAGACTCTTAAATGATTGGAATAGTTCAACTGAACACTTTGTGAAGGTAGTACCAGTTGACTATAAGCGTGTTCTGGAAGCAGCCGAAGCCGCAAAAATATCTGGCAAGGATGAAACAGAAGCAGTGATGGCTGCTTCAAGGAAGTGACAATATGGGTGACGCTAGAGGATTCTTAGAACACGATCGTGAAGTTCCCGAGAGACGACCAGTTTCAGTCCGATTACACGATTGGAATGAAGTGTACGAAGACTTCTCGAAAGAACGTCTGCAAGTTCAAGCCAGCCGTTGCATGGACTGCGGTATACCGTTTTGTAATAATGGATGTCCGTTAGGAAACCTGATTCCTGATTGGAATGATCTCGTTTATCGAGACCAATGGGAAGAGGCCAGCCATCGCCTACATGCGACAAATAATTTTCCAGAATTTACCGGAAGACTATGCCCAGCTCCTTGCGAAGGATCATGTGTTCTAGGAATAAACGATCCACCTGTCACTATTAAACAAGTTGAAGTTTCAATAATCGACCATGCATGGGAAATGGGGTGGGTGAAACCAATAATTTCACAAATTCAAACCGGAAAAAGAGTTGCTGTGGTCGGTTCTGGACCTGCAGGTTTGGCCGCAGCTCAACAGTTAACTCGTGTGGGGCATGAGGTTGTAGTTTTCGAAAAAGCAGATCGAATAGGTGGTCTTTTAAGATACGGAATACCAGAATTTAAACTGGAAAAAAAGCATCTCGACCGTCGACTAGCGCAAATGGAAATTGAGGGGACAGAGTTTCGGACCAACACTGAAATCGGAATAGATATCACTGCAGAAGACTTAATGAAAGGTTTTGATGCCGTGATACTCGCTAGCGGGGCTACTCAATGGCGTGACTTGCCAATACCAGGACGCGAACTTAAAGGTATTCATCAAGCAATGGAATACCTTCCCCAAGCAAACCGGATTCTAGAAGGTGACAGAAATACCGAATCGATTTCTGCAAAAGGTAAAAAAGTAGTGATTATAGGTGGTGGCGATACGGGAGCTGACTGTCTCGGAACAGCGCTCCGACAAGGGGCTGAAATGGTTAATCAGTTTGAAATAATGCCTCGCCCCCCGGAAGACCGTCAAGACTCAAATCCGTGGCCAACATGGCCCATGATCTACAGGGTTTCTTCGGCGCACGAAGAGGGTGGTAAAAGAATATTTGCTATCAACACTTCAGAATTTGTGGGAGAAAACGGCAACGTCAAATATTTGAAAACCCATAGAGTCGAACAAGTATTCGAAAACGGAAAAATGTCTTTTCAGGAGATAGAAAACTCTGAGGAAGAGATAGAAGCAGACCTTGTCTTTTTAGCTCTAGGTTTCACAGGACCTGAAAAATCACCACTACTTGAACAGTTAAGTGTTTCATTAGATGACAGAGGAAACGTCGACAGGACTGAAAGCTACGAAACGTCTATAGAAAGATTGTTTACGTGTGGGGATATGGGGCGAGGTCAGTCATTAATCGTTTGGGCGATTGCTGAAGGTAGAAGTTGCGCATCCTCGGTAGATGAATTTTTGATGGGTGCTACTGAATTACCTCGACCTGTCACAGCGAAAGAAACACCACTAAATTAAAAAGGTTGAGCGTCCAAAAAATCTAAAGCGGCATCAATGAAACCGAAATTCTTTGGAGTTGCGAAATGGTCCACTCCAGAAAGGGTCACCAGTTTTACATCTGACAGAGAAGCTACCAGCTGATCAGGCGGATACACGAAGTCTTTGTCCCCGACCACAATAAGAGTAGGGGTGGTCAAATTTGCAAGAGTATCGGTTGAAAATACGGGTGGACTTTTACGTCTCATGAAAGCAGCTAAAGCTTCACGATTAGCGTCCGGAGCTTCTGGTAGCTGAGCGAAGTATCTAAGTTCAGGATTTTCCGCTGCACCTGTCTCTACTGCTTTAGCGATTTGGTCACGAAAATTTTGATCTCTCTCAAAAAGATTTCTTCCAATTCCTGAAACTACAAGTCGATTGAATCTCTCAGGAGCGTTGGAAGCCAAATGTAAAAGAACAGCTGCTCCCATAGAGAACCCGATAGCGTCAACCGGCGCATCCGGAAAATGAGAGAGAACGTCTTCTTCTAGGTTTTCGTATGCACTTGGTTCAGTCGGTTTTTCAGCAGAGCCATGTCCAAGCATGTCTATTCCGATCACCTCACGGCCGGCATCTTCGAGTAATGCTGTCCAACCATTGGTAACCCAGGTTGAATTGTAGGAGGTTCCGAAACCGTGCACACAAACAACTGGTGGAGAACTCATCACAAAACCTTACTAGCGAGAGCTGTTTGTATAGCGACTGTTCAACAATTCGTAAAAAGCTGCTGCAGCGATTAAAAGAACTGCAACGACGCCCAAGATGTGGAAACGTTCAAAAAATAGTGGCCAAACGAAATCTCGAGGGTGTCTTTCCTTTATCTGATCGAGCACTATCAAAATCGATGATAAACACATAAATGAAAATGAAGAAAGAAGAAGTATGTAGCCTGGTATGTGAAGTCTTAACGTCAAATAGAAAAGCAAGGCCACAACTAATGAAATTAGTATCAAATTTGGCAGATTCAAAAGAGAGAAAATGAGGACACAAACACTGCATAATATTGAGTAAGAGGGCCTTAATTTTCTCGAACAGTTTCCATTACTTTTCCTGAAACGCGGTGTTGAAGTTGCTTGTGTGCGGTCAGGTAATGAACGAACTGCCAACACTGAGAAAAGAAGTACCGAAATTATTGAAACCAGGAGACCTGTCCACACAGTTTTTTGAGGTTCCCAAGAGAGAGACAAATCCATTGTTTCACCTGATGAAGGGTCGATGAGCCACCCATTGGCAAATCCATTTATCAAGACTGGAGACTCGCCAGTAGTGTTACCAGCCCCTTTTAATCGCCATCCATCGCTGAAACTTTGTCCAAGGACAAGCCAAAATGGTTCGTTAGTCTTTGAAATTGAAAGATCTATTTCTGTTCTTGAGTTTTTAAGATCAAAAATTTCTGGCATCACTCTAACAACATCGTTTTGTTCGGCTAAAGAATGTGAAGTTAACACGAGCCTGTCAATATTAAAGCCTGTCAAAAAACCAGGTTTCGTTCTCAAAGTTTGTTCACCAGGTTTAAGTTTCAGAGGAGTGTTTTCACATGTTTCTAATTTGAGAACTTCAGAAGCAGACCCGCTAATTCTGATGTTTAGAGGCAAGTTATTGACTGTTAATAGATCGTTTCGACAACCCGAATCAACGTGATCAGTTACGTCAGTCATGAAAGGAACGCCGGATATTTCCAAGATACCTAATGGCATTATCTGTGGTAACCCGGAATACCAATCCATAGTCGCACGATTTGCGACTTCATGAAAAATTATTGAAATACTCTTAGCGTCAAACGGTTCATTATAAAAACTAGCAGTTTCACGTCCTTTGCTCTCTTCAGTTATTTTCCCAGGTGTTGAAATTGAGGAAAGAGGCACACCATCTGCATATAAAGTCATTTTTCTAGGAACTGAATGATTCCCATCTGCCAAATAGGTAACAGTAATGTTTTCAAAAGTTTCTCTTTTTTCAGTTTCGTAAACAATGGAACTGTTCCTGGGGTTTCCAATACCTGTCCTCCACGCTGTATCGAAACTAGAATCGAACGCTGAACGTGGAGAGGAGCTTAAATGACCCGACATTGAGCTAGACGCAGTAAGTGAAATTTTGTCAACACCCAGCACGTCATCGATGAGCGAAGAGTCT
>PBYV01000011.1 GCA_002729765.1 Acidimicrobiaceae bacterium
GTTCCTCTAAGTTTGATGGCTGAACTTCTACAAGGTCTAGCAATGTTTCATCATTGAAAATTACAAAGGCCGGTACATCTGAAGCACGAGACACTGAAAGTCGCCATTCTTTAAGCTTTCTTACCTGTTGGGTTTCGGGTAGGTCATTTTTCGTTTTCTTTCGCCTAGCTGATTTAACCTTGTTTATTTGTTCCTTTTGCGTAAGAGGTTTATCCAAATTTTGTATTGCACGTTCAATGTTGAACAACCATGGTGATGGGTCTCTTTTTCTTTTATTGCCAGAGAAATGCCGGTTGTCAGCCCAAGAGCAGAGAATACGATCCTTCGCTCTTGTAAGAGCGACATATAGGAGTCTTCGTTCTTCAGCGACCGCATTCGAGTCTTTAGCATGGGCTATCGGGACAAGTCCCTGTTCTAAGCCAGCAACATGCACCACAGACCATTCCAAACCTTTAGAGCGGTGAAAAGTCGAAATTTCAACAGCGTCATCATTTATCTCATATAAATTTTGTGATTGGGACTTGAGCCACAGAACAAACGAATTACTTTTTGCTGCAGGGTCAAGAGCGAGATACTCTTCAGCGAGACGTCGAAGTTCAGCTAAAGCAACGGTTCTCTCAGTATCAGTTGTTGTTTCATCTTCGTCGCTTGTTGAAGAGGCGTCACCACCTGTTGCGTCAAGGTCATTAATTTTTTGAATTAATGGAATGTTTGAATTGGTCAACTCTGAAATCACTGTCTTTATGTCTTTTCTATCCAACAGGCCACTTCCTGAAACCGTTTTAACGGGGATTCCTTCTTTACGAAGAGCCTTTGTAAAAATTTCGGTTTGTGCGTTTGTCCGCACCAGAATCGCTTGATCAGACCATTTCTCTCCAGAAGTATGAATTTCATTAACTTTTCTGGCAATGCCTTCGGCTTCAAGCTCTTCGTCTGGATAATTAGCAATTGAGGGTTTCAACCCTCCACCTCTGACGGCTTTAATCCCAGAATTTTCTAGAAGGCAAGATGCTGTCTCAACTATCTGAGGGGTGCTTCGATAATTTTTGTTCAGGCTTACAACAGTCGAATCACGAAAATGTTCTTCAAATCTGATTAGGTGGTCAGCTTCAGCGCCGTTCCAAGCGTAAATAGCCTGATTAGGGTCACCGACCACGCAAAGACTGGATCTTCCATCGAGCCAGGCTGCAAGAAGAGAGAACTGCAAAGGGTTGACATCTTGGAATTCATCTACATAGAAGTTCCTGAATCTCCATTTTTGAGCGTCACCAAAAGAGCGGTCGCTACGGATTATTTTCGCGCAGTCGCTAAGAAGATCATCGAAATCTAAAAACTTCCGTTCAGCTTTAAGTTCTTCGTAGCTTTTGAAAATATTTGAGACTTCCTGCAACCCTAAGGGTGGTGTTCGTTCATGTTTTTCAGCTTCTGAAAAGTAAGTTTCTGGTGAGATGCGACGAGCTTTCGCCCATTCTATTTCAGTCACTATGTCAAGAGTGTCAGTAGAACGTTTATCTCTCGGTAGGAGGTTTGTAACAAAAGAAATTTTATTTGTCAGAAGAGTTGGTTCCTTTATGCCTCGGTCTTGCCAATAGATTCGGAGTTGGGAGTAAGCAACAGAATGAAAAGTTCCTGCAGCGATTTGATCCCTGAGTCCAAGCCGTGAAAGTCGCGAGCGTAGTTCTCCAGCAGCTTTGCGAGTAAAAGTGAGAGCTAGTACACGTCGGGGGTCTTCTTTCCCCTTCATTGCTCTCCAAGCGATCCTTCGGGTGAGAACTCTAGTTTTTCCAGATCCAGCTCCGGCAAGAATGGCTAGGGGTTCTGTTTCTACAGTTACAGCATGGTGTTGAGACTCATCTAACCCCAGGAGCAAATTGTCAGATTCTTCAAAGTTTAGTTCTTCTGAAAAAGTAGAACTTTCTCCGGTGTCAATTTTTCCCATAAGGCGCACTTTATCCACGAAGTGCAGTTGAGTGTCTGAGTGGAGGGCTAATCAATTTTCCTTTTGTAAACCATCGGCACATGAAGAATTCCCGAATTCACGTCACGTCCGCAACCTTCTTCGAAAGCTTCGCCGTTAGTCATAAAACCCATTTCTTCGTACCAGTCCTCCAGATAAGCCTGAGCGTCGAGTACCAGTTCCCCAGAAGTGGTGTTAATCACATGTTCTATTAGCGATTCCGCCATACCTCTATGACGGTTATGGAGAGAGGTCGCGACTCGACTGATTCTGTTAACTTCTTTATTTTCGCGTAGAACGCGGAGATAAGAAACTGGCGATTCTTCGTCTGCGATCCAGATATGACGCGTGTCCAAGTCGATATCGAATCCGTCCAGTTCCGGATAGGGGCAATTCTGTTCCACTACAAAAACGTCGATTCTCAGGCGTAAAATCTCGTAGAACGTAAGAGGTTCTATCTCATGAAAAGGATGGTCAAAAATATCACTCACATAATGAAACTACTGCTGAATTCTACGAATCGGTAATGAGGGCAGCAGATAGTCTTAATTTGAAACCTAAAAAGAAAGAAATTTAATGCCTAAGATTCTTCTCCCCTCAGGGGTAGAAATTTGTTACGAAACTTTCGGTTCTTCAACGAACCCAACACTCTTATTGATTCACGGTTTAGGCAGCCAGCTTTTGCTATGGGAAGAAGGTTTCTGCAACAGGCTAGTTGAAGAAGGATTGCACGTTATTAGATACGATCAAAGAGACAGCGGACTTTCATCGGAGATGAAAAAAGAGTACGAATTATCAGACATGGCTTCCGACGGTGCAGAGTTGTTGGAGCAGTTGTCAGTAGAAAAAGCTCATATCGTAGGCATGTCTTTAGGTGGTATGGTCGCTCAAATTTTTGCTGCTGAATATCCAGAGAAAATTAACAGCCTTACTTCAATGGCATCTAACACGGGTAAGAGAGGTTTTGGTATTCCAAAAGGAAAAGCATTAGACGCCTTAGTGGCCCCGGCTCCGGTTGATCCAAAGGAGCGAGCTTTAAAAGATTTAGCTGACAGGCGTATATGGGCGAGCACTGACTGGCATGACGACGAACACTGTTTAAAAATTTTTGAAAAGTATGCTGAACGCACAAATAAATCCAATGAAGCCAAAGAACGACAAATGCGAGCTATGAATTCAACTGGAAACCGTGAACAAACACTTATGAAAATCAAGACACCTACACTCGTACTTCATGGAAGTGCAGACACTCTTGTCGATCCAAGTGGGGGACAACGCACGGCAGAAGTTATACCTGAAGCTAAATTCGTCATGATTGAAGGTTGGGGACATGATCTCCCACCGGGTTCTTGGCCAAAGATTACAAATGAGATAATTAAGCACGTAAAAAATGCTGAAAATATAAGTTGAAAAAATAGGAGACAAAATGGGTGCTTTAGACGGAGTAAAGGTCTTAGAGCTAGCAGGAATAGGACCCGGTCCTTTTTGCGGAATGATGCTTGCTGATATGGGTGCAGATGTCATACGTATTGATCGCGCAGGCTCAGTGAAAGAGTTTGACGAAAACTCCCCACCTAACGACATAATCAGCAGAGGAAGAAAAAGCTTAGGGATAGATCTTAAAAACCCACAAGGTAGAGAAACGGTTCTCAGATTGGTTGAGACATCCGACATTTTTTTTGAAGGCTTCAGACCAGGAGTAGCCGAGAGGTTAGGGGTAGGCCCAGATGACTGCCTTGAAAGAAACCCTGCCTTAGTTTACGGACGCATGACAGGTTGGGGACAAGAAGGACCTTACGCAAATGCAGCTGGGCATGACATAAATTACATTTCATTAGCTGGCGTCTTAGCTCATATAGGAAGAAGCGAAAGCGGGCCAGTGCCACCATTAAATCTTGTAGGAGATTTCGGAGGAGGGGGCATGTATCTTGCTTTCGGAATGGTGTGCGCACTTATTGAAGCTAGACAATCTGGACAAGGCCAAGTCGTTGATGCCGCGATGGTTGACGGTGCAGCAAGTCTCATGAGTTTCTTTTACGGGATGATGGAAACAGGTTTCCATCAACAGGGAAGAGGTGTCAATCTTCTCGACACTGGAGCCCATTTTTACGACGTTTACGAATGTTCAGATGGCGAGTGGATATCTCTAGGATCAATAGAACCCCAGTTCTACCAAGAAATGCTAGAAAAATTAGAACTTGATCAAGAAGAATTCGCATTCCAACACGACAGAGAAAAATGGCCGGAACTAAAACAAAAAATGGCTGACTTGATAGCCACAAAAACCAGATCAGAGTGGGATCAATTGCTTGCCGGTAGTGATGTTTGCTATGCCCCTGTTCTTTCTGCATACGAAGCAGTTGAACATCCTCACAATGTAGAAAGAAAAACATTCGTAGAAGTTGCAGGCGTAACTCAACCAGCGCCAGCTCCGCGATTTAGTAGAACACCAGGAAAAATTGAAAGACCGCCGGCTCACCCCGGTCAACACACCGAAGAAGTTCTGAAGCAGTTTGGATTTAAAGAGGAAGAGATTGCTGCACTGCGTAACACCGGCGCTGTCTCCTAAAAGATTTCAATGTCGACAATAGTTTTCTTTCACGCTCATCCCGATGACGAAGCACTCTCTACAGCCGGGACAATGGCCCTATTGTCTGAATCTGGGAATCGCGTAATTCTCGTAGTTGCCACCCGCGGAGAAGAAGGAGAACCCGTCCCGGGAGTTCTAAAAGAAGGAGAACTCTTAGAGGAACGGCGAACCGAAGAGCTCATCAAATCAGCGGACTTGCTGGGAGTGGCACGTGTTGAATTCTTAAACTACAGGGACAGCGGAATGATCGATTCACCTTCCACCTCCAACCCTGAGTGTTTCTGGCAAGCGGATGTTGAGGAAGCTAGTTTGCGATTAGCTGATCTTTTATGCGATGAAACGGTTGATCTTTTGGTTATTTATGACCCGAATGGAGGGTATGGGCATCCTGATCATATCCAAGTCCACAGGGTGGGAACTTATTGGTCGGATCATATTGGACTGAAAAATATTAGGTGGACGACCCTCAACAGGGATTCGATTAAGAAAACAATTGAGCTAGCCATGGAAACAGCTCCAGATGAAGGGCTAGCTGGAATAGGTGATGATCTAGAGGAGAGACGGCAACGAGTAGAAGAGGAATCGTTTGGTTCTGCCGAGTCTGAAATCACTCACGCCATAAATGTTTCCGATTTCATTGAAAAGAAAAGAGCAGCGATCTCAACTCATCGAAGTCAAATAGATGAAGATTCATTTTTTTTACAGATTCCAAATGACCAGTTTGTTAATGTTTTCGGAACCGAATGGTTTATAAATCCAAAAGAAGTAAGAAAAGAAAATGAACCTTTTAAATCGAATCTGTTTATCTGAAGAATCAAGTAACCAGAATAAGAGCCTCATCACAGACCGGATCTCCATTTGATAAATATCCTCGCCTCCTTTCGAGGAACCCATGAAGTCATCGAATGGTCGATGGTCTTATTGAATGCCGCGGCCGGCATCTGGTCTCTTCAAGCCCACAGAAACAAAATGTTTCGAGTGTCAACACTTTCATGGCTAACAGCAATTGCCCAGATAATGGTTTTAGCCCACCTTTTTTCAGGCGTTGCATTAGCCTCATCAGAAAATATCGAAGTTCCCAAGTTCCATTTGCTTTACTGGTCTGCTGCGGCTTTAAGCGTGGGAGTAATTTACGGTTACCGTAATCAATTAGAGAATCGAAGGTACTTACTTTATGGGTTCGCTGGGCTTTTTTTAATGGGATTAGGAATTCGTTCGATGATTTTAGGACCGATTTAATTCAGCTTCCAAAACCTATTCGTGATTTCAAATTATCGAGTTGAGAAGTCATCTCTTCAGGCAGCCGGTCACCAATAGCTTTCAGATGCTCTTCTATCAATGGAACTTCTTCACGCCACGAATCTGAGTCAACTTCAAGAAGTTTTTGCATAGCTGAAACTTCCAGACCCAGACCAGAGGTATCAATGCCGTCAATTTCAGGCACTAAACCCAAAGGAGTCTCAACAGCTTGAGCTTCTCCGTCTATACGATCTAAAATCCACTTAAGCACACGGCTGTTTTCGCCAAAACCTGGCCAAAGGAAGCCCCCGTTTTCATCTTTCCGAAACCAATTAACCCAAAAAAGTTTCGGCAATTTATTCGAATCAGTAGCTTTACCGATTTCTATCCAATGCTTAATGTAATCGCCCACGTTGTAACCCATAAAAGGCAGCATGGCAAAAGGGTCAAATCGAACTTCACCAATTTTTCCAGCGGCTGCAGCGGTCTTTTCTGAACTCATAATTGAACCAAGGAAAACTCCGTGCTCCCAATCGCGTGCTTGTGTTATCAATGGAACATTTGAAGCGCGTCTACCCCCAAACATGATTGCCGAAATTGGTACTCCCTCCGGATCTTGCCACTCAGGAGCGATTGACGGACATTGGCTAGCAGGTACGGTGAAACGTGCATTCGGGTGAGCGGCCGGTTCTTCAGAGTCGCTACTCCAATCACGCCCTTGCCAGTCCACAAGTGAGTCAGGTTTCTTTTCCGTCATCCTTTCCCACCAAACATCGTTGTTTTTATCGAGTGCAACATTTGTAAAAATGGCATTCCCCCAAAGCGTTTTCATAGCGTTTTCATTAGTTGAATTAGAAGTCCCTGGGGCAACCCCAAAGAAACCTGCTTCAGGGTTGATAGCGCGTAGTTGTCCGTCAGGAGAGAATTTCATCCAAGCTATATCGTCTCCAATGGTTTCAACTTTCCAACCAGGAATAGTAGGAACCAGCATCGCCATGTTTGTTTTACCGCAAGCTGAAGGAAAAGCAGCAGCTATATAACGCTTTTCACCGTCAGGAGGTGTGATTCCTAGAATTAGCATGTGTTCGGCAAGCCAACCATCTTCACGAGCCATTGTTGAAGCGATGCGAAGGGCAAAGCACTTTTTACCCAATAGAGCATTGCCACCATAACCGGATCCGTATGACCATATTTCTCGAGTTTCAGGAAAGTGAGAGATGTAACGGACATCTTTATTACACGGCCAAGGGACATCTTCTTCATTTTCCTCAAGCGGGAATCCGACTGAGTGGATACATGGCACGAAGTCTCCATCGCCCAGTTCATCCAGAACAGGACTTCCCATCCTTGTCATAATTTTCATACTTGCTGCCACGTAGGGAGAGTCTGAGAGTTGAATACCTATATGTGAAATAGGTGAACCTATAGGTCCCATACAAAAAGGAATTACGTACAGGGTTCTGCCTTTCATGCAACCCTGATAATGAGAGAGCATCTCTTCTTTTAGTTCATTAGGTTCACGCCAGTTATTTGTTGAACCAGCATCGATTTCTTCAACTGATGCTATGTAGGTATCACTCTCAACGCGTGCCACATCATTAGGGTCTGATCTTGCTAAAAAACTGTTTGGTCGAAGTTCGTCATTGAGTCGGATAAAGGTTCCGGAATCCACTAGCTCTTTAGTAAATTTCTCGTATTCATTCTCAGAGCCATCACACCAGTGGATTTGGGTAGGTTCAAAAATTTCCTCCCAGTGGGCGACCCAGTCGATTAGTGCTCTATTTTGTGTTGGCGGATTTTCAGAACTCATATCAGTCTAAGTTGGGTGTACTCATATCTATTTCAGATCCAAGTTTTAAACCAGTTGCGTTATCATCTCCATCTAATTCGAAAACCACTCTTTGACCTTGACGAAGCATTCTAAATATTGAGCCTTCAAGAGCCCCATTTGCTATTTCGAATTCAACGAGATCAGAGTCGCGAATTATGAGACCGTCACCAGTTCCTGGATCGTAAGACTTGACTACGCCTTGCAACTATTTTTCTCCTATCTAACTTTTGGAGGCTGCCGGGAGCCTAGCCCACTAAAAGAAAGCGGGTGAATAGTCCTGATCGTATGTGAGTATTCGGCGGTTCCAAACATAAAAATAGAAACTAATGCATCGAGGTCCTTTAAGTAGGTACTATCGCAGTTATGGCGTTAGAAACTTTAGATCAAAAGAACCTTGCAAACTTGATGCATTGCTTTCGTGATGCCCTTCAAGACCACAAAGAAAGCCTCAATTCTTTAAACGTCTATCCAGTGCCAGATGGTGACACAGGTTCTAATATGGCTGCCACCCTCAATTCAGTAGTATCTGAGATCAACTCTTTGGAAGAAAATGCTGAACTAGAAAACATTATGGAAGCCATCTCACACGGTTCCCTCATGGGGGCTCGGGGAAATTCAGGTGTAATTATTTCTCAAATCCTCAGAGGTTTTGTTTCTGAAATAAAAAGTGCATCGAGAGAAACTATCGATGCGAATTTGTTCTCTCAAGCTCTTAGCGCAGCAGCAGCAGCAGCTTACGAAGCGGTCGGAAATCCAGTTGAAGGAACCATTCTGACTGTTGTAAGAGAAACAGCAGAAGCGGCAGAAAAGGCAGTATCAGAAAAATCTAGCCTGCTGCCAGTTGCAGAAATAGCACGAGAAGCAGCTAAACGTTCCTTGGATTCAACACCTGAACTTTTACCAGTTTTAGCCAGAGCAGGAGTTGTTGATGCTGGCGGAAGTGGATTCCTTCTTATGATGGATTCACTTTTACACGTAATCGATGACCGCCCAATGCCTGAACCAGAGGCCGTCACAGTTTCTGTGGATGCCTTAATTCTTGACGTCCATGACGAGACGANCAATAACGGAACCAGATATGAAGTGATGTACTTTTTAGAAGCGCCAGATGACTCGATACCCGATTTNAAAAAAGCTTGGTCAGAAATAGGGGATTCTATAGTTGNAGTTGGTGGAGAAAATATTTGGAATTGTCATGTTCACACAAACAATATCGGTGCAGCTGTTGAAGCTGGAATTTCCGTTGGTAGACCATATGACATTCGAGTAACCGACCTATTTGAAGAAGTCGCAGAAAACCATCATGACCATGAAATTGCAGACCCGGTCGGGTGTTCTGTTATAGCGGTTGCAAATGGTGACGGAATAGGCGAAATTTTCCGATCCTTAGGAGCCACACGCATAGTTCATGGAGGACAATCAATGAATCCTTCAACCGCAGATCTGCTTGAAGCAGCAGAAGCCACCGCTTCGGAACACGTAATAATCTTGCCGAACAATTCAAACATCGTTGCAGTGGCAGAACAAGTAGATTCACAAACTTCAAAAACGGTTCGTGTAGTTGAGACCCACACCGTTACAGAAGGTTTTGCATCGTTGCTTGGCTATGACCCGGAAGCAACTTCAGAGAAGAATCAAACAGGCATGTCTCAGGCTTCACAAACAGTTGAATCAGGAGAAATAACCACAGCCGTTAGAGAGTCGACAAGCGAAATAGGCGAAATAAAAAAGGGAGATTTCCTAGGCTTGCAAAAAGGAAAAGTAACAGTGATTGCTGCAACCATTGTCGAAGCCACCAATAATCTTTTAAAGGAAATGATTAGCAACGAACATGAAATTGTAACTCTTGTCGCAGGAGAAGATTCCAATGAAAAAGAAACAGATGAAATAGTCGCATGGGTTAATGCCGAATATGAAGAACTTGAAGTTGAAGTTCATGAAGGCGGACAGCCTTTATACCCGTACTACATAGGTATCGAATAGGTGATTAGGTGTCGGATCCCGGCGTCGCCCTAAAAGAGTTAGAGGATCGCCCTTTAACTGATCTTCATGGTGTTGGAGAGCAAACTTCTGCGTCTTTAAGCAAGGTGGGTATAAATACAATTTTCGATTTGATTAGCTATTACCCACGTCGTTATATAGATCGAAGCAAAGAGGCGACCGTGGACTCTCTTCAACCAGGTGAAGAAGGCATGGTTCTCGTCAATATTGAAAAAGTTAGAAGCAGACGAATGCGCTCCAGGAAGACTCTCGTTGAGGTGACTGCTTCTGATGCAACTGGTTCTTTGAAGTTAGTTTTCTTCAATCAGCCGTGGAGAGAAAAACAATTAAATCAGGGCAGAGATGCTGTTGTTTTCGGAAAGACAGATATTTATCAAGGAAAACTGCAGATGACCAATCCAATTGTTGATCTTGTTGGTGACAGAACAGGCAGGATTGTAGCGGTTTACCCCCAGTCAGGAGTTGCAAAACTGCATAGTTGGGATGTTGATCGACTAGTTGCTGAAGCTCTTCGAAGAGTTATGAAAGTAAGAGGCTTCGCAGACCCTGTCCCTACGGAAATACTTAAAAAGTACAGACTGGTTGACCGTTCAGCAGCCTATAAAGGAATCCATCGACCTGATTCAATGAGTGAGGTGACTGAGGCAAGGAGAAGACTTGTATTCGACGAGCTTTTCAGGATTCAACTTGAATTATTGCAGAGAAAAAAAATAATTGAAAAAACCTCAATCGGAATTAAGCATTCGAATGAAGAGAACTTGACGGGATCTTTTTTGGAAAAACTTTCTTTTGAGTTAACTGACGCTCAAAGACGAGTAATGGATGAAATACATGAAGATTTACAAAAAGAAATTCCGATGCATCGGTTACTCCAAGGAGATGTGGGTTCAGGTAAAACTATCGTCGCTGTTTTCACACTTCTAAAAGCGGTACAAGGAGGCCATCAAGGTGCTTTAATGGCGCCTACAGAAGTACTTGCGGAACAACACTATTTAGGTATTTCAAAATTTTTAGGCGACTTGATCGTTGAGGATTCAACCACACTTCTCGGCGATAGACCTTTACAGGTTGACCTTTTAACAAATCGAACATCTTCAGTTGACCGGAAAAGAATAAATCGTGGACTTGAAGATGGAACTGTCGACTTCATTATCGGAACCCATTCCCTGATACAGGAAAGTGTTTCTTTTAATTCCTTAGGAGCTGTAGTCATAGATGAACAACACAGGTTCGGAGTTGAACAGCGCGCAGCTTTAAAAGAAAAGAATAGAGATGGAAGAGTTCCTGACATTTTAGTAATGACAGCAACTCCAATACCGCGAACTGCAGCAATGACTGTTTACGGAGATCTCGACGTGTCAGTTCTAGATGAATTGCCACCAGGCCGCATACCAATAATCACGAGATGGGAAGCCGATGATGCGGCGATCTGGGAGGCTGTAAAAGAAGAGGTGAACAGCGGTCGACAAGCGTATGTTGTTTGCCCGCTAATAGAAGATTCTGAAAAATTGGAAGTCCATTCTGCCGAAGAGGTTTATAAAGATCTAAGCGACGGTCCCTTAAAAGGCTTTCAACTGGGATTACTTCATGGACGCCTAGACAAAGAAAATAAAGAAGAAACAATGAACTCTTTCAGGTCAGGGAAAATCGATGTGTTGGTGGCGACCACTGTGATAGAGGTGGGTGTCGATGTGCCGAATGCTTCTATTGTGGTCATTTTGGATGCTGCTCGTTTCGGGATGGCTCAACTTCATCAACTACGCGGGCGAGTAGGGAGAGGCGAATACCCAAGTCAATGTCTTCTTGTTGGCGAAGCCACAACGAAAGAAGCGGAAGAAAGAATAAAAGCTATGGTCCGTACTACTGACGGCTTTGAACTTGCCGAAGTGGACCTTGAACTAAGAGGCGAAGGAACAGTGATGGGGGAAAGGCAAAAAGGTCGAAATGATTTGCGTTTAGCTTCACTTCGCCGAGACAAAGAATGGGTTGAAATCGCAAGAACGGAAGCCTCAGAGATTCTCATGGAACGAGACCTTGCTTCCATCAAAGAATTAGCCGAAGAAGTAACTCTTTTTCTAGGTGAATCTGAGGCAGACTATCTTCTTAAGTCATGAAAGGAAAATGTCAATGAACAGCCCTCAAACCTGTGTTGCGAACCCTAAACAATATCCAGATGCAGCCGCTTCTCTAACAGAGGCATTTCTAGAAGACCCTGTTCTGTCGTATTTATTCGAAGACGAAGAATATAGACCTCTACTACTTTCAGCTTTTTTTGCAAACCGTCTGGCATCCAGAACAGAAACTGACCTGTTACTGCTCCCTTCTGGATATGAAAAATCGGCTGCCGCTCTATGGGAGAAACCTGACAAAGACTCTGAAAACGATTCTTCCTATTCAGGAGCTATTGCTGCAGTAGTCACCGTGTTGGGCGAACAATGGATTAGTGACCGACTTGTTAATTTGGGCCCTCTATTTGAAGCAAAACCTGAAACAAAACATTGGTATTTAGCCTTCATAGGTACGCGCCCCGACGCACGCGGTAACGGTTTAGCTTCTGCCCTTATAACTGAAATTACTGAAACTTGTGATAAGGATAAAATCCCCGCTTATCTAGAATCCAGCAATCCTGAAAATGTAGCACTCTATGAAAAGCATGGCTTTGTAGTCACTGGTGAAGTCACCTTGAAGAACGGTCCAATAGTTCCACTAATGTGGAGGGAACCTTCATTTGAATAAGGAAAGAAGATCCGCCTTGTTTTTTGAGTTTTTGGAAGTTTGAGAACATGAGAGTAGTAGCTGGGATAGCAGGAGGTGCACGTCTATTAGCCCCAAAAGGTTTAGACATAAGACCTACTTCTGATAGAGCGAAGGAAGCAATTTTTAATTCTTTACACAGTCGTTCCATAATCGAAGAAGCTGAAGTTCTAGACCTTTTCGCGGGTACAGGTGCTTTAGGTATAGAAGCTCTTTCACGTGGAGCTAAAAAAGCGATATTTGTCGATAAATCATCTGAAAGCTTAGAACTGGTAAAAGAAAACTTAAAAAAAACAGGGTTTGAAAAAAAAGCAGAAATTATCAAAGAGGATTCAGTTAACTGGTTGCAAAAAAGTTCAAAACCTTTGGATTTAGTGCTTTTAGATCCCCCCTATGGCTTTGAGGATTGGCCTGAACTCTTAGACATACTCTTTCAAAAACAACCTAAAATCGTAGTAATCGAATCAAATAGAGAAATAGATCCAGGTCCTAAGTGGCATGTTGACTCCATACGCCAGTATGGGAGTAGCGTAGTAGTAATAATCGACCCAAATAAATAATGTACTTATTAGCTTTTAGTCAACGATTTGACAGTGAATGTCAGGGGGTTTATTAAAAATGGCTTGCGTCTTATATCCAGGATCTTTCGACCCGATACACAATGGACATGTTGAGCTTGCAGAAATAGCTTCTGACCTCTTTGATGAAGTAGTTGTAGCTGCCCTAGTCAACCCGTCAAAAGGTGATGGCTTATTCGACTTGGAAGAACGAATGTTTTTGATAGGAGAGAGTCTTAAACATCTTCCAAACGTCCGAACGACAAAGTTCAACGGACTGGTGGTCGATTTAGCAACAGAGGTAGGAGCTGACTTTATAATAAAAGGCCTCAGAGCTGTCTCTGATTTCGAATCTGAACTACAAATGGCTCAAATGAACACCGCTCTTTCTGGAGTGCAAACCTTGTTTCTGCCTTCAGCTTCACGAAGCTCATTTTTGGCTTCAAGACTTATTCGCGAAGTGATAAAACTCGGTGGGGATGTGTCCCAAATGGTCCCTGAGTTGGTGCAAAAACATTTAGAAGGAAAGTCTTAATTTTGGACGACTCAGTTTTCCCCGACCCCACACCAACAACTCCGGACCCCTACAGGCCACCTCAGGTAGAAGCCATCTTCCGTCAGATTCGAGAACTCGTGGCTTCAGCTAGACCCATGCCATTATCCTCCTCGTCGATGGTCAACCAAGAAGAACTTTTAGCAATGGTAGACGAAGCCATATCAAGACTCCCAGAAGAGGTAAGAGCAGCTAGGTGGCTTCTAAAGGAACGAGAAGAATTTTTGACAAAAGTGAGACGCGAAGGTGATGAAATCCTCGAATTGGCCAGAGCAAGAGCGGAAAGACTTGTACAAAGAACGGAAGTCGTTAGAAACGCCGAGATGAGAGCACGCCAGATGGTTGAGGCTGCACGAGAAGAAACTATTCGAATGAAAAGACAAACCGAAGAATACTGCGATCAGAAACTTGGCAGTTTCGAAAGGATCCTAGCGACGACAAAAGACACTGTCACGGCAGGCCGTCTTCGTCTTCAGGAGACGGAACTGGATCGCGAAAAAGAGAAATTGATAGCAGAAGAAATAGAATCTAAAAACCCATCAGATTCGCATTCAGAAACTTTTCTTTTTGACCAAGATGATGCTGACCGCTAGTGAATGCTGAAATAGAAAACCTTCGCATACCTTTAGCAGCTATTCGACGAGGAGGTGAGAAACCACGAGAAATCTCTCTCACAACTTCTCTCGATGATCTACAAATAGGCCTTTCAAAGATTAATGATGGGAAAGTTGAAGTTAATCTCGAATTAATTCCTGATGGGAACAAAATCAATGCACAAGGTCTACTTCTTGCAGAATGGACCGCGGAATGTCGCAGGTGTCTTGAGCCTGTTGAAGGAGAGTTGAAACTAAATGTCAGTGAAAATTTTGTCGAAGAAGGAAAAACATTTGATGCTGAAAGAATTGAAGCAAGTGAGAAAACAGATTTTTATTTCTTCAATGAATCGGATCTCAATTTGGAACCTTTGATAAGGGACGCTGTTCTTTTGGCTTTGCCTTTATCGCCTTTATGTGAATCTTCTTGTCAGGGTTCTGAACCGGAGGAGTTTCCAGTGGTAAGAGATGAGACAAGCTCACAAAACGACGAAAAAGGTGATCCAAGGTGGGCGGTTCTAGATCGTTTGAAGGAATAATCAAACTAAAGAAGCCAAATAGAATCCTGAATCTGGTATCAGTTCACTCACGGTTGCGCTAGCCTAAGTTTGCTCCCAAAGGTAGAGCAAAATAGCAAAACTCAAGGAAAAGCAGTCATGGCTGTCCCAAAGAAAAAAACTTCAAAGGCAAAAGGTAGAAGCAGAAGAGCATCAGCTTGGCCTATACGACAATCAGCTAGGAGTCTCTGCGATCGTTGTGGATCCATCAAAAGACCTCACCGGATTTGCTCTAATTGCGGTTGGTACGCCGGAAGACAGGTCGTTGACGTTGATTAAAAATTGTGAACTCATTCACGGTTTTACAAAACGTTTAATACAAGGTTAAAGGAATCTAAATTGCTCCCTGTTGCAGTTGACGCTATGGGCGGTGATAACGCTCCGCACGAAATAATCGCTGGGGCTCAAAAGGCTATAGACGATCATGGAATCCCTGTCGTGCTAGTTGGGAAACCTGAAGTGCTAGAAGAGATTACGGAAATTCCCATTTTGCCAGCATCAGAAGTTATCGAAATGGATGCAGAACCGGGATCAAGTGTTCGGCAAATGAAGGACTCTTCTCTTGTGCGAGCAGCAGAAGCAGTAAGAGACGGAGCAGCTTCTGCGATGGTGAGCGCCGGAAATACTGGAGCAACAATGGCTAGCGCATTATTAAGAATGGGTCGTATAAAAAATATTGCTCGTCCAGCGATTGCTACTTTATTGCCGTCCCCTGGCGGAACTCCCACTGTCCTTTTGGACTCAGGGGCAAATTCTGAATGCAATTCGGAATGGTTGCTTCAATTCGGTCAAATGGGTGCAGTTTTTGCACAACACAGACTTGACATAAAGGAACCACGTGTAGCCCTGCTTTCCATCGGTGAAGAACCTGGGAAAGGTAGTCCTTTGATTAAAGAGTCTTTCGAGAGCTTTTCAACAGCTCAATTTAACGGAGGGTCTTTTGTCGGCAATATCGAAGGAAGAGATCTACTTACTGACGCTGCTGACGTAGCAGTAACGGATGGCTTTACAGGAAATGTTGCTTTAAAGACAATCGAAGGGACCATGAAGACATTCTTTTCAACAATGTTGGAAAAAATGACTTCGCGACCAGAAGCTATATCGGCTTTGGAAATCTTAGGACCTGAACTTGATGAACTATTTAAACTCTTTCATCCAGATACCTATGGAGGGGCAATGCTCCTTGGAGTGAAAGGGGTCTGCATAATTAGTCATGGTTCTTCAGGTGCCTTAGCCATTGAAAACGCTATAAAAGTCGCTGCCGAAATGGATGAAGCCAACATAGTCGAAAGCCTGAGATTATCTTTCAGCTAATTTGAACAAATTTCAATAAATTTGACTCCATAAGTTTACAACTTGACACTCGGCTAGGATGAGTACACGCTGGAGAAATCACCAGCCAAAAGCAAGGAGTTCTTTTGCCCGCAGAAACCCATATGGAAGGCGCCCCAATCGAGCGCGACGAGGTCTTGGACATTGTGAGAGAACGTCTAGCAGATATTCTTGAAATAGATCCTTCTGGTATTGCAGAAGGTGCTTCATTCGCTGATGATCTTGGAGCAGATTCTCTTGCTTTAATTGAACTAGTGGAAGCTTTAGAAGAGGAATTAAGCGAACGTTCTTCCGGTTTCAGGATCGACGATGATGATCTGGAAGACCTTAGGACAGTGCGAGATGCCGTTGATTATGTCGTCTCTCGTTTCAACTAATCCGGAACTCGGAAAACAGCCAGTCCTTGAAAAAGAGACTCGACTGAAACTCGAAGAAGGAATCGGCTACAAATTCAATGACATTGAGATTTTGTCTAATGCATTAAGACATAGATCATGGTGCTCAGAAAATAAGGGAAATTCTAATGAAAGACTTGAATTTCTCGGAGACGCTGTCTTGGGTTTATTGGTAGCAAAAAAAATATTTGAAAACTACCCAGACAAACCGGAAGGGGATCTAGCAAAAATCAGATCCGGTGTGGTCAGTTCACAAGCTCTTTATGAAGTCGCTCAAGAAATTGATCTAGGTGATGCAATTGCCTTAGGCATAGGTGAAGAGTCAGCACATGGACGTCAAAAAGAATCTATTCTTGCAGATTCTTTTGAAGCGCTTTTGGGTGCGGTTTTCTTAGACGGAGGAATAGAAACCGCAAAATTAGTAATAGAAAGATTGTTTTCTGAAAAAATTGCTCTAACAGCATTGGAACCAGGTTTGATGGACTATAAAACCCGATTACAGGAGTTGACAGTGCAAATATCAGAACCAGCACCAATTTATTTCGTTGATGCTGATGGGCCGGATCATGAAAAACGCTTTTGTGCGACGGTTGAGATAGGCACCCATAGGTTCGGCCCAACTTATGGGACTTCTAAGAAGAAAGCTGAGCAAGAAGCAGCAAATCTGGCGTACAGTTTTTTTGAATTTGAAGAGAAAGGGAAAAAAAATTGAGTCTTCCTCTAGAACTCCCGGAGATTGAAACGATTAGACGTGATCTTGATCGTGAAATAGGAGGAAAAAAAATTAAAGCAGTTGATATTTCCTCATTCGCTGTTATTGAAGGTTCCAAAAATAAGAAGGCATTCAACTCAGAACTAGTCGGCACAAAACTGGGTTCAGTAGAGCGAAAAGGCCTTTACATAATGACCGAATTAGACAAGAAAAAACTTCTCTTCATAAAGCTTGGAGTTGGAGCGTCCTTAAGAAGACATGCCACGAAAGATGCCACTGATAAAGACACCGTTCTGAAAATCACCTTCACAGTAGGAGGCCAATTGAGGCTTGTAGACCCTGAAGAAAGTTCGAAAGCCAGCGTATTTTCATTAGTCGATCTAGAAGACCCAGAATTCGTCGAAGAGAAATTTCCAGAGGTCAAACTTATGGGAATGGATCCAGCCTTAGAACCAGAACCATGGACTGAATTCGCAAAGCGTGTAATGAGAGAAGGAGAATCGATTGACTTGAAATCTCTTTTGTGTGATGAATCAGTAGTCGTAGGAGTAGGTGACATTTACAGTGACGAGATTCTTTTTCATGCAGGGTTACGACATGATCGACAAAGTGACTCTCTCTCAATACAAGAGGTCAGACGTCTTTACCGTTCAGTGGTTGAGGTGATCGTAGAAGCAGTCAAATACCGTGGAACTTCAATCGAAGAAAGGCAATTCGTCGACGTCTTCGGAGAACCTGGTGGATTCGCTGAACATTTAGCAGTTTATGGAAGAGAAGGTTTGTTTAGCCCTACAAGTAAAAAACCAGTTCAAAAAACAAAACACAAAGGCCGTTGGACATTTTTTTGTGAAACTCAAGTTTAAATTTTGAGAGCCAAAACTAAAATTTTTTCTGAATGAAACCAAGAGCCTTTGCTTACTGACTATGGTCGCGTAAGTGTTCTTGAAACGTCTAACTATAAAAGGCTTTAAGTCTTTCGCTGACTCAGCGACACTTGACCTTGAACCAGGTGTAACTGCTGTTGTTGGGCCAAATGGAAGCGGTAAATCCAATGTTGTAGATGCCGTCGCATGGGTTTTAGGAGCACAGGCTCCGAGTGCAGTTAGATCACAACGAATGGATGATGTGATTTTTGCTGGCACAACTGAAAGAAGTGCCCTTGGAAGAGCCGAAGTTTCACTAACAATCGACAATTCTGATAGCAGCCTTGCTTTAGATTTTCCAGAAATTACTATCACAAGAACTCTTTTTAGAAGCGGAGAGAGTGAATATTCACTTAACGGTTCACCTTGCAGACTGCTTGATGTCCAAGAGTTGCTTTCAGACGTCGGAGTCGGACGACAACAACACGTAATTATCTCACAAGGCCAAATAGACGCGGTTCTAAATGCACGAGAAGAAGATCGCCGTTCCATAATCGAAGACGCTGCAGGAATATTGAAATTCCGAAAGAGGAAAGAAAAAGCAGAAAGACGACTTGATTCAACAGGTTCGAACCTTGACCGACTTGGTGACATGCAGCGTGAAGTGAAAAGGCAACTAAAACCATTAGAAAGACAAGCAGAAGCAGCGAGAAAACATGGCAATTTCTTAGAAGAATTAAAATCTCTCCGCCTATTTCGATTCAGTAAGGAATTTAACGAATTGAAAAGCTTGGCTTCAAGCGAGTCAGAGAGACGAACAGATCTAGCCAAACAGGAAACTCAGAGTGTTAGTGAACTACAACGCTTCGAAATTAAAATTTCAACAGCTGAAAGTGAGTTAGCTTCAAGAGGAGAGGACGATTTAGGAGACCAATTAGTTCGTTTTGAGGCCCTTAGAGAACGAGCTCGAGGTCTTAAAGCAGTTTTAGTAGAACGTCAAAAAGGAATAGAACGAGACCGTGACACCCTTGTGTCATCAGAAGTAATAGCTGGGCTAGAGGTCGAACTGATCAAAGCAAAAAAAGAAGAGGAAAGTTTGACCAAAGAGGAAGAATTACTTTCCCCCGAGATTAAAACCTTGAAACAATTAGAAGAAGAATTAACAGTTGACTGGGCAACGTTTAAAACTGATTGGGCTGACGGAGTTCCTGTAATAGGAGGTCGAGCTTCGGAGATACGAGGCGAATTAGGTGTTCTAAAAGCTTCCGTTGATCAAAAAGAATCTGAAAAAAATCGCTTCCAAACAAAGTTGGATGAAATCAAACAACCAGAAATAGAAATCAACGAAAAATTAAGCTCACTAACTAACGATCTCAGTTCAGCAAGACAAGAAAATGTGGCTTTAACAGGAAGTATTACTAACGATCAAGAAGAATTAAAGAGACAAAGAGATATCCGCAATTCTGCGTGGGAAGAATTAGCTGAAGCAAAAGCAAATTTAAGAGGCACGCGAATAGAGATAGAGGCTTTGACCCAAGCAATCAGCAGTATCGGTCAGGCATCGACAGATGAGCAGACAGTGTCAAGCAACGGGAGCTTAGGGTTTTTAAGAGATTTAATTGAAATCGAGGCTGGCTTCGAAAAGGCTTTTGAATCTGTAGTTGGAGATTTTTTGTCTACGATCATTTTCGATACAAAAGAAAATGCAATAGAAGCGTTAAGCAATATTGATGTGGAAACAAGATCCGCGTCAGTGTTAGCTATTGACACACGGTTTACAGAATTACACTTGATAGATGCTGAAAATCCACTTCGTAGACATGTCAATTCAACGAATGAAACCCTCAACTCGTTCCTAGACCAACTTCTCGCCAACGTGATAGTCCATGAAGGTGACCTCCGCCAGATAGTTGAAATTGTTGTAAACAATCCCGAAATCACAGTTGTGAATAAGAGCGGAGACAGGTTTGGCTCTCTCGGATGGAAAGTCGGCCAAAAAGACCAAGGAAACATAAAGAACATTCTGACAGATACTGAAAACCGTCTTTCGACAGAAGAGGGAAAGGTGGGAGAAAAACAACTCCTTCTTTCCAAAACTGAAACACAAATCAAAGAGATTGAAACTCATTTAGAAGAAACACAAAAAAAGTTTGAAGAAAGTAAACGCAGTGAATCATCCTTATCTGAGACACTTCAGAAAATCAAAGTTGAACAAAAAACCAATGATGTAGAAAATCAAGTAATGCAAGACCGAATCAATGAAAATGATCAGCGGATTAAGAATGAGAAACGTCAAATTACTGAACTACAAATCCGTTTAGAAGAACTAGAGGAAGCAGAGAAAACGTCAGTTCAGGCCGCTCAGAGAATGACAGATGAAAGAAGTCGACTTGAAAGCAGATCTGCTGAAACCGCAGCTCGGCGAACAGAATGCGAAGTAAGGTCTGCCGATATTCACGGGAGATTAGCTGTTGTAAAAGCCAGGGTGGATGAACTCGATGTGCGATTAGAAAGACTTTCTGGGCAAAGAAAAGAAGTCAGTAATAGAAGCGAAATAATTGAAAAGAAAGAAAAAGCTACATCCTTCTTAATTGGCTCACTTGACAGCAGAACAGAAATCATAGAACAGCGTTTAGAAGACTTGAGAATGCATAGAAGAGACAAATCTGATCGTGTCCGAGAGATAACTTCACAATTAGATGAGCTTCGATCATCACGCAGAAAAAGAGAAGACGAGATAAGGACTTTAAGAGAAGAACAATCTCGCTTAGAAATAGAAAGAGCTGAGACTCGATTAAAATTAGAGAATTTGACTGAAATGGTGAGATCTGAATTTGACAGAGAACCCAGTTCAGTCGGTGAATTGCCAACTCCAGAATTACCCGAAGGGTTGAACGTTTCTGAACGAATAGCTGAACTTGAGAGGGAGCTAAAACTCATAGGACCAATAAATCCTTTAGCTTTGCACGAATTCGATGACCTGAAAGAACGCTATGAATTTCTCGAGGAACAACTTGAAGATGTCAGATCAACTAGAAAAGAACTCCGAAAGGTCATTCGTTCTATTGATATTGAAATCAAAGAAGTTTTTGCTTCAGCATTCGCTGAAGTGACAACTAATTTCAGCGATTTATTTGAGGTCCTATTCCCAGGAGGACACGGAAAATTATCTTTAACTGATCCGGAAAATCTTTTGGATACAGGAATAGATATTGAAGCTCGACCATCAGGAAAAAATGTAAAAAAACTTTCCCTACTCTCTGGAGGCGAAAGATCTTTGACAGCCCTCGCCTTCCTTTTCGCAGTTTTCCGCAGCCGACCTTCACCTTTCTATGTAATGGACGAAGTTGAAGCTGCGTTGGATGACGCAAACCTTTTCCGTTTTCTCGGGTTAGTCGACCAGTTCCGTAATGAATCTCAACTTCTAATAGTTTCACATCAAAAGAGAACCATGGAAGCGGCAGATTGCCTTTATGGGGTTTCCATGGCCTCAGGTGGTTCTTCAAAAGTTGTCAGCGAAAGAGTTAAGGCAACGCGTTCAGCAGAACGCCTTGGCATGCTAGCTAGCTAGAAATAACCACGCCGATTACTCCACATTTGCTAGCCAAGGTAGCGTCAAAGTGTGCGCATTCTAGTAGTTGATGATGAACCAGATCTAGTAGCAGCTTTAGCGCGTGGACTAAAGCGAGAAGGTTATGCAGTAGATACGGCTACAAGCGGTGAAGAAGCTTTAGCAAAAGCATCTTGG
The DNA here is from genome assembly GCA_002729765.1 of Acidimicrobiaceae bacterium. Lineage (GTDB taxonomy): Bacteria > Actinomycetota > Acidimicrobiia > Acidimicrobiales > MedAcidi-G1 > MedAcidi-G1. The sequence goes on from PBYV01000011.1 coordinate 21,683, forward strand.
AATCCATACGATTTGGTTTGTTTAGATCTGAACATGCCTGATTTAGATGGTCTAGAGGTATGCAACTCGCTTAGAACATCGTCGTTTCAGGGGATTACTCCACGAGTGCTGATGCTAACGGCTAGAGACACTATTGAAGACCGGATTCAAGGTTTGGATGTAGGTGCCGATGACTATTTAGTTAAACCTTTTTCTTTTGATGAACTAGCTGCAAGAGTTCGATCATTATTACGACGTGACTCTGGAGGGACAGGCTCTGTCATAAAAATAGGCCCATTGATGGTCGACACTTCTAGACATATCGCTAAAAGAGGTGAAAGGTTTCTTGAACTAACTTCAAAAGAATTCACACTATTGCGATACTTCATGGCGAAACCAGGTCAAGTAATTTCCCAATCAGAGTTACTGGATCATGTATGGGATGAGCACGCTGACCCTGTTACTAACACAGTGCGGGTAACAGTAGGAACTTTGAGACGGAAAATATCAGTTGGCGATGAGATTGATTTAATAGAAACAGTTGTCGGTAGCGGTTACCGGTTATTAGAAGATCCACTTACAGAAACTTCAGAGAAGCAGGTCTAAGCATTGAATTCAAAAGAAAAAAGCCAAAGACTCGGGAGTATTAGAACACGAATAGCTTTGCTTTACTCTGTTCTCCTATTCGGGTTAGCTTCAATAGTTTTAGGTGTCATATATCTTTCGTTTTCGCAGTCACTTTCAGATGAGGAGATCTCACAGCAAAACATCGAGATCAGACAAGACGAGTTGAAAAAAGGTGAATCTATTCAACCTGAAGAGATTCAAGAATTCATACTGTTTGAAGAAAAAGTTAATCAAAATGCGGTTGAACAATTACGCAACTACATATTTCTAGCTCTCGCTGGGCTTTTACTTATAAGTCTTACAGTTGGCTGGTATGTAGCAGGAATAGTTTTGAAGCCAATAAAACATATCACTTTTGCAGCACGTGAAATATCAGCCACTGATCTGTCAAAAAGAATTGACTTAAGGGGACCTGCAGATGAGCTACGCGATCTGGCAGACACTTTCGATGACATGCTTGAAAGGCTTGATAGGGCTTTTCGGGATCAACGCGAATTTGTTGAAGAAGCAGCACATGAATTACGTAACCCGTTGGCTGTTCTGAGGGCAAATCTGGAAGTTGTAATAGCAGACCCAAATTCAACAATCGAGGATTTTGTTACAGCAGGCGAGGTGGCAAGTCGGGCATCAGACCGTATGGGAAAGCTCGTAGACGACCTACTTCTTTACGCACACCACGAACGACCAGATTTACAGAGAAGCGATTTAGATTTATCGGAACTAGTCACTAATACTGTTCAAGATTTTCAAGCAGAAGCAAAGTCATCAGGAGTCTTACTCGAGAGTGAATGTGACTCAAATTTGAAAGTTGTAGGTGACTCTTCAGCGCTGAGACGCGCTTTTGCCAATATTCTAAGTAACTCCATTCGGGTGTCCGAAAAAGGTAAGCACATTTATGTGAAAGCCGGGAGTGATAAAGAGATGGTTTGGATCTCTGTTCGTGATGAAGGACTGGGACTGGAACCTGAAGATTCTGAGAAAGTTTTCGACCGATTTTGGAAGGGTGATGAGAAATCAGCGCGAGAAGCTGGCCGTTCGGGTCTTGGCTTGGCAATAGTGAAAACAATTGTTGAAAGCCATGGCGGCAAGAGCACCGTTCGTTCAACAAAGGGTGTAGGTTCCACTTTTACGATTTGGTTGCCCAGATTGATAAAAGGATGAAATATTAAGCTCTTTTGACTCAGAGATAATAGATTTACGTCATGGAAGAAGATTTAGAACCTTTTACAGAAGATGAAACGAATGAATCAGAACCTCATAGTTTTGACCAAAATGAACAAACGTTTCCGGACCTGTTACCTGCACCTGTAATCTCAGATCAAAAAAATATGAGAAAAATTGGGACATTATTTCTTGCTGCAGGTTTATTTATAGTTCTCTTAACCGGAGCGGTTATTTTCAGTTGGGTGATAAATGGAGACGACAGTGAAGTCTCGTCGGTAAATTTGGCATCGAGTCAAATTGTTGCAGTTCAAGAACTGATGGAAGCGCTTGTCAATAATTCTTCAGAGCTAACTGAAAGTGAAGTAGCAGCGATTATTGCAGAAATTACTTTGTCTAATTCAAAAGTAGAACCTGTAGTAGCAGTAGCAGACACAGTCTCTCGTTCAGTGGTAATAGTTCGTTCTGAAACAGGACAAGGGTCGGGAATAGCTTTAGATGATGAAGGTCGAGTCGTCACTAACGCCCATGTTTTAGAAGATTCTGAGACACTTCAAGTGCTTCTGCCTAGCGGAAGAATGGTGAAAGCTAAAGTTATCGGTTCAGACATCAGGCGGGATGTAGCAGTTATTGAACTTGCTGATGTTGATAATAGTTTGACACCCGCACAATTTGGTTCAAGTCAAAATCTGCGTGTGGGCCAATTAGCTGTAGCAGTTGGAAGTCCTTTTGAATTGAATCAAACAGTTACAGCCGGAATAGTAAGTGCGATTGGACGAGTGGAACCTTCGTACGGCTGTGAAATCGCGGGAACGATGAGCGCTGAGTGCGCAGGGGTCGCAATGATACAAACTGATGCTCCTATTAATCCAGGTAATTCGGGAGGACCACTTGCGGACAGAAACGGACACGTAATAGGAATGAACACCTCAATAAGAACAGAGGGTTTTTTGTCAGCAAACGTCGGAGTTGGTTTCGCCATACCTAGTGACACTGTTTTACTTGTGGCGCAACGTTTAATTTCCGGAGAACCTATAGGAACTGCTTTTCTGGGAATACTTGGGGAGACACCCACAGACGGAAGAGCAGGGGCGTTGATAATAGAAGTTCAAGAATCCTCACCGGCGTATAAAGCAGGATTGGAAGTAGGGGACTTAATCATTCGTGTGGACAGGCGACCAATTCTGAATATGCAAGCTTTAAGGGCTGATATCCAACTTCGACTTCCAGGTGATGAAGTTGCTCTTGAGTACATCAGAGGAGAGAAAATTTTAGAAGCCATTGTTCGACTTGCATCATTAGATGACGAGTATCAGTAGGAAGAGATGCTTGAATATTGGTTTTTACCATTTAGAATTGATCTGTAGAACGAGAATGTAAAGATCTGAATTTTTTTGCGTGTTTCTTTAAAGTGGCGTGAATCCTGTCAAAATAAGGCAGACTGTTGGACTGTAAAGATGCAAAAATATCTTTGGTATGCATTAGAAAAAGAGAGAGTGGTATAGACGTGACCGTAAGACTTCGTTTGATGCGAATGGGCAAGAAGAAGCAGCCGACCTATCGAGTGGTAGCGGCGGATAAGCGTAAAGCACGCAATGGCAAATTCATTGAAGTTATTGGCTTTTATGATCCAAAGCAGGATCCATCGGTCATAGAAATTGAGAATGAAAAAGCTGTTCATTGGCTTAATAATGGTGCGCAGCCATCAGAGAGAGTCGAAAAGTTGTTGAAAATTTCAGGTGCCTGGGATGATTACAAAGGTTTACCTGAAGGAACTAGTGTGACAGAACCGCCTGTCGTAGAAGCAAAACCTTCACGTAAAGCTCAAGAGGCAGCGAAAGCAGCTGAAGAACCAGCAGCTGAAGAACCAGCAGCTGAAGAACCAGCAGCTGAAGAACCAGCA
>PBYV01000012.1 GCA_002729765.1 Acidimicrobiaceae bacterium
CCGCCGCACTTGGCCTGGCCGAGAACGACTTGGCAGGCATCATCATCAACACCTGCGATGCCGCCGACCTGCTGGGCGCCATCTGGTTCCCACTGAATAGGATTTTCGAACCTTTAAAGACCACTTTACATCATGGCACGGGGATACTCTTGGACCTGAAGTCGTTGTGCTCGCAGTCTCCGCAGAGCTCCGGGTTGTACCTCACGAGATTATCATACTTGCTACAGAAGTGGAGCCCGGACTTGTCCAGTCGTAAAGCCTTCTCCCACCCCTCCTCGTCGCCCATCGCTCCCTTCTCCCGCACACCAATTATTTCGTTACCTGTGTATTCTGGGTTCCATCCCGGCTTTCCGGCCCCTGCTCCCTCTGGATGTCCTTCACCCTGATCCTGTAGTAGTGCAAAGGGTGCTTGATGTGCTGACAAAGCCTATCCGGGTTGTAGCATACGCTATGGGTCTTGAATGTGGAGCACGTCGGCGGCGTATACTTGGTCCTGCTCCCCCTGAGCCCGGCGATGTGCTCGATCTGGTATCGGGTGAACCCCTCGTCGAAGTCCGTGACCGACACGAAGAGATTCACGATCTCGTCGATATCCATACCCACGTTGATCAGGAAGGACGTGAGGCCGAACCGGAGTGCCGCCTCCGCCTCCTCCGCCGCCGCCGCTTCCTGATCCATCTAGGCTGATCGCCCAATCCCGAGACCAGTCGTAGAGAAGAATGTTTCCGTCGGATCGAAGATAGACAAATTCGCCATAGATGGTATCGACCCCGTCGAGACTGACGGATGCGGACCTGCCATCAGATGTGGGACCAAACGTGGAGTCGAGGTAGCCGTTGGTGTCCAGTCGTACCAACGTGATACCAGCCGGTCCGTCTCCGGCTACGAGGATCTTTCCATCGGCTTGGATCACCACGTCGTTTGCCTCGTTCAATCCATAAGTATCAAGCGCGTCGTCGCTTCCAGATATGGGCAGGTTTTCAACAACCCTCACTACACCTGGGCCTACGACTATTTGATGACAGAACTCATCACAGTAAGAATCTGGGTTGAAGGTGGTGTCACGAGTGCCGTCCGTGTTTAGTCGGACAACTGTTGCATGCTGGCCACCCTGATAGCCCCATGCTTTACCGACTGCGACAACCTTGCCGTCAGGTTGAAGCGCCGCGCTGAAGAATTGACGGGGATTGTCCCCGTGTAAAGCCCAGTTGGTGTACAGGTACCCGCCTTCACCCCAGCTTGTGTCAAGGGTCCCATCCGAGTTCATAGAAACGATGATGCCGAAGTTGTTATCTCCGCTGTAGGCGTTAGACCACCCGCCGCCAAACGCCAGAATCTTCCCGTCAGGCCTTACAAGGATCTTGTTGGGGTAATCAAGGTCGCTGGTCGCACCGTTCTTCCCTGTGTACTCCACGTACCCGTTTCCACCGCCGAAGCTCGTATCCAAGCTCCCATCAGTGTTGAAACGCGAGATGACAAATGCGGAGTTGTAAGAAGTGGTGTTGTGGCCTGATAACACGACGACCTTGCCGTCAGGTTGAAGCGCCCCATCGACGACCATGTCTTTGGCGAATATGTGGGTGACCGTGTACCCGTCGGTGCCGTAACTGGTGTCAACAGAACCGTTGGTGTTGAGGCGCCAGAGTGCTATGTCAGCGGCATACCCTGGACTTACGCAGGAACACTGGTAGCCGACCACGACAATCTTGCCGTCATCCTGGATAAGGGTGTCTTGAGCCACTGTTTTTGGAGTCCAGTTTGCCTTGAGATTGGGATTTACTGAAGGCAACTCCATGACAGTGACACCAGAAGCGGTGGTACCAAAACTCGTGTCAACAGCGCCGTTAGCGGTGAGACGACCTACCGCCGGTCCGGAGTGCATGAGCAACTTGTCGTCGCTTTGCATGCCGCCTGATTCGAGGGTATACGGGGACAGGGTATACCCGCCGAAATCCAGGTCAGTTAGCGTTGCAATGCCGTNGTTGTTGCCGTAACTGGTAACAACGTCACCGGCGCCACCCACTGCAGGTGAAGCCGGAACCACAACCATTACAGAAGCGGCCAGGAGGAAGCCGGCCAGCAGCCGCATACCGCTACTGCGCCTAGTGGTGTAGGTNCGTAAGCTCATCTTGAGTCTCCCTTGTCATCTTCGGACGGCTCGCCCGTCACACTTGTTCATAGGCTTGCCCGCCGTGCAGCAGCCAGTTCTGTAATATCTGAAGCGAGTCGACCCATTGCGGCGCAGAACTCTTTGTCACTTTTCGAACCTGTCGCCCACTTATAAACAAGGCCGTAGAAATATGTGACGACTATATCTAGCATGTCTGTACCCTCAGAAGACTCTGCTAAACCTGAGGCTTCCAATTGCCTGCCCAGCGCTTCCTCGTTCTTCTCGTTTGGAAAAACAGGAGATTTTCCCTGAGCTATCAGTAGCGGAGCGGACAAATACAGAGCTTTATTCAATACGGAATCTGAAACAAGCATGGAAGCTAATGCTTTACTGGTTCGAGCTAGAGGATCCGGGCCTCCATCTTCGAACCTGGTGTTGAAAGTGTCTCTGACCACAACACCCAGGTTCTCTGCCAGAGCGACAACAACTTCTTCCGGATCTTTAAAATACCTGTACACGCTTTGACGAGCTACACCAGCCTCAGCAGCTATCGCAGCGTGAGTAAGAGAGTGAACACCCGATATTCGGATAAGTTTCGCTGCAGCTTCCAGAAGATTGGCACGGGTTTCTCGCAGTTCGACTGTTGCTCTCTCAACTCGTGCGACTTTTCTACTGCTCATGTTCTGTGAACTCTCCATACAAAGTTTATTTAGGTCGATCTCAGGGACAAATACGGTCTGAATGGCTTGCATCAGCTTATATATTTGTCATAAGACAACTGTAACATCTGTTTAAGAATTGAAAAACTTGAATGCCACTTATTTTTTGCAAGTTTTACTTATATCCAACTCAGGCAAGAACACATCAGAAATCTGTTCGTCCCAAGGGTTTAATAAATCAATATCCTTAACTAAAGCCATAAGGGTAAATACCCTTGATTAGAAACGTTTGCCCTCGTAGCTCAGTTGGATAGAGCGACCGCCTCCTAAGCGGTAGGCCGCAGGTTCAATTCCTGCCGAGGGCGCTTATGAAAAAAGAAACTGAAATTAACGAAGCACCAGCCTGGTACCGCAAAGCCATGGACGTCCCCTATGAGGACCACATGGTCAATGTCGAAGGAGTCGACATCCACTATTTGACTTGGGGTGAAGCCGGACGGCCGGGTCTTGTTTTCGTCCACGGCGGTGCCGCTCATGCACACTGGTGGACTCACGTGGCTTCCCAGTTCGCGCAAATCTACCGTGTTGCCGCTCTTGACCTTTCAGGTCACGGTGACAGCGGAAGACGTGAATCGTATTCGTTGAACCAATGGTGCGATGAAGTCGCAACTGTGGCTGCTGACGCCGAAATGGAAGGTCCGCCTATCATTATCGGCCATTCAATGGGCGGTTACGTGACGTTAGCTACCGCCGCGAACCACCCTGACAAGCTAGCGGGTGCGATAATCCTGGATTCTGCTGTGACAGCACCTGACCCTGAGATGCAGGTTAAACGCAGAAGCCAGTTCGCCAACCCTAAAATTCACGCCGATTTTCCAACCGCTATGGCAAGGTTCCGTCCGGTACCCGAACAAGAGAACACTGAACCTTTCCTTATGCGCCATATTGCTCGCATGTCATTAACCGAGGTTGAAGGCGGTGTGACATGGAAGTTCGACCCAGCTGTCTTCCAAGAGCAACGCCGTTCTACTGCTGACGAGCTTCTTCGGCAAGTCACCTGCCGTATTGCCTTGTTTAGAGCTGAAAACGGGCTTGTGACACCAGGCATCGGAGCTTACATGTACGAACAATTGGGTCGTGTGGCACCTATCGTGGAGATCCCTTTAGCGGGCCATCACATGATGCTCGACCAGCCTCTGCTAGTCGTAGCTGCTATACGGACATTGTTAGCCGACTGGGAACATTCAGTTCCTTTCGAAAGAGACTGAGCGGACTCTGAAAAATGATGATCAGGAAGCTACGGTCAATTCAATGAGTATGCGTCTCTACGACACGAGCCGACGTGAAATCGTTCCTTTCGAACCCGGTCCCACTGTTTCAATGTACGTATGTGGGATAACCCCCTACGATGCGACTCATCTCGGTCACGCATTCACCTACCTTTGTTTCGATGTGCTGATACGCCGTCTTGAAGACCTCGGTCATGAAGTGAAAATGGTTCGCAATGTCACCGACGTTGACGACTCGATACTCGCCAAAGCTAAAGAAATCGGCGTTGACTACTTAGAGTTGGGTTTGTCCGAAACTGAACAATTCAAAGAAGACATTGATGCATTAGGGTTGCGTCCCGCTGCTGCTGAACCCACTGTCACAGGTTCAATCGACGAAATTGTTTCACTCATAAGCCAGCTTGCTGAGAAGGGACACACCTACACCGTTGATGGAACAACTTTTTTCGATGTGTCAACCTTCTCTGATTTTGGGAAAATTTCAGGTTACGACGAACCAACAATGATCTCTTTCGCCAACGAACGCGGCGCCAACACCGAAGATCAACGACTCCGCAATCCCCTTGATTTCATTTTGTGGCAAAAATCAGAAGAAGGTGAACCTTCTTGGGATTCACCGTTCGGCCCCGGACGACCCGGATGGCACATCGAATGCTCAGCGATGGCCATGTCTGAACTCGGCCCGACAATCGACCTTCACGGAGGTGGCGACGACCTGATCTTCCCCCATCACGAATGCGAAACAGCTCAAAGCATCACCGCAAACAACAGTCCTTTTGCACACCATTGGATGCACGTGGGGATGGTCGCATATGAGGGAGAGAAAATGTCTAAATCTTTAGGAAACCTCGTTTTCGTTCGCGACCTCAAAGCCGAACATGACCCCAGGGCAATCAGGTTGGCGCTGTTATCACATCATTACCGTGCAGGTTTCGAATGGTTTGATGGTGATATTGACAAAGGTGAAGCAATGTTGAAAAGAATGCTTGAAGCAACATCCTGTTCTCACGGACCTGACTCTGAAAACCTTTTAACAGAAGTCAGAGAGGCAATTGATGACGACCTGAATCTTCCCAAAGCGTGTCAACTTATCGACAACTTCGCTAAAAGAACAATTGAAGGTGAAGGAAATGACTCTCACGCCAAAACAGCTTTAACCCAAGCAGCGGCAATCCTTGGTATCGACCTGAACTCTGTCTAAATTTTTGGGTCTGAATTCGTTTCTGGCAATCACTGACATCTCTTTTCGCGTATCATTTTATTGTGCTGAAATTTACTGACAGTCTCACAGGCGAAAAAACCGACTTCTCCCCCCGCGACCCTGGAAAAGTCTCGGTTTACTGGTGCGGCCCCACCGTCTACGACGCCCCACACCTGGGTCACGCCCGCTCAACCATGGCTTTCGATATTCTCGTCAGATATCTGAAATGGTCAGGGTATGAAGTTAAAGCTGTTTCCAACATCACCGACATTGACGACAAAATAATCGCACGAGCAGCCGAAGAAGGAACCTCTGAACCCGATCTGGCTGCACGGTTCGAAGAAATCTTTATTGCCGAAATGGACCGTTTGAACATAGCCCACCCTGACCTGCGACCCCGTGCCACCGAATTCGTGGACCATATGGTTTCAGTGATCGCTGATCTGATCGACCGTGAAATGGCTTACACCACAGATGACGGCGTCTATTTTGATGTCGACAAGTTGGACGAATACGGTGCTTTGGTTAACCGGACTGTTGATGACCTTAGAGAAGGTGCCGGTGCACGAGTCGACGTTGACGAAGGCAAAGACGACCCTCTCGATTTCGCACTATGGAAAGCCGCAAAACCCGGTGAGCCAACCTGGGATTCACCCTGGGGTCCGGGACGTCCCGGGTGGCATATCGAATGTGTCGCCATGTCCCTAGACCTTTTAGGTGACGGTTTTGACATACACGGCGGCGGCGATGACCTAATTTTCCCTCATCATGAAAACGAAAGAGCTGAAGCTCTCGGATGCGGACGCGAATTTGCGAAATATTGGATTCACAACGGAATGGTTCAAGTTGACGGCGAGAAAATGTCCAAATCTTTGGGTAATTTCACGACTCTTGAAGCAATGTTGGACCACTGGGATCCGCGTGCCCTAAGACTTCTGGTTCTACAAACCCATTACCGTCACACCATGGAAATAGGAGCAGATACTCTTGACGGTGCTGTTTCAGCCCTTGATCGCCTCGACGCTTTCGCTGACCGTTTCAGATCAGCAAATCTGGAAAACTCTGAACCTGACGGAAGTGTTGTCGCAAAGTTCAATGAAGCAATGGATGACGATCTTGGCACTCCTGCAGCTGTTGCAGTAATTTTTGACGCTGTTCGTGAAGCTAACCGTCACTTAGACGAAGACAACTCTGATGAAGTCGCAAGCATCGGATGCGCTATTGAGACTCTCGTGGACGTTCTCGGGTTGAAAATCGGTCGAGATCAGCGACCATCAGGTTCAAAGGAATCAGAATTAGATGAAAACAAGATCGAAGAACTGATAGTTGAACGTAATCAGGCTCGCGAAAGTGGAGATTATGCAAGGGCTGACGAGATACGCGATTCACTATTCGAAAATGGCATAGTTCTCGAAGATTCAGCTCAAGGAACTGGTTGGCACCGTTCCTGACAGTTTTCTAATTTCTAGGCACGTCCGCCCAGGAAACATCCTTATCGACTCTCACATCTCCAGGAAGACCCAAAACTCTTTCCCCGAGAATGTTTCTCATGATCTCAGATGTGCCACCTTCTATTGTGTTGGCACGAGATCTCAAAAACGAATATCTCGTAAGATCACCTTCAGTTCGCAGACCTTCAGGTCGTTTGCGGTCATATCCTGCTTCGTAGAGAAGACCTTCAGCTCCTGCTATTTCAACACACGTCTCATATATGCGCTGATTCATTTCAGCTGACATAAGTTTGCCAACTGAACCTTCAGGACCCGGGTTTCCTGATTTACTTCCTTCCCTGGCCCTCCAGTTGGTGAGTCGCAAAGCTTCAGCTTCCATCCAAAATCTGCTTACTTTGTCACGAAAAACCGCCCTAGTTACCGGGTCAAGCGTTTCCTTCTTCTCTTCCCAAACTTGCATAAGAT